>ASZI01000371.1 GCA_000416315.1 Osedax symbiont Rs2 | reverse complement strand
CCCCTGCCACTAATGCGCCTAGGGCTGCCATTTTTTCGGCGGCTATCAGCTGATCCTGAGTATGTTCTAAATGATCGATGGTTGTTACCAGTTCTTCATTGGAGTGCTCTAGTTGTACCGTTTTATTAATATTGAGTTCTTCTAACTGTTTTTTTATGCTGATATCTCGCCATACAAAGTGAATAAGGTTCTGCTTGTTAGAGCAGATTCTGGTCATCACAATTTCGACCCAAAAGGCCTCCCGATTAAGCTTCAGACAGAGCCATTCCAGTCGATTGCTACCACTTTTAAAACATTTTTTAATCGCCAGTGCCGATTTGTCTTTTGACAGTGCTCCATCAGGTTGAATAAGCGGTGATAATTCGCTCGGATTAGTCTCTAAAAATTGTGTTTTAGTGGGGTATTGCAACATCTCCAACAACGCATTGTTACAGTCAATAAAGACTCCCTTGGAGTATAGAGAGACGCCATCGGAGCTTTCATTGAACAAAGATTCAAAGATATTCTGTTGCTCTGTTAACAGCCGGTTAGTCTCTTCGAATTCAGCGGAGCGCTGAATTATTTGTCCTTGCAATAATCTTTTCTCATCAATATCGCGGCACAGTAAATGCATTATTTCCTGGTCGTGATAATTTATTTTTGTGATGACAATTTCAGTCCAAATTATCTCGCCAGACAATTTTTTTGTCTGCCACTCGAATTTAACTGAGCCATGTTCGCGACACTGTGCGAGTTTATCCAGCATTTTTAGTCGTGAGGGAGCGCCATCGTGTTGGTATGGGGGAGATATACTGCCTGCTTTTGTTTGTAACAACTGCTCTTTATTGTCAAAACCAAACATTTTCACTGCAGCATTATTTGCATCAAAGTAACGCCCGTCTTGCGCCAGTACTATGGCATCAGAAGTATCATTAAAGAGGGATTCGAATTTGGCATTTTGCTGCTCCAATTCGTGGTTTATAGACTCAATTTTATGCTTGGCACTGGACAGCTTCTTCAGGAAAAAAAACACCACTAACATAATTGTGAAAAAAATCGCCAACAACTGATAGATAATACGGTAATCAACGGCGCTGCTAATGGCACTGGTGACCCATTTGTCGCGGATTTTTCGCTGCTCTTCGTAACTGATCGATGCGATGACTTTGTTGATTATCGACAGCAGTGTCAGGGTGTTTTTTTGCACTAAGAACTTATGTCTATAACTAAGCGCTGTCACTCCAGCAATTTTTAACTGTTGGAAATTGTTTAGAACCTGATAAACACCGATAACTTCGTGGTCAATGAAGGCATAAGCGTCGCCTCTTGAAACTTTGCTCAGGGCCTGGTGAATGCTATCTGTGGTAACGATATTTATCTTTGATGGGTTTTGCAGCAGCGCGTAGTGAGCCCCGGAGTTTTTGGTTACTACCACGGTTTTGCCACTCAAACTGTTAATGTTGTCGATAAACCCGGCATCATTGGCGGTGACTATGACATATCTGAAACTCGCATATTGTTCGGATATTCTCCCTAAGTTGATGTTACCTGAATTAAAACAGGCAATTAAATCAATCTCTTTATTGACGAATTTTTCTATCAGCTCCTCTTTCGATTTTGAGGGTATGAACTGAAACTGCAATCCAGTTTTTTGTTCGATTAAATTTAAATAATCGCGACACAATCCAAGATATTTTCCCGATTGGATCATCGAGAGGGGCTCCCAGAGTGTCTCTGAAAACCTAACATTTGGGTGCCTGGCGATGTATTTTTTTTCGGATAAGGTCAGCTGGAACTTATCTTTAAGTAAGTCGAATTCACGGTACAGATTTTTTACAAAATTATAGTCATTGAAAGCTTCAAAATTGTGCAGACTAGGGTAAAGCTGCTCTTGTTGCACCGCAATTTTAAGTAGCGTTTCATCGAAGTCTATTAGAATAGAACCGACTTTTTTACTGTTTTTCCCCTCTGTGTATATACTGTCAAAGGCACTCGAATGAGGCAGTTTTTGCAACAGACTATATACCAGTAAGTTTCCTTCAACGTCATAGACTCTAATTTCGTTGATAAATGTCAAATAGGAAAATATTTCAACTAAGTAGTCTAAGGTGGGTATATCTTGTTGCAGAATAAATTTCGCTAATAAGGTTGAGATAAATGCGCCAACTCGTTGTTTAGCCAAAATATCATGCTCAATGTATTTATTGACTATCTCTTGGTAGCGACCTGTTTGGAGAATGACTCGTAAATTTTTATTGAATATATCCCTGAGTTGTTTATTTCTGAAAGCAACCTTAAAAGTGTTTTTTCGGGCAAAGATAAAATCGTAGTTAAACTCAGTTTCCGCCTGATTAGAGAGTTTTCTCAGGTGCCATTTAAAGACGTTTCTATCGATGACGATAACGTCGCTTTTTTTATAGAGGAAATTTTCCACTTGCAAGTTCTGGTTGCTGATTTCAGTATAGGTGATTGGTCTATCTACGGGATTGAATAAGCTGAAGTATTTATCACCCAAATGTTTATAAGACCCCTGAAAAGCCACCACTTTATAACGCGCCAGGTCACTGACATTAGCAATGCTGATAGCATCCACGCGCTCAGTGACTACAGCATTATCAAAACTAATGAAATCATCTGAATAATAAAACTGATCGACTGTCTCTTTGACAGTTACTGCAATATCGAAGTCCGTATTGTTGGCGAAATAAACAGGTACCTCGGCTAACCCTAAATACTCTTTTCTATTAATTGAGAGGTTACTCAAAGAGAGGATAGCTTCAATCAGCTCATATTCGATACCTTTTAAGTTTTGCGAGTCGAAAGTGTATGGCTCGCGACCCCTGCCAAAGATAACATTAACATTTTTATCCTTCACAGCTGCTGACGCTGCGACAGTGTTGCTTTGATGAGTGCTTGCATAAACGCCAATAACGCAAAACCAAGACATTAATGTTATACAAATTGATTGTTTAAAAAAGTCCAGCATAAAGTCCTTCTTAAAACTTGTAGCTAATACTAAAAAGATAGTTCAAAGGCATTCATTTCAAGGAAACAGCACACAAGTATGCTTTTGTGACTCAGTAGTACCATTGGGTAGGTTTGCATGCTCGCCTGCCTTAGTTACAAAAATGAGCGCATTTACCACTAGATCATGCCGACACTTGAGTGGCTGAAATCCATAGGGCGATTAATTAAGATGCCAGATTACACTGGTCATGAAAAGCAAATTGCCCTGTACAAGCTTATTTTAGGAATTTCTAATAGATAGCAAGATAATAATCGAGCCCATCCACTGTTGCCGAGTCGTTGTACTGGCGCTTAATATGAGTCTTAGACATGTAAAAAATAAACAACTTGTACTTGAGCATGCAGACAAGCTCTGGCGATTTGTATGCCACGGGGTACCGGACTTAATCGCATGTCCCTTAACTATCTTGATGCAGAAAGTCTAAACGGCTCTATCAAAGAGCGCAATTATCAAGTTTTCGTCGCAGTTAAAGCCTGAGCAAAAATCATCTTGGGTAGGCAGTAAACTATTGATTGTCTGCAGGGATTTATTGGCTAATTGGCCCGGGTGACAGACACTGGTCGATAACCCGCCAGCGGTAGAGTTCGGCTGCGATCAGTAACCCATTTACAATATATTGACCTATATATTGACCTATATATTGACCTATATATTGCTGCTAGCTGGCAAACGAGTGACGGTTTGAGCTAAGCCGATTAACAAACCTATAAACAGAAATAATTATCATTTGCAATTAAGATCTGGCTTCTGTACAAGTACGCGCACAATCTATCTCCCCAGTTTATGGCGGCAATTTCTAAGGAAAAACTCATGGCTAAGAAAAACATATCAAATTACCAAGGTTCGGCAGGCGGCTGGGGAGCTCTTGCCAGTACATCGAAACATTTATTCAAGAGTAAGCGACCGGTTAAAAACATCATCAGTTTGTTAAAGACCAATCAGCACTTGGGCTTTGATTGTCCAGGTTGCGCCTGGGGGGATGCAAAAGGTCACAGTGTCAGTTTCTGCGAGAATGGAGCCAAAGCAGTTAATTGGGAGGCTACCGCGAAGAAAGTCAGTGCAGATTTTTTTGCTAAATATACTGTTAGCTATTTAGAAACCCAGAGCGATTATTTTTTAGAATACCAGGGCCGCCTGACCCAACCTATGAGTTACAACAGTGAAACTGATCACTCCCAGCCGATAAGCTGGCAAGATGCTTTTGACTTAATTGCCAGCCATCTAAATGCTTTGCAATCCTCTGATCAGGCGGAGTTTTACACATCCGGAAGAGCCAGTAACGAAGCGGCGTTCATCTATCAGCTATTTGTCCGCAGTTTTGGCACCAATAATTTTCCAGATTGTTCCAACATGTGTCATGAAGCCAGTGGTGTGGCAATGAAAGAATCTATTGGCATAGGTAAAGGCACCGTGACGCTGGAGGATTTTGAATTGGCAGATGCTATCTTCGTCTTTGGCCAAAACCCTGGGACTAACCATCCGCGTATGTTGGAAACATTGCGTCAGGCATCTGTGCGTGGCGCCACTGTGGTCAGCTTTAATAACTTGAGAGAGCGAGGTCTGGAACGCTTTACCAACCCCCAGAGCCCAGTTGAAATGTTAACTAATGGCCATACCAAAATATCTAAGCACTATTACACCCCGAGATTAGGTGGTGATATGGCGCTGGTTCGAGGCATTGTCAAAGCGCTGTTGCAGTTAGATAAAGCGTCGATAGAACTTGGCAAACGCAGCTTGTTGGATTTGCCTTTTCTGCAACAGCATACCTCTGGCTTAGATGAGTACTTAGCGTTGGTCGAATCCAGCAATTGGCAACAGCTAGAGGAACAGTCGGGCATTTGTAAAACTGACATGCAAGAGATAGCGGAAATTTACGCCAGATCGGAGCGGGTAATCTGTAGTTGGGCGATGGGTTTAACGCAACACAAACATTCAGTGATCACGCTGCAGGAGATACTCAATCTGTTATTGTTGCGCGGTAATATAGGCAAGAGCGGCGCTGGCGCTTGCCCAGTGCGTGGCCACTCTAATGTGCAGGGTGATCGCACTATGGGTATCGATGAAAAGGCTCCGTCTATATTGATCGATAATTTAGAGCGGGTATTCGCCACTAAAATGCCTAGGAAAGTCGGGCACAACGCAATCCAAGCTGTCGAGGCAATGCTCGAGGGCCGCAGCAAAGTGTTTATCGCCCTGGGAGGAAATTTTGCCGCGGCAATGGCTGATACACAAGTTACCCGCAAAGCGTTAAGCAATTGTGAGTTGGTGGTTAACATCAGTACTAAACTAAATCGCAGCCATTTAAGCATGGGAAAAAACGCACTAATTCTGCCCTGTTTAGGGCGCACTGAATTAGACATGACAGAGCATGCAGAGCAGAGAATCACTGTAGAAGATTCTATGTGCATGGTACACAGCTCAGGTGGGGTTCTGACTCCGGCAAGCAAAGAGCTCAAATCAGAAGTCTCTATTATCGCCAACATAGCCGCTACAACATTGCCAGAGGGCAACATAGATTGGCTGGAACTAGCCACTGATTATGAAAAGATTCGCGATTTAATCGAGCAATGTATCCCGGGATTTCATGATTTTAACAGCCGTATAAAACAACCGGGAGGCTTCTATTTAGGCAACAGCGCCGCCGCGCGAATCTGGATGACAGAGACTAAGCTGGCGAATATAAAAAGTAATCCGCTACCTGAGCGCTTGATAGCGCAGCAAATAGCCGAAACTAAGCGCATGCACCGGACGCAATTAGACCAGCATGTAGTATCAGAGCAAGGTGTAGATGAAATATTCACCTTGCAGACCTTGCGCTCGCACGATCAGTACAATACTACTATCTACGGTTTTAATGACCGCTATCGAGGGGTGAAAGGGCTGCGAAAGGTGTTGTTCATGCATTGGCAAGATATGCAAAACTTAGATTTGGATACCGACAGTGAACTGAGTATCACTTCCCACTGGCTAGATGGTTCTGAGCGCTCAGTCAGCGGTTTTAAAGCCGTAGCCTATGATATTCCCAGAGGCAACATGGCTGCATATTACCCAGAGACAAACCCGCTAGTGCCGCTGGCTAGTTACGGCGATCGCAGTTTTACCCCAACCTCCAAGGCAATCGCAATCAGTGTAAAAAAACAAAGCCACAGTCCTTTGATCAAACTTAGTAGCTTAGACAACAGTTGATCAATTTTCCTGCCCAGCTCGGTGGTTATCAGTCTTGTTGAGCTACTCACAGAAGCATAAAAACAAAGGGCTGTCGGAGCGTTTTGCCTGTTCTGTTGTTAACTGCTATGCTCAGCGGGTTTTGCTTAATCTTGATCTTCCCTAACAAAAAGAGAGTACTGATGGCGTATTGGTTACTAAAATCCGAGCCCAGTGATTATTCAATTGATGACCTGCAAAAAGACGGAATCACCCCTTGGGATGGTATTCGAAATTTCCAGGCGCGCAACTTCATTCGCGACCAATTGGCGATTGGCGATTGCGTGTTTATCTACCACTCCAGCTGCAACAAAGTGGGGATTGCAGGTGTTGGCCAAGTCGCGAGCGCGCCCTATGCAGATCCTGCACAATTTAATGAATCCAGTAAATATTTTGATAGCAAAGCGGATCCTGCCAATCCAAAGTGGTTTGTG
>ASZI01000370.1 GCA_000416315.1 Osedax symbiont Rs2 | reverse complement strand
AGTGGGAAGTGGGAAGTGGGAAGTGGGAAGTGGGAAGCTAAAGGTAATGGTAGGTGCGTTCATGTGTTGACTAGACAGTATCTTAATAGTGTCTGATATTAATTTTGCAGGATATAATTGTGGAACAGGAAAAATGGGCACTAATAGTACGTAAAGTCGCGACTGCGGATTATGTACTTCATAGCAGCTATTATGGGCCAGAGAATCGAACGGCGTTGCTTATTCATGGCGGTGGACAATCGTCTTCTAACAAAATACATGCGCTTCGTATCGATTTGGCGAAGCGCGGCATAGGTACACTTGCGGTTGATCACTTAGGGCACGGTTTTACTGGTGGGGATATAAAGAAAGCCTCATTAAAAATGAGAGTTGAAGAAGTGTTGTCAGCGATAAAAGCCTACCCTATTGTCAATATTTTAGGGGCTGTCTCAATGTCAATGGGCGGACATGTTGCAATAAAATTGCAACAGATATTAGGTTTTAATGCTCTGGTGCTGATAGCCCCGGCAGTTTATGCAACATCCGCTTATTCAGTTGCATTTGGTTATGGATTCACTGCCATCATAAGAGAACCTAATAGTTGGAATGAGAGCCATATTTGGCCAATATTAAAGAAATTTTCGGGTAAAATGCTGGTTATTATCGGAGAGAATGACGCGGTAATACCTGCCGGCGTTATAGAGAAAATGCAACAAGTTACTCGGCCAAACGTGGCCCAAATAGTTATCTTAAAAGATGTTGATCACTTTGTTATGGCGCGTTTACGCGAGGGTGAAAAAGGACTGCTGGACAGCACTTTGGATTTGATATCCAGTACGCTTATCGACGAGTCGCTGAACAGCTAGTAAAAGCTAGTGATCGTGGATAGCTAGCGACTGAGTTTCGACGCAGAATTACTGCACTGCGAGTGCACATTGCCTCGTCGATCATCAATGTCCGACCTATAAGTAACTTGAGCTGATCGGGCTTTAATCGCGCAGCTATCTTTGGCATAGACTCTATAACAGGCAAACTTGGTGGCATCACATAACTGCGATCTGTAGGTTCAATTGGCCTTTTTTGCCTTTTTAGCTTCATACATACGTTTGTCTGCAATATTCAATAATGCATCAATACTCTGTTCATCATCTGGGTAGATAGCGGAGCCGATACTAGCACTGATTTGCAACCTTTTACCGTCGATACTCGTCCAGCCCACCAAGTTGGCATCTAAGTGCTGACGCACGCTTTGCATGTCCGAATCGTGATGAATATCATTGATTAGGATTAAAAACTCATCTCCGCCTATTCTAGCGACAGTATCCGTGGCTCTTACGCAGGCAAGCATTCTTCTGGAAGCTTCTATTAACAAGCTATCACCCACTTTGTGACCTAGGCTATCGTTGACTATTTTAAAATCGTCCAGATCCAGGCAGAAAATCCCAAAAGCAGAGTGATAGCGTTTACTATAAGCCATAACTTGTAACATTCGATCATCCAGCAAACGTCTGTTGGGTAAGTTAGTCAGGTGATCATAAAATGCTAACTCATGATTGAGCTGTTTTGACAAAGAGAGCCGGGCGACCAAATAGCCAAATAGACTTGCGGTTAGTAGAGCAAAACTGTGCAGTAACAAAAACAGAGCATCATTTGTTTTCCAGCCGTCTAAGGGCATCGCAGCAATCTGCCATGTTCCATGGGGTAACCTGACCGATGAGAATATCGCCTCTTGTGAAAAAAGCTCAACATCGCCCATGATAATATCACCGTCTTTGCCTAAACCATCTTTTCCTCTGATGGCGAATACCGTTTGCTGTCGCAGTTCGTCAAAGTCGGCTGATCTGAAAAATCCTTCTGTTTTAATCACTATCGAGGCTAAACCCCAGTAACTAGATTTATTTACTCCAAAGTTGCCCGCTATATTTGTGCGCGTGTATATAGGTGTTCTTACAATAAAACCGTTTCCTCCTTGGGCCAAATTTAGAGGGCCTGCGACGACTGTTCCCTTTAAGTCTATTGCCTTTTTTACCAGAGGCCATTGTTTCTCATTGTTTGCATAGTTCAGTCCTAAAGCCGCTTCATTACCGGCCAGAGGATAAATATGGGTGATGACATTTTTTTTAGCCAGTCCTATGTTTCTGATGTTGCGACCAGTGGCAATTATTTCTCTGGCAATCTGGTTAAATTCACTTTTATCGATGTCAGGGTGAGCTGATACATGCGCCATTAAGCCTGCTGACAAAAATAACATCGAATTGAATTCGCCTTCGATTTTTGCCCGTGCAGTAGCAACTTTATCCACAGTAGCACTGCGAATTCTCTGGTGTTGGTTTGCCAGTAATAAGGTAATTATTACCTCTATAGCGGCCAAGAACATCACGAATGTAAGCAGACCAATCAGGATGTGCGGGACAGCATGCCTGGTGATGTGAAATTTTATCATAGCTGTATTGGACGCATTTAATACTTAAAGAAAATTAGATAAAGCATGACACTTAGATCATATGGCTTAAAACAACAACCTGAAAATATTTTTAATAGTCAAAACGCAGTTTTTATGAATATTAGCATTGCCATGAAAACAACCACTCATAGCAATCAGATAATGGAATATTGTGGGTAAAGCGAGTAATAAAGCTAACACAGGCTCATTAAAACTAACTGGCCCAGTGTTTTATTTGAGTCAAGTGGCGGCCAATTACCGTCACTAAATATACGTTGTCGGGTACCTATTACAATGAGCATTGTTCTTAAATAATCAATGTCCAAGTTGAAGGTATATAAGCACTGGGTTGATTTTAGGTACTCGATCACTGACCCATGTTTCTGCACAGTGTTGCCCAAAACACTGACAGTTAAAGCCGAAGAGCTTATGTTTTCAGCCCGTTTGTGTGCTGTTATCAAGGCTGGCTGAACGCAGCTGGCTATTAGATGATGCAGGGAAATTACCGCTATTTCCAGGATCCGGGCACTGAGTGGCTGTGATTGATCTACTGGCCTCTACCGCTGATCATCACCCAAAAAGTACGGGCGACTATAGCGGCATCCATTAACAACCAGGGAATAATTGCCGACAAGCTCAGAGCGTAGATATGGTCGAATGCGACTTTATTACGCACATCTTCTATGTTGCGATCGTACCCCTGATTTACTTGAGCTAAACCGGTAATGCCGGGTCTTAATCCCCAAGTGCGCTCACAAAAGTAGGGGATAGCGCGCTCCAGCTTTGCATAGAAACCCGGGCGTTCAGGTCTGGGGCCAATAATTGACATGTCACCGCGCAGCACATTATACAATTGTGGTAACTCATCCAGGCGGGTTTTGCGTAAAAATAGACCCACTTTGGTAATTCTCGGATCAGCAGAACTGGCCCAGACTGCACCAGTGTTTTTTTCGGCGTCCTCTTGCATGGTTCTCAATTTATACATCCAGAAAATTTCGGTACAGTTCTGGCTGGCCCTACCAATACGTAATTGGCGAAAGAAAATCGGCCCGGATGATTCTAGTTTGATGCAGATAATCAGCAGCGGCAATATTAAGAGCCCGAGGCAGAGCCCTATCAATGCGCAAGCTATATCGATGGCGCGTTTTAGTTTTACGACTTTACTGGGTATATATTCGCGTGGTGTAAGGGACATAGTGATTCTCCTTTTAAATTAATGCCAGTGCTCTGATCGATGGGTTCTGAGGAAATGCCAGCTACCCAATAGTCCATATCTGTAGCCATTGATCAGGTAAAACAACATTTTGAACAGGTTGGGAATAGGGGACGGGTCGAATTTCAGACTCAGCCACGCCAGGGATACAGCGACCACTTGCAACACAGACACTGTGATAAAAAACGGACTGAACAAAGCGAGAGTCAAGCACAGGAACATTTGGGTGAATAAAATCAGTGGCATCAGTGCCCGCAAAACTTTACCGCTGAAAAAATTAACTGCTGTGCCTTTAAATATTGGATTCAGCAGTTTGCGGCAGTAGATTAACTGCTGCAAATTTCCTTCGGCGATACGTGTTCTACGTTTATGATCTATACCGCTGTTGCTCTGTTCTAACTCGAGAGCGATGATAGCGCTGCAATAAATGGCCGATTTCCCCCTTTCAATCATCGCCATCGGCAAGATGAAATCGTCGTTTATGCTATCTGCAGGTAGCGCAATAAAGTTCTGGGCACGAAAGAAATACAATGCTCCGTGCACACCTATAGGATTCCCAGTACTGGCCTCAGCTTGTTTAATACGGCTTTGATAGCGCCAGTACGCACGCTCACCTGCACTACCGGGCGCCCATAGCTGGTAACTGGCTGCGACTATGCCAGTTTGGGGATTTTTAAAACATCGAGCAGCGATTAACAGGGCATCCAACGACAGTAGTGCAGAGGTATCAGTGAGAGCGATAATTTCACCCGACAGCTGTGGGATAAAGCGGTTTAATATTGCTGTTTTGCCAATGTTCTTAGTTAAACTGATCAGACAAATGTTTAAGTGTTGTATCTCAGGCTCTGCTATACACTGACGGGCTATTTGCTCAGTTGCATCAGAGCAGCCATCGCAGACGATCCATATTGAAAGTTTATCTTTGGCATAATCCAGACAGGCGAGATTTCTGATTTTGTCAGCAATGTACTGCTCTTCATTGTAGGTTGGCATTAATATGCTGATGGCAGGCAAGTCGTTGAGCGAAATATACTTAACCTTCTTATCTGGGAGAGCTACTGTGTTGCTAAATTTTAGCAGCAAAAACGGATAGATAAGATGGTGATAAATAACCAACAGCCAAAGCGTCAGGGTGAGCAAGAGTAAAATAGCAAACATAGTGATATCCTCTCAATTAGGTCAGTAAACTGCGATAGCTGCTAACGGTTTCTTGCAGGTCTCCGACTGCCACGGCGAAAGGCCTGGGGGAGCTGCCTAAGTGCGACTGCATCTGCTTTACGATGGCTTTTTCCAGCATACGGGCATTGCCTGGCTCTATCAAAGTGCCAGTAGTCGGGCAGATAATACTGTGACAACCCCCGACGTCGGTTAAAATTGCGGGTACCGCGCAAGCTTGAGCTTCAATGGGGGACAGTGGTAGCCCCTCGTTATGGGATACCAGGCAGAATAAATCCAGGCTCTGATAAAAAGGCAATACCTCATCCAAGTTACCTAGAAAATAGACCTTATCGCAGATGCCCAGCTTTTTGCATTTAGCCATCAGTGATTGACGCAGTGAGCCGTCACCTGCCAGTACTAAAGTGGCATTGCCTGAAATTTTTGCAAAGACATCGATCAACATACTGTGGTTTTTAACTTGTTCCAGCCTCGCTGCACAGCCGATTAAAAATGACCTTGCCGGTAATCCCAGACGTTGACGCAACAATTGTTTTTGTTTAGCTGAAGGTGGAATAAAATGCTGCATGTCTATTCCATTGTTGATCACTTGTACTGCAGTGGTCGGAAAGTAGTGATTCAACTGGCTGGCAACTTGATTGCAGTCGGCCACTACAGTAGGAGAGATCAGCCCCAGTAACACTCGCTGTAAGCGACGATTTTTTTGCTTCATTAAATACCAGACATCGTGTTCGGTGTGTATGTGCGCGCGAACTCCTGTGACCTTGCCCGCAAGGCCTGCATAAAGTAATGGGCCAGTGTGGTGGCTGTGAATTGCGCTGATTTGCAAGCGTTTGATCAGGGTGCATAAATGCCACAATGTGCTGACACTGACGCCCGGTTGTTTATCCAGGAAATGAAGTTGAGTACCAACCGACGCTAATCTCGGCCAGGCGTTTACGGCCTGTTGATAGCTACCCTCCAAGCTCACTAAATGCACTTTGTGATCAGTGCCCAACTGTCTCATTAATTCCAGTGCCATCGTCTCTATGCCACCGGGGCGTAAGTGTTGCACAACTTGTAAAATAGTTTGTTTCATCTGTGTACCCTCAATCTGATGGTTGTGGCGCAATTCTACTGATTACAGGTGCCTGTAGCAGGCTGCAGGCAGTGTCCTTGCGTCTGATGCTGGTATCGAGTAATTCGGCGACTAACGCCAGGCCTGTTCCCATTGCGCAGCCGCAAATGAGTCCAGCCAGGAAAAATAAGGTGATAGGAAAGTTACTGGGCGCCAGAGGTTCAAAGGGAGCATCTATTAGCTTAACCCGGTCATTTTCTTCACTCTTGCCCAAAGATTCTGTGACTCTGGCTAATTCATGGCGTTCGGCTAGATCCTGATAGATGTTTTTTCTAACTAAAATTTGTCTTTCCAGCGCATTTAAGTGCTGTTCATGTGCACCAAAGCCATCGACCCGTAGCTGTAATTTATCAATTGCGCTCTGTAGCGATTGCACTTCAATGCTTAAACGTTGTACTTGGTCGTCGCCCTGCTGTAACCGTTGCAGTTGTACTATCAACATTGGTTGGTGTTTTTGTTGCGGGTCAGTGGTAGTGGTCGTAGCAATAGCCCAAAGTCGCTCTATTTTGTCTTTATCCAAATGATCGCTGTCCGAAATCTGGTTATTGGCCAGTAGTCGATTGCGCTCTTTTTCCAATGACTGCAAGTTAACCAAAACATTTTGTACCAGGCTGTGCTGATCGGTGTATCTGGCGCGTAATTGTGTGAGCTGTGTCATTAAGTTGATAATGCTCTCTTCAATTTTTCCGACCACGGGGTTGGTTTGTGAAAGGCGATTGGCCAAGCTTTTTTTTGCCGCCCGAGCGCCTTCTAGTGCGACTTTTTTTTCCGCCAGACTCATTTGCAACTCATTCAAGCGATGGACGTTGCCGGCGTGCAGCGCCGGTAACTCGCTGGCAAAACGATTTTTATAATCCGCCAGAGCCGCGTCAGCTTTTAATAAATCAGCTTTACGTCGTTCTAATTCTTTGGCCAGAAAACTTTCTGATTGGATGATAGAAGAGCGCTGTGGTGCCAATACCCGCTCGATAAAACTTAAGCTGACAGTGTTTAAAATGTCGATAATATTGTCTTTAACTGGGGTCTTGTATTTAATCTTTATTATATTTTCACCGACCAATTCGGCACTTAATGCTTTGGATAAATTGCTGATAACTAACGCCTTATCTTCTTTGCTCATCTCTGTACGAATCATGTCCATTTTCCATGCCACTCCAGCCAGGATATGCCGACTGTGCAATAACGCATTGAGTGAAACCATCCGTGCTTTCAAATTGATGGCAATCGAGAGGTCTTCCAGAAAGGGGTTGTGCTGAGAGGCCTCCTGGAAAAGTAAGGTGGTTGACGTCTCATAGTGCTTAGTAGAGAACAGACCAACACTGAGACCGACAAAAGGCATAATGACAATAGGCAGGGCAATCAAATAGCGCCTGCGCCAGGCGGCCCAGAAAATGGCTGCCAGATTTTTACTAACCCCGGCGCGATTCACTTTAGATACCTGACTGGCGATTGGCAGCGGCGACAGTGATCAGCTGCGAGGGTGTATCTGCCTGAACCAAAGCTTGAGACTGCTGCTGGATACCAGAGAGAAAACGTTGTATTTTTTGACAGCGGCGCAGGGCGATACTGACAGCTTGCAAAGTAGAACTGCTATTGCCCGCTCCGCAGTGAACACTTAAAACAGCTGCTGATAACGATTGGGCGTAGTCCTGCAATCGCTGCTGCTGGACGTAGTTCAACTCAACCTCAGTATCGTTAAAGCGTAATTGAAAGGGTGTTTGAACTTTCTTTTGGGGGACTTTCGCAACAGTGCCTGTGGAGGCGTTTTGCAGCAGAGCGCTCACCGATATACTATGGCTGCCACTGCGATACAAGGTGTTATCAGTCTCGATTTGCTGTTGCAGCAGCGGATAGTTATTGGCGCAGCCAGTGAGTGCACTCAGACAAGAAAAGAGTAACCAGCTATTGATCTGATGAGTTTGCATAAGTAGCTCCAAGCAATTAATGAAGAGATAACAGCAGGGGGTGTAGATTCCCATATATTAATTACTGCATTATTCAGGCCAACACTGATAGATGTTTTATTATGCTTGTTAACAGTGGCTTAGGTTTCAGTAAAAGCAGCAGGAAATATAAATGAATGTGTTTTCGCAATCTGCGAGTCAGTTTATGCACTCAGACAGCTACAAATTTGTTAGCGGAGCCGGCAGTGACATTCAAGAGCTTTGAAAATGACTGTTTGAGTTTATCGACACAGTTGAAGTTGATAGGGGCTAATAGCAGCGCAAATGGTTTATTGGCTGCTGTATAGAAGAATTATTGGCCAGTATTTTAAAGTGCTAGCAAAAGCTGCTTTAACTGCTGGGCTTTAGATTGCCAGCTGTCGTCCATGACACTCGCCTGTCGAGTCTGTTTTTGTTCTTCATCCTGATAGAGCAGGCAGTGTTGTAGTTGGTCAACGAATTGCTCTGCGTCTTCGGCAATATTAATCAGCGATTCGAAGCCTTTTAAGGCCGGGAAAGAAGTACTGACTATAGGTCTGCCAGCCGCCAAATACTCACGTAATTTCAGTGGATTGCAGGCCTCGATTTGGCGGTTTTTACTAAAAGGCAAAATGCTTACATACCAATGTTGGCTGTAACTAGGCAGCTGTGAATAGGGCCGCGGTCCCAGTAAGTAAACATTGTTAAGTTTTTTCAGCAGCGATACATCGGTTTGTATCGGTCCTATCAGAATAAACTTCCAATGAGGTAATCTGTTGGCGACTTGATAGATCAATTGCTGATCAAACCATGAGGATATACTGCCATAAAACCCTGCGGTTAGACCATCAGGCAGATCTTTGGCCGCGTTAACCGGAGTAGAGAAATGCTGATAATCCACTCCATGATTGAGAGTGACAGTTTTTTCTGCAGGGAACTTAAGGGCTAGCTTGTCACTTGCGGCGATAATTAAATGAGATTTTTCTGCCAATTCTGCTTCCATTTCGGCCACAGGTTGATGATCGACGCCTGCCAGAGCAGAGAAATCATCGCCGCAGTAATAGACACAGGCGCGCTCCCCTAAATGACCAACTAAATCGACGGCAGAGGGCAGAGACGTCCATAGGATTGGTTGTACAGCTGAGGCTTTAACTAACGGATTAATCTGCTTGAGTAACAACCGACGGTTGATCTGGCGTATGGTTTTGTTGCCGGGCCAACAGAGACTGATTGGATTGAGTAATCTAGGTTGCTGTTGCAATTGTTCAAATGCCTGACGATGACTCATGGCCGAGAGTTTTTTACAGACTCTAAAAAAATCTCGGCAGTCTAATCTAGGCCTCCTCAAGCCCAGGGAATTTACCCAGAGAATCTGCTGTTGTGCTATTAAATGGTTGATTAAATGTTGAGTACTACTGGGGTGAGCGCCCCAATCTTCACCAAAAACCAGCATATCTATGTTCATGTGATACCTCCAACATGGCTTTGATTGACGGTTATAGCTTGAAGAAAAAACCGCATAAGAGTTTTTAAATCATAGTCGCTAAAGTTAACAATGGTTAGTATCCAGCAGTGATTTGATTACCCTGGCAGGCACTCCACCGGCCAGTACATTGGCGGGGAAATCTTTTGTGACGATACTGCCAGTGGCGACGATTGTGCCTGCCCCAATAGTGACATTAGCTAAAACGGTGACGTTTGAGGCCAACCAGACGTCGTCTTCTAAAATGATAGCGCCGATCTGCGCTTGTGTATCTGGCAGTCCCCGTGCTCTGTCATGCGAGTCAATAGGGTGGCCAGGATAGCCGACCAGAAAGCCTTTTGCCGCAATGCGCACATTATTGCCGATGGTCACTTGGCTGCCTACGGCGATAGTGGTTTGCCATGAGATGTCGACATTATCACCGAGTGATAACACAGGAGCGGCTGAGCTGTTACAGCGACCGCAGAAAGTCGTTTGACCATTGATACGACAGTTATTGCCAATATGCATTTGCAGCGGCCCCATTAACATTGGCATGCCGGCGTATAAATACAGCTTAGAGCAAGGCCCGGCCAAACTGCTTTTAAACATCGGAGTCCAGTAAAAGATCCGCAGAAAATTAGCAAGACATGCCGCTACAGAGAAATGCACAAAAGAGATAATTTTAAACAGCCAGCTGGGAGACGGAATCTCCAGGTAAAGTAGTGCGCGGTAGAGTTTTAGGCAGTTCTGCGCCAGCGGTTGCTCCGAAGTTTTAATCCACAGCTTTAATTGTTGTATCTGTTCCCTCATCGTTATTCCCCAATGGCCGAAGTGCTCAGACTGAAACAGTCTGATCTGTTTAATAACCAAAGCAGGTTGCGTGCCATATTCTAATATGTTGATTTTTATAGATATTTATAATAATAAAGATAAAGATGTTGTAAAGCTCTCAATCTGCGACACACAATGTAAACAGCTCACACTGCTTGCCTGTTACTAAAAAATTAAACATTGGCAGCATATGACTTGAATTCATAGCTCCCAATGCCAGACTAAACTGCAGTTTTTACCCGCCCAGAAGATTCGTCACCGTTC
>ASZI01000369.1 GCA_000416315.1 Osedax symbiont Rs2 | reverse complement strand
TTAATCTTTTGATTTTAAAAACATAAAAGAAAAATCAGTTTTATCTTCTTGTTCTTTTGAATAAAAGAGTCAGCGTATACGCTCTGCGCGCCCTACTCGTACAATATATAAAAACGCCCCTCAGGCGAAACGGCCTATAAATACTTCAGCACTAACCTACTAATAAAATTTTAAACTTATGCAAATAAACCCGCGCGCCGATTACCACGGCAAATAACACTTGTGCTAAATAACAACATGTACTATCGTACTAGTACATGAATACAAACTATCGAAAACAACTCATACAATTTCTCTGCGACATTAGCGACCCAGGCGAAATGCAAGCGGCACTGGACATCATCCTCACTGATAAAGAGCATGAAGATGTCGACAAACGCCTGCAGATATTCCAACAGCTGGAAACGCATGTTCCGCAGCGCGAGGTCTCCGCCAATTTGGGGGTCGGCATTGCCACTGTCACCCGCGGCGCCAAGGCGATGCGCACCGACAGTTATCGCAACTTAGAGCAAAGATTGTTACATTGCCGCACTCAATTTAAAGGTTAATTATGATTGCAAAACCACTGCCGAAAATAGAAATTCCCGGCAAACCTACCTATTTGAAACTGACAGAAGATTTTGATTTCTTTCAGTTGTTTCGCAGTATCGAACAGAAATATGACAACTGCTTTATCCTTGAATCTCTGGGCGAGGAGAGCTATGTCTCGCGCCACCATATTATCGGTTTCGATCCGGTGCAGACTATTTTCGCCAAAGACTATAAGACTTTGTGCATTGAGGATAATAAAACCGGGCAAATTGATGAGTACCCCTGCGACAACCCCTACTTTGCTCTGCGTCAGATAGTCCCCCAGGACATCATATCCAGACGCTACGCAGGCGGTATCGTCGGCTATTTAGGTTACGATGCGGTCAACTTTTTTGAGCCTAGTTTAAAAGTGCAGAACAGCGATTTATTCCAACCGTTTAAGTTTGGCGTGTATCGCGATGGCCTGGTCTACGATCATATGACCGGGGAGATTTTCTACTATTACTATCAGGAGAATCGCTTCGATGAAGTCGAATCGCTGCTGCATTTACCTGTGGCTGATTACGGCGAGACTAAAACCCAGTGCCTTGGCGACAGCATGAGCCGTGAAGAGCATGCAGAGGCGGTATTAAAAGTTAAGCAGGACATCATCGACGGACGGATTTTTCAGAGTGAAGTCGGCTTTAAAACCCGCTACAAGATCAGCGGCGACTGCACTGCGATTTACGCTAAATTGCGTGAGGTTAACCCCTCCCCCTACATGTACTACATGAAGTTTGGCGAGCAGAAAATCATCGGTGCCTCTCCTGAGTTACTGTTTCGTCTAAGTGACGGAGAAATGGAGACCTTTCCACTGGCCGGCACCGCTAAGCGCGGCGTTGATAGCGCTGAAGACACTAAACTGGCAAGAGCGCTGCTAAACGACCCCAAAGAAATTGCCGAGCACAATATGCTGGTCGACCTGCACCGTAACGATATAGGTCGGGTGGCAAAGTTTGGCACTGTTACTGTGCGCAATTTAATGTCGATCAAGCGCTATTCACATGTGCAACACATATCTACCGAGATATTTGGCATCATCGCCGATGGCGAGGACATGTTCTCGGCGCTGGCTTCTAACTTCCCGGCGGGCACCCTCTCTGGCGCACCTAAAATGGAGGCGATGAAGATCATCGACAACCTGGAGCCTGACGGACGCGGCCCCTACGGCGGTGCTATCGGTGAGTTCAGTTTCAACGGTGACTGCACTTTTGCGATCCCCATACGCACAGTGTTTATCAACGGCGAGCAGGCCTATGCGCAGACCAGTGGTGGCAATGTTTACGATTCGGTGGCAGCCGATGAGTACTTAGAGATTCAACGAAAATTATCCGCTATGCGCAAAGTGCTAACTTATTTTGAGGAGGGCCAGTGATGCGGGTATTAATAATAGATAACTACGATTCTTTTACCTTTAACTTGTATCAGTACGTCGGCGACATTCTCTCCCGGGAGCTATCCGGTCAGCCCTTTGAAGTTATCGTCAAGCGCAACGACGCGCTGAATATACAACAGATTAGTCAACTGGCTCCGGATAGGATCATTATCTCTCCAGGTCCCGGCACCCCTGAAGACCCCGCCTACTTTGGCATCTGTGCGCAAGTGATCAAGCAACTGGGAACCACCATCCCGACACTCGGTGTCTGTCTGGGCATGCAGGGCATTGCTCACGTTTTTGGCGCCTCTATTATCCATGCCAGTGTGCCGGTGCACGGCAAGGTTTCTCCGGTGCTGCACGATGGCCAGGGGGTCTATCAGAATATGCCGCAGCAATTGGAAATCATGCGCTATCACTCACTAATGGTAGATGTTAATACGCTGCCCGACTGCCTGCAGATAACCTCGGTTGTCGATGATGTCTACGCCCGCGATAGCGATAATTTCAGCCGGAGCGCGCAGCGCGGCAGTGAGATTATGGGTATCCGTCACCGCGAATACCCAATAGAGGGAATCCAATACCACCCTGAATCTTTTGCCACTGAAGGCGGAAAGCTACTGTTGAAAAATTTCTTATTACACTAAGATTTACCTCAATCACAACAGCACCTATTATTTAACCATGGGTGCTGTTAATCGGCTGCTGTTAATCAGGCGCTGCTGTTATTGACGGCGGCGGCTAATTGCTACTTAGTCCAATTGCCTCTGCTTAGATTAAGCGCTACTCTTTTTCAGCTACAGCACTAAATTACGCTCCTGCTAGCCATTAAACAGATTGGCATAAATTGCTCAGTCTTGGGTTGAATGTGCTAACATCCGGCTTCTTTTAAATACTCATGGTATTTTTTGTATGGACCAGAACATTAGCCCTAAGCCGAAACGCCTTTCCAGAGAGCGCACCGAGCTGCGTATTCTCACCGCGGCCGAAGACGTTTTTGCTCAATACGGCTTTCATGGTGCCGCTATTAATAGCATTGCCGAGTTAACCGGTCTGACCAAACAGAACTTACTGTATTACTTTCCCTCCAAAGAAGTGTTGTATCAAAAAGTATTAGAGAACATCTTAAACTTGTGGATCGACAAGATGGCGCTACTGGCTCAGCGCGGCGACGATCCAAAAACCATGATCAGCAGCTATATCAGGGGTAAGATCGAAATTTCTAAAACTCACCCCAACGGCTCCAAAGTGTTCGCCAACGAAATCATTAACGGCGCGCCACGTTTGAAAAATTACATTGCCTCACACTTATTGCCGCAATTGGAAGATGATGTGCTGCTAATCCGTACCTGGATCAAAGAGGGCAAGATGGATGCGATAGATCCATACCATCTATTTTTCATGATTTGGGCCTCCACTCAGACCTATGCAGATTTTTCTTCACAGATCGAATTGGCGCTGGGTAAAAAGCAGCTGCAAGATGAAGACTTTGACGCTGCCGGTGATTTCTTAACTAAGCTGGTAATTAAAGGTTTAGGCATACAGTAATTACAAATAATTAATTGTTAATCACAGCCAAATTCGACTACTTGCGAGCTAGTCGTTTGTGCTGGCAAACACTTGCTTAAATTCTCAATTTTTTGCTCTCTTATCAAATTCCTGGTTTCAATAAATTCGCTTTAAAACGCCCTTGCAGCAAACACAGCTAACTCATGCGCTCATGTGCCCATCCCCCGTGCACTGCACAGAAAAGCCTGCTTGTTGTAAGTTGTTCTCTACTGAAAACTCACTGCCAAAGCGGCAATTTAAAGCGGCGTTTTGAGCAGCTTAGGTTTATTCCTAATTTGGCTAAAGTTGTTACAATCTGTACTCCTATAAGGCAATATTCAATTCTCCCGCGCTGAAAATAACTATAATTAGCAAGTTAATAACTGATCGGTTTTTGATCATAGATTTTGCATATAGGAATTTTTGAACATGAAACTTCTCATCCCGATTGCATTAAGTATCAGTGCACTGTATGCCAGCCAAGTGGCAGCGACTACCTTGGAAGAAGTGCTCCAGCGCGGTGTTTTGTACTGCGGTGTCAAACCTGATATCGCCGGTTTCTCAAAAAAAGATGCACAGGGAAAATGGGTGGGGTTTGATGTGGATATCTGCCGTGCTGTGGCCGCTGCTGTGTTTGGTGATGCCGACAAAGTTAAGTATTTTCCACTGTCCGCTAAAGAGCGCTTTGAAGCCTTAACTGAGGGTAAGATCGACTTGCTATCACGTACAACTACCTGGACTTACTCCCGTGATACTAGCCTGGGGGTCAACTATGCCGGTATAAATTACTACGATGGCCAGGGGTTTATGGTGCCCAAAAGTTTGGGGATAAATTCGGCAAAAGGCTTAAATGGCGCCTCTATCTGCTATGAGACCAGTACCACCACAGAGATCAATTTAGCCGAATACTTTGAGTCTCAGGAAATGACCTTTGAATCTGTTCCCGTGGGCACTGCCACTGAAGCCCATGAAAATTACCTGCTGGGGCGCTGTGATGCCTTCACCGCCGACAGTTCAGCTCTGGCGGCGCGCCGCTCGAGATTTGAAAGCCCGCAAGAGCATTTCTTTCTGCCAGAAATTATTTCCAAAGAACCCTTGGGCCCAGTGGTACGCCACGGCGATGACCAGTGGTTGGATATCGTCAGCTGGAGCTTTAATGTGATGGTCGCCGCTGAAGAGATGGGCATCACCTCACAAAACCTCGATCAACGTGCTGCCAATACTAAAGACCCCAGAGCTCAGGCACTGTTGGGAGTGAGCCAGTCAAAGCTCGGGGTTATGCTGGGTCTGCAGCAAAAGTGGGCTTACAACATCATTAAACAAGTCGGTAATTACGGCGAATCTTTTGAGCGAAACTTAGGTAGAAATACCCCACTGCAATTGGATCGAGGTATCAATGCCCTGTGGACGCAAGGTGGAATTCTGTATTCCCCCCCTTTGCGTTAGCCTTTTTCAGTACCCCTTCAGCGGGCTAGCGACCGCTTTTTTTTTCCTGTAGATGTTAATTATCCACGCCCTTTCACTGCATATTTTCCTCTGCCGGCAGCCGCCAATGCAAATGATAACTTGCGATTAGTCCTTCCCGGTACACTTAGCAACATCCTAAACAGCCAAAAGAATACCCATAACATATTGGTTTCAATGCGATAATTTATAATTAAAATTAACTGTTGACCAATTACTAAACAACTGGCTAAAATATTGACCAATTGGTAAAACTTTTGATCTACTACAATTCCAAACAACTATAAAAAAATAAAATTGTTGGAGAAGTTGGCATGATATCTAGAGCACAGGCAATAGCCGCAGGCAAAGTATCTGGCGATGAGCTGCAACAGCTCTGTGCCCAGGCCAGTGACTGGCGCGAGCAACACTGGGGAAAAACGGTTACTTATTCACGTAAAGTGTTTGTGCCTCTGACTAACATGTGCCGCGACACTTGCAGCTACTGTACCTTTGTAAAACACCCGGATTCTCCTCAAGCTTACATTATGACTCCCGAACAAGTGCTAAAAGTGGTTGCCGACGGTCAGCAGTTGGGCTGTAAGGAAGTGTTGTTCAGTCTTGGAGAAAAACCTGAACGACGTTACCCGCAAGTGCGCGCCAGATTGGAGTTGATGGGCTACGCATCAATGACCGATTACTTAGAGCATATGTGCCTGCAGGTCATTGAACACAGCGATATGCTGCCGCACGTTAACGCCGGTACTCTAGCACTTGAGGAAATGCGCCAACTGAAACCTGTCAGCGCCAGTATGGGCATGATGTTGGAGAATATCTCACCGCGACTGCTACTCAAGGGAAACGTACATTACGCCTGCCCCGATAAAGTGCCCAAACAGCGGCTGCGCACCTTAGAGCGCGCCGGACAACTAGACATTCCCTTTACTACCGGCATTTTAATCGGCATCGGCGAAAACTGGCAGGAGCGTGTCGACAGCTTAATTGCCATCAACGAAATACATCAGCAGTACGGTCATATCCAGGAAGTGATAGTGCAGAATTTTTGCGCTAAAGAAGATACCGCCATGGCTGGCGCCACCGAGCCTGGTCTAGATGATATGTTGCGCACTTTGGCAATCGCCAGGTTGATCTTAGATCCGAGTATCTCCTTACAGGCACCGCCAAATTTACAACAGCGCTATCGGGCTTACCTGAATAGCGGCATCAATGATTTTGGCGGTATTTCACCACTGACTATCGACCATATTAATCCCGAGCGCGCCTGGCCACAAATCTCTCAACTGGCACAGGCCAGTAGTGATTGTGGCTACCAGCTGCGCGAGCGACTGGCGGTTTATCCCAAGTACCAAGAATTGCCGCAACGTTATTTCGCTCCAGGCATTGCCTCTCGCTTGGAAAGCATCGCCAGAGCTGATGGTCTGGCTGCAGTGCAATGCCTTTAGCAACAAGTCGGTCACTTAGAAACCTAACAATAAAAATCAGTTTTGACAGAGGATGTTTACTTTGAATAGCCAAGTCAGTAACAGCCAAATCGCTAATCATCCAACCGCAATCGGCGCTAGCCTAAATCTAGCGGCGGTCAGCGATCCTATAGCTGCCATTTTACAGCGAGCTCTGGCCGGTGAAGAAATTACCGAGCAAGAGGCAACAACACTGTTTTCCAGCAGCGGTAGTGACGTAGCAGCTATCGCAGAATGTGCCGATATTATCCGCCAGCGCAGCGTCGGTGACAACGGCAGTTTTGTTATTACCCGCAACATCAACTTCACCAACATCTGTTACATGGGCTGTAAGTTCTGCGGTTTTTCCAAAGGCAAGAACGATGCCGATGCGCAACTGCTGTCTATGCAGGAAATAGCCAAAAGAGCCCAGCAAGCTTGGGACAGAGGTGCCACTGAAGTGTGCATCCAGGGAGGGTTACACCCAGATTTACCCCCGGACCACTACCGTAAAATATTGCAGAGCATTAAGCGTCAAGTACCGCAAATGCATATCCATGCGTTTTCCCCGTTTGAAATCATGTTTGGTGCCAAAAACAGCAACATGAGCTACAAAGATTTTATCGCCGATTTAATGGAACATGGACTGGGTTCAATGCCCGGAACAGCAGCGGAAATTTTAGATGTAGAGATACGCAAACAACTGACCCGCGACAAACTGACTACACAGCAGTGGGTCGAGATTATCTCTGCAGCGCATCAATTAGGCCTGCCCACCACTGCCACTATTATGTATGGACACATCGACGCCCCGCACCACTGGGCCGCGCATATAGCACTGTTGCGCCAGATGCAGAAAAAGCATCGCGGCTTCACCGAATTTGTACCGCTGGGGTTTGTCCACTATGAGTCGCCGCTGTACACCGACCGGCAAAAACTCAAGCTAAATGTGCGCCCCGGCCCCACCGCCGACGAAAATATTTTAATGCACGCGGTATCGCGCATTATGCTCAACGGCTGGATTGATAATATTCAGGCCTCCTGGGTAAAACTCGGTCCAAACTATGCACAGCAAATGTTACGTGCCGGTGCTAACGATTTAGGCGGTACTTTGATGGACGAGACTATCACCCGTTCCTCCGGTGGTACTCACGGCGAGGAGATACTTCCCGCTGACATGGTCAAATTGATTCACAACAGCGGTCTGTCTGCCTATCGCCGCGATACTTTATACACAGAACTGCAGCGCTTCCCAATGCAACAATCTGCGACTTTAATCGCCCGTTGCAGTGGGGCCCTGGCATGAGTTTATCCATTATTTTACTCGCCGGCGGCGTCGGTGGCGCCAAGATGGCTGAAGGCTTGATGCACAGTCGCTGCGGTGACGGCCTGAGCATTGTCGGCAATGTTGGCGATGATCAAGAAATTCACGGCCTGTGGGTCTCACCTGATATAGACACCCTCACTTACACCCTCACTGAGCGCATCGATCGCACTAAGGGTTGGGGGCTTAAAGATGAAAGCAACCGCACTTTAGATGCCTTAAAGCAACTCGGTGCTGATACCTGGATGTATTTAGGAGATCAGGACTTTGCCACTCACATCTATCGAACTGCACAGCGCAAGCAGGGAGTGCGTCCCAGTGTTATTGCCGCCGATATCGCCAGCAAACTAGGCCTTAAAGTGCCGTTATTACTGGCGACTGATGATGCAGTGCCCACCCGATTGAATACGCAGAGCGGCTGGTTGGATTTTCAGAGCTATTTTGTCCGCTACCAGTGTCAGCCACAGATCACTGAAATTGAATTTCAGGGGGCACAGCAGGCCAGTGCCACCCCTGAAAGCTTAGCGGCGATAGCGGCGGCTGATCTGATTGTCTTCGCACCCTCCAACCCTATTGTCAGCATCGGCGCTATTCTCGCCATCCCGGGGATTCGCAGCGCCATCGAAAACAGCAGTGCTTACAAAATCGCGGTCTCGCCAATAATTGCCGGAAAAACCGTCAAGGGGCCCGCCGATAAGATGATGCGCTCGCTGGGCTTTAGCAGCGACGCACTGGGTGTGGCGCAGTGCTACCAATCACTGCTTGATCTGTTAGTGATCGACACCGCCGATCAGCAGTACTGCGATGCTATTGAAGCGCTGGGCATGCAAGTCGCCTGCACCGATACGCTGATGCCGGAGCGCGACGACAAAGTGCGCCTCGCCGAAGAATTACTGGATTTGTATCAAGCTGCTCAAGCAGAGGGTCGCAATATAGTTACCCAGGACAGCAAACCAGAGCAGGTGTGCAGATGAGCTTGTGTATTGTGATCCCGATGAAAGACCCCAGCCAATCGAAATCACGGCTTAGCTCAGTGTTAGATAATAGCGAACGTCAGAGTCTGGCGCTGAATTTATTCAGACAGACGCTGGCATTTCTCTGCCAACACTTCCCACAACTTGGCACCTTGGTTGTGACTCCGGCAAATTCAATCGCCGCTATTGCTGGAGAATATGGCTGCCAGGTATTACTGGAACCTGCTGCCAGGGGCTTAAACAGCGCCCTGGATAGCGCCGCTGTACACTGCACAGCACTCGGCTATAGCAGCCAACTAGTACTGCCAGCGGATATTGTCGCTTTGGATCAGAGAGAATTTGAACGCTTGCTAGACTGCCCCAGAGAAACTCCCTCGGTTGTTATCTGCCCCGCGCTGGATGGTGGCACTAACGCATTATTAAGTACTCCACCGCAAGCTATCCCCTTCAGTTATGGCAACAACTCCAGCTTGAGCCACTATCACAGTGCCAAACAGCTAAATGTTGCCCGCCAATTTATTAACTTAGACAAACTGGCGCTGGATTTAGATAACCCCAGTGACTTGCAACGTCTGGGCAGTAGCTTAGTCGCCCAGTTAAAAAGTAGCCAGAGCAGCTATTTAAACCACACAACAGTCTTAAATAGCTCAGTGCACAAGGATCTCGCTGTATGAATAATGCCATTAATCCAGTAGCTGCTAACGCCACTGTGGCGGACATCCCGCTCACCAAAAAAGCCCAACCATTGCCTCAAGTAGAAATGCTGGCAGTTACCGGAATCGCCGATATTGTGCCGGGAGATGATCTGGCACTGGAAATTCAGCGAGCCATGCAGGCACTTGAGCTGCAACTCGAAGATGGCGATATTTTAGTAATTGCCCACAAAGTAGTGTCAAAAGCGGAAGGACAAATTGTCGATCTGACAAAAGTTAACCCCTCTGCCAAAGCTTTGGAGCTGGCCGAACAACTGAACAAAAATCCCGCCAAAGTAGAAGTGGTACTCAGTGAATCAAAACGTATTGTCAGGGCCAGTAAAAGACCCGAGCAAGAGGAGGGGCTGATCATTGCCGAGCACCGTCTGGGTTTTATCTGCGCCAATGCCGCCGTCGATGAATCTAATGTTGATAGCGCCGATCATGTCATTTTACTGCCGGTTGATCCCGACGCCAGCGCCCGACAGATATGTAGCCAATTAGAAGCGGCCAGCAACAAACGTCTGGGAGTAGTGATCACCGACACTTTCGGTCGCCCCTGGCGGATGGGCTTAGTGAATGTCGCCATAGGTTTGGCCAACGTCCCCAGTAAAGTGGATATGGCGGGGGGGCGTGATGCTTATGGACGCGAGCTGCGAGTAACAGTTCCGGCACTCGCCGATGAGCTGGCGGCGGCATCCGGACTGCTGATGAGCAAAGAGGGAAAAAGACCGCTAATTATTTTTCGCGGGGTAGATTGGAGCCCGACTAAAAGCAGCGCCAGTGACCTTATCAGGCCCAGCCGCGAAGATTTATTTAAGTGTTAACTAACAAGCATCTGAGCAAGTCCTGCTGCATCTGACTGGCTCGCATGTTCTCAAACTATTTTAAGTGACAGAGGATTAGAACAATGAAAATAGCAATTCTCGGCGGCACAGGCCCCCAGGGAAAAGGTTTGGCACTGCGTTTTGCACGCGCCGGCATCGATGTAGTCATAGGTTCCAGAGATAGCCAGCGGGCCTTGGAAATCGCCGAACAGCTCAATCAGCAAATAGCCGGAGCCGAGGGACATATCAGCGGCGCTGATAACCTGCAGGCAATAGAGAGCGCTGCTGAAATGGTGATTCTGGCTGTCCCCTACAGCGCCCACAACAATACTTTGGAAGCGATCAAACCGGCTCTGACCGGCAAGATATTGATCGATATTGTTGTACCTCTGGCAGACGGTGACCCGAAAGCGGTGCAGATGCCAATCGAGGGCTCGGCTACGGAGGCCGCCCAGGCGATGCTCGGGCCAGAGATTCCAGTTGTTGGCGCTTTGCACAATGTCT
>ASZI01000368.1 GCA_000416315.1 Osedax symbiont Rs2 | reverse complement strand
TTTTCAAACGAAATGTCAACTGATCAGGCGCGTGAAATCGTACAAAAAGCCATTGAAATAGATAGCTTAGCTGAGTTTGCTAAACCTGCAGAGACGGCGATAACCCCAATCTCGCCAAACTATTTAGACCCGGTCAGCGAGGCCGTAGCGCAAATGGCAGACCAGATGGTACTGGGGTTGCGACAAAACAGAGTGAAGCGCTTGCCGCTGGCGGTGCTTCCCTTTAAATCACTGAAGAGCAGTGTGCATGACGATTTGTTCGGTGCCAGAATCTCTGAGAGCTTCGTCTTTCCAATGCAGCAGCGCGGTTACAATATGGTGGATTACCGGGCCGTTAGCCTGGTCACTACCGATAAGTCGGCTGTCACTAAAGGAACGCTGCCCAGTTTGCAGCAACAGTATAAAATTTATTACATTTTGACCGGTACTTATGCCAGACATGGAGATGGCATAGTGCTTAATGCCAGAGTCTTAGATGTGATTACTCGTCAGGTAGTCGCGGCCGGACAAAGTCATATCGCCTATTCGCGTCTAGAGAGTTTCCTTCCGGGTTACGACCCTGTAGATGCGCTGAATAAAGGCTATATCATTGAAAACGGCGGCTAACCCGCAGCAGGAGATTAAAAAGTTGAATTTGATTATAAAAACCAGTTTATTAGCGCTGATACTGTCGCTGGCGGGCTGTGAAACGGCTTCAAAAAAGTTCAGCAATTTAACTGCTGGCTCGCTCTCTTCTAAAAATACAGCTGCCGCCTATAGGGCGACTGGCTACGCACCTATCAGTGTGCAACCGGGCAAGAGCAGAGGCGAAAAAGTTATTAATGCGATACGCGCTTCAAAGCTGCGTGCATACCAGGAGCTAGCCGCTATGGTGCATGGTCAATATATTTCCAGCACTAGTACAGTAGAGGACATGGTATTGTTAAATGATAATTTTAAAGCGGCAGTGGCGGGGGTTGTTTGCGGGGCCAGAGGGATTAAATCTTACCCTATTCAGGACGATGTCTACGCTACAATTTTGGAGATCAGCGCCGGGCAAGTGCAGCAAGCGTGGATCGTCAATAATAATTAAATCCAGCTCTATCAGCAGTTTATCCGCATAACATCTGTTATGCGGATAATAGAATAAAGACTATTTGTCTTTGTTGGTTTTAGCGAATGCTATGTCAAAGGCCGCAAGCTGTTCGGCGCTGGCGGGCTGTTGATATTTATCCTTCCAGCTGGAGTAGGGCTCTTTGTATACAACTTCACGGGCCTGATCGTAATCAATTTCTACCCCTCGCTCTGCCGCTGCGCTCCTGTACCATTTGGACAGGCAGTTACGACAAAACCCGGCCAGAATCATCAAGTCGATGTTTTGCGCATCTTTACGTGAATCTAAGTGTTCCAATAAGCGGCGAAAAGCAGCGGCTTCTATTTCAGTTTGGGTCTGTTGGTCCATTATCGGCATCTCTTGCTGTAAAAATTAGTGATGGGCAGCACTGACGTGCTGATCTAGTTGTCTGCAAATCTCAGTTTGCAATAAGTGGATAAACTCTGGATCTTCTACCAGAGCGCCACTGCAATCGGTGATAAAGAACTGATCCACGACCCGTTCCCCGACAATGCTTATTTTGGCTTTACAGACAACAATGTTGTGAGTGGCAAATACTTCTCCAATAACCGCCAGCAAACCGGGTCTGTCCGGGGAGATAACTTCTACCTGGGTATAGTGGGTGCTGCTGTCGGTAGTAAATGTCACTTTGCTGGGAATGGAGAACAGTTTTCTCTGCCTGCTTACTCTGCGTCTGATAATTGAAGAGTAGCGCTTTGGAGACGAGAGCTTTCTGCTCAGGGTTTGCTTAATGTCTCGCAGTGCTTTGGTGTTGTCGGTAATCGCCTTGTTTTCCTGGGTCAAAATGGTGTATGTGGTAAAGCTGTAGTCGCCTTGAGTCTGATAAATTCTGGCGTCCTGGATGCTGAGCGATAACTGGTCAAAAGTGGTGACTGTGACGGCAAATAACTTATCGGCATCTTTAGTGTAAATGAAAACCTCAGAGGCGCCCTCGTGCATTCTCAATGACGTTTTTTGAATAAGCACTAAGGTTTTGTCACGTTTATCACGCTCTATAATGGCCTTAGTATGCCAGGCGATGTTCTTGGCGCTCTCGTGAATAAAATAATCTTCAGTGATGCCTGACCAAAGTTTGGCAACCTCGCGCTCATCAATGTTGGCGGTGTTCAGTATTTCCAGTGCTTCGTGTTGTACTTGCTCAATTAAGTCCTGGTGGTTAACCGGGTTTTCTAACCCGCGTTTGAGTGCCAGTTTGGTTTCGCCATACAGCAAGCGCATTAATGAGGCGCGCCAATTGTTCCACAAGCTGTTGTTGGTGGCGTTAATGTCTGCAACTGTTAACACATATAGGTAGTCCAGATGTGTCATATCTCCGACTTGCTCGGCAAAAGTGTGAATTATCTCCGGGTCGGAAATATCTTTGCGCTGGGCTGTCATCGACATTAATAAATGGTTGCGCACCAGCCAGGCAATAAGCTGCGAGTCCCATTTTCCAAGGTGATGAGTTTTACAAAACTCCAGCACATCTATGGATCCCAGTTCTGAGTGATCTCCGCCCCTGCCTTTGCCTAAGTCGTGATAGAGAGCAGCAATATAGAGCAGCTCTATTTTTGGCAGTTTGTTAACCAGGCTGTGGGCGATAGGGAATTGTTCTCGATGTTCAGGGTGTCGGAACTGGCGGCATTTACGTATCACTTTTACGGTGTGTGCATCCACGGTATAGATGTGGAATAAATCGTGCTGCATCTGTCCGACGATACGGCCGAATTCGGGTAGATAGAGTCCCAATATGCCGTAGCGAATCATCCGCTTTAGTTCAGTGGATACGCCTTCTTTTTGTCTCAATAGTTCCATGAAGAGCGAGGTGTTGCGAATATCAGAGCGAAAATCATCGTCAATTAAATACCAGTGCTCGCGGATTAGGCGGATAGTGGATGACCTGACACCGGCAATATTTCTGTTTTGTGCCAGTAATACAAACAGCTCCATCAGTGCAAAAGGGTGGTATTTGAAGACTTTGTCGTGGGTGACTTCAATAAAGTTGTCGGATAGCTGAAAGCGGTTGTTTAGCGGCGCTATCTGCTTGGCATCGTCGGTGTCCAATATCTCTTCGAAGTGTTGCAGCAGTAAGTCATTAAAGCCGGCCATTTGCATGGCGACCCGGTAGTACTTACCCATAAACTGTTCTACTGCCAATTTGCCTTTCTGATCGCTAAAGCCAAAAATCTCGGCGAGAGTACGCTGGTGGTCGAACAGTAGTCTGTCTTCGCGTTTGCTGTTGATCATGTGCAGTGCATAGCGGATTTCCCAAAGGTAGTTCCAGCCCTTGTTAAGGGTGGCTAATTCGGAGTTGCTAATGAAGCCATGTTGCTGCAAATCATGAATAGAGGTGGCGCCAAAATAGCGTTTGGCGACCCAGCCAATAGTGTGGATGTCTCGCAGACCACCCGGGGAGTTTTTGAGGTTGGGTTCTAAGTTGTATTCAGTGTTATTAGTATGTTGATGGCGGATTTTTTGCTCGGCCAGTTTACCCTGCAAAAAACCTTTAGCGCTCCAAGCTTTCTCCGAGGTGACCCGCTCGTACATTTCCTGACGCAACTCTGGGCTGCCGGTAATAGTACGTGATTCAATCAGGTTAGTCGCAATAGTAATGTCGTCTTTAGAGTGATCGTAACACTCCTGAATACTGCGTACACTTGAGCCTACATCGAGCTTTATGTCCCAGAGCAAAGTCAAAAAATCACTGATGGACTGCTGGTGCTGTTTTGGGTCTACACCATCAAAGAGAAGTAAAAGGTCGATATCGGAGTGCGGATGCAATTCACCTCTGCCGTATCCCCCTACAGCGATCAGTGAGGCGTTTTTTGCTGCGGGCCAGCTGTATAGCTCCCAGGCACTGGTCAGTAATATGTCAAGTAACTGAGAGCGGCCATAGATCAGTTTGGGGATGTCAATTTTAGCCAGAAACTCCCTGTCCATGTTCTCGCGTATCTCTGTGAGAGCTTGCTTGAAAACGGTTATAGGGTTGTCGCAGCTCGCTAGCTGTTGTTTGAAGTTAGCGACATCGAAAAAAACGCTGATGTCTACTTGTTGATTGGGCTGATTGGCCATGTTGTTCCCGCGGTGTCTGTGATTGGCTCAGGTCTGTGCTCTGGGTCTCACTCAATCTGGGATCGAGTGAGTATTGCGCGGGTTTAAAAGCTCTCTTCGCTGCGCGCAGTGAGTACTTCATAGCCATCTGCAGTCACTAGGATAGTGTGTTCCCATTGCGCTGACAGGCGCCGATCACTGGTTTCCACTGTCCAGCCGTCTTTCTTGTTTAGCTTTACCTGACGCTTGCCTGCATTGATCATAGGCTCAATAGTGAAAATATTACCTTCCATTAACATCTCGCCGGTGCCGGCTCGACCATAGTGTAAAACTTGTGGGTCTTCATGGAACTGAACGCCGATACCATGTCCGCAGTATTCACGCACCACAGAATAGTGATTTTTCTCAGCATATTGCTGGATGACCTGGCCAAAATCCCCCAAATGGGCGCCGGGTTTAACCAGCTCCATGGCCTTGTAAAGGCATTCCTGAGTGATTTCAACTAAACGTTGGGCGTGGGGAAGCGCTTTGCCGACAAAAAACATTTTGCTGGTATCGCCGTGATAGCCATCTTTAATGACAGTAATATCAATATTGATGATGTCACCGGACTTGAGTGCTTTATCGTTGGGGATGCCGTGACAGACAACTTGGTTAACGGATGTGCAGATGGACTTTGGGAAGCCATGGTAGTCCAAAGGTGCAGGTATGGCCTGCTGCTCGTTTACAATGTAATCATGGCAAAGTTGATTCAATTGGTTGGTTGTTACACCAGCAGTAACATGAGGTTCGATCATTTCTAGCACTTGAGCTGCCAGTTTTCCGGCGATGCGCATTTTTGCGATTTCAGCTGCAGTTTTAACGAGTATAGTCATGTTTTGTATGGGGCCTGAAAGTTGTATGGACTGGCCGGCTAAAGAGTACACGCTCTGTTGTGTTTAGCGAGCCTAAAAGTTTTTCTGTATTGTAGCGAAATTATCCCGAACAGAGGAGGTTTTCCTTCAGTTAAGGTGAGTTTTATGTTATAAAATGCGCCCGAGAATGGATATACCGTACTCGGAGAAAAAAATCACACACACATCGTCACGTCTACTGGGTGCCTGCGAAATTGCTCAAAGGTTAGTATATGGGATGTGTGGACGTCAAACCCAAACACTAAAGGAAAGTTTACAATGGCACAAGTTACAATGCGTGAACTGCTAAAGGCAGGCGTACATTTTGGTCACCAAACTCGTTACTGGAACCCTAAGATGAATCAATACATCTTCGGTGCACGTAACAAGATTCATATCATCAACTTAGAGCATACGCTTCCTGCGTTAAACGATTCTCTAAGTATCGTTAAGAATATGGCTGGCAACAAAAACAAGATCTTGTTCGTTGGTACTAAACGTGCTGCGAGCAAAATCATCAAAGAAGAAGCGCGTCGCGCTGGCATGCCTTACGTTAACCATCGCTGGTTAGGTGGAATGTTGACTAACTACAAGACTATACGTCAGTCAATTCGTCGTCTACGTGAGCTTGAAGGTCAGTTTGAAGATGGAACTTTCACACAGCTAACCAAGAAAGAAGCGTTGATGCGTCAACGTGAAATGGAAAAGCTTGAGCGCTCTATCGGTGGTATCAAGGAAATGGGCGGTCTTCCCGATGCATTGTTCGTTATCGATGTTGATCACGAGCGTATTGCTATCAACGAAGCTAACAAGCTTGGTATCCCGGTTATTGGTGTTGTTGATACAAACAGCAACCCAGACGGTATCGACTACGTTATCCCTGGTAACGATGATGCACTTCGTGCGATTCAGATCTACGTTGGTTCAATGGCCGATGCTTGTACTGAAGGATCAGAAGTAGCAGCTGGCGATAAAAGCGAATTTGTTGAAGTAAAATAAGCAGTTAACTGTTTGTTGAATAAAACAAGTTAAGATATTAGATCTAAAAAGGGGAGCCTCGCTCCCCTTTTTTTGAATGTTGATTGATGACAATCAAAGGGGCGAGAAAATGGCTGTTTCGGCTAAGTTAGTAAAAGAATTACGCGACCGTACTGGTTTGGGCATGATGGAATGCAAAAAAGCGCTTCGTGCTGTGGACGGTGATGTAGAGAAGGCAATTGAAGAGCTGCGTAAATCTTCAGGTATGAAAGCGGCAAAGAAAGCTGGTCGTACTGCTGCCGATGGCGTGGTTCTGGCTAAAGTTGCAGAAGACGGATCTTACGGTGTTATCGTTGAAGTTAACTCTGAGACTGATTTTGCTGCTCGTGAAGAGAATTTCTTAAGCTTTGCCAAGAAAATCGCTGAAGCTGCTTTTGCTGCCAAGACTACAGATGTAGCGGCGATTATGACTGAAGAGATGGTTGCTACTCGCGACGCGCTGGTACAAAAAATTGGCGAAAACATTAGCTTGCGTCGTATTTCAGTGGTTGAAGGCGAATGTGTTGCTGCTTACGTACACTCAAACAACCGTATCGCTGCGCTTGTTGAGCTTAAAGGTGCAGATGCTGAAGTAGCTAAAGACGTTGCTATGCACGTTACTGCTACAAACCCGCGTGTTGTTAACAAAGATGATATGCCAGCAGATGAAGTTCAAAAAGAAAAAGATATCATCATGGCTCAGCCTGACATGGCCAGTAAGCCTGTTGAAATTGCTGAGAAGATGGTTATCGGTCGTATTGGTAAGTTTTTAGCTGAAAACAGCTTGGTTGAACAAGCGTTTGTTAAGAACCCAGAGCAAAAAGTTGGCGCTATGGTTAAAGCCGCTGGCGGTGAAGTTGTCAGTTTTGTTCGCTTGGAGGTAGGCGACGGTATTGAAGTTGCAGTTGTCGACTTTGCAGAAGAAGTGGCTGCGCAGCTAAAAAGTTAACTTGTGCTGTAATTTCAAGCGCATACGGCTAGAATGGCAGTATGCGCTTTTTTATATCTGCAACCTAAGCAAATGCCTCGGATAGCTGGGTTTGTCGCAAAACTGTAATTGGAGAATCTAAAATGCCTTCTGCGTCTAATAAGAAACTTTCTCAATATAAGAGAATACTATTAAAACTGAGTGGTGAAGCGCTTACCGGTGAGGAGAGCTTTGGTATAGACCCCAAAGTACTTGATCGTCTCTCGCTGGAAATTGGCCAGTTGATTGGTATCGGGGTGCAGGTAGGTATAGTAATTGGCGGCGGCAACTTGTTTCGCGGCGCTGCACTGAGTGCTAACGGCTTAGATAGGGTCACAGGTGATCATATGGGCATGCTGGCGACAGTGATGAATTCGCTGGCCCTTCGCGATGCACTGGAGCGGGCTAACATCACCACCAGAGTCATGTCTGCTATACCAATGAGCGGTGTAGTCGATCACTACGACCGACGTCATGCAATGCGTTACTTGAGCCAGGGAGATGTGGTAATCTTCTCTGCGGGAACAGGTAATCCATTTTTTACCACCGACACAGCGGCTTGTTTAAGAGGTATCGAAGTAGATGCTGATGTGGTCTTAAAAGCGACCAAAGTTGATGGCGTTTATACTTCCGATCCGATGAAAGATGCATCGGCAAAGCGTTACTTGCACTTAGGTTATGATGAGCTTATAGAGAAGCAGCTAGAAGTGATGGATTTGACTGCTATTTGCTTAACTCGTGATCACAATATGCCAATTCGGGTCTTTAATATGAATAGGCCTGGTGCATTAGTGAATTTGGTTATGGGTGGTACTGAAGGTACATTGGTAAGCAGTGAAGAATATACTGGAGAAAAGTATGCTGAATGAGATTATACAAGAAGCTGAGGCTCGCATGCAAAAGAGCACAGCGGCATTAGTAGAGAACTTTAAAAAAATTCGTACTGGCCGAGCTCATCCGAGCATCTTAGATACTGTGATGGTAGATTATTACGGTGCTATGGTGCCGCTATCGCAAGTTGCCAATATATCTGTTGAAGATGCCCGCACCTTGGCAATTGTCCCTTGGGAAAAGCCTATGGTCCCTGAGATAGAGAAAGCGATCATGAAATCTTCGCTGGGTTTGAATCCTGCTACCTCCGGAGAGCGCATCAGAGTGCCGATGCCTGCACTGACAGAAGAGACCCGTAAAGGTTTTATTCGCCAGGCGAGAGCTGAGGCAGAAAACGGCAAAGTTTCAGTGCGTAACGCCCGTCGCGATGCCAATAGCCACATAAAAGATCTTTTAAAAGAGAAGGAAATCTCTGAAGATGAAGATCGTAAATCTCAAGAAAAAGTGCAGCAGCTAACGAATAAGTTCGTCGCTGAAATTGATCTGCTAATTGAGAAGAAAGAAACGGACTTGATGGAAATATAAGTTGCGCGGGTTGCTTTGAGTGGGTTTTGAAGCGGCCGGCAGCTGTTTGCTATGACAATAAAAAAAGAGCTAAACCTTCCCGCTGATGTGCGGATCCCGCGCCATATAGCGATCATCATGGACGGTAATAATCGCTGGGCAAAAAAGCGTTTTTTACCTTCTTTGGCAGGGCATAAAGCCGGTGTCAAAAGTGTCCGCAGTGTTATTGAAGGCTGCGTAGAGCTAGGGGTTGAATCTCTCAGTTTGTTTGCTTTTAGTACTGAGAACTGGAAGAGGCCCGCCTTTGAGGTCAAAGGTTTAATGGAGTTGTTTGGCATCGCACTGGATCGCGAAACCAAAAAGCTACATAAAAATAATATACGATTGATCGTCATAGGTGATAAGACTCGATTCAGTCAGTCACTGCAGCAACGGATTGAAAAAGCTGAGCAGTTGACCAGAGATAATGACGGCTTAATCCTCAATATCGCTGCAAATTACGGCGGTCAGTGGGACATAGTCGAAGCTGCCAAAGCGTTTGCCGAAGATTGCGTTAACGGAAAAACTACCCCGGCCCAATTGAATGAATCTGTGTTCAATTCTTATGTAAATTTAGCTGATCAGGCGAAGCCTGATCTGTGTATACGCACCGGTGGTGAAAGTCGTATGAGTAATTTTCTGGTTTGGCAGATGGCGTATACTGAGTATCATTTTGTCGATTGTTACTGGCCTGATTTTAATAAACAGCACTTAGTAGAAGCAATAAGGGATTTTACCGGCAGGGAGAGGCGTTTTGGTAAAACAAGTGAGCAGTTAGAGGAAAAGTAGGGTGCTTAAACAAAGAATAATAACCGCCTGTATTTTAGCCCCAATAGTGTTATTTGGGATATTTTTATTGCCTTTGGCCGGCGTGGCATTGTTTGTCGGTGTGGTATTGTTGATAGGTGCCTGGGAGTGGGGGCCCTTTATTGGCTTGAAATCTATTTCTAGTCGGATTGCGTTGGTGCTAAGCACCGGGGCGATAATGGCGATGATCTGGTTTAATTTTTTTGATCGGGCGATGGCATTGTTTATGCCGGTGGTAATACTGGTGTGGGCGGCAGCCTATTACTGGGTGAGAAAGTATCCCAAAAATGGCCTCTGGGAGAATCGAGTCATAGGGGTTGCACTCTGTCTGATATTACTGACGACCACTTGGTGGAGTCTGTTGCAGCTAAAGTTACTGCCGGCTGAAAATAGTTGGCTGCTGCTGATTTTGCTGTTGGTCTGGGCTGCAGATATAGGTGCCTATATTGCCGGGAAAAATTTCGGCAAGAATAAATTGGCCCCTCAGGTTAGTCCGGGGAAAACCATTGAGGGCTTTGTCGGTGGTGTAATAGCAGCTTCTATCACGGCACTGATCTTTAGTGTGGTGCAGGAAATGCCCTTCAACCAAAGTGTGTATTTGTTAGTATTAGGTGCGCTTATCTCTGTGGTTTCAGTGTTAGGTGATTTGTTAGAGAGTATGCTGAAACGCAATGCAGGGCTTAAAGATAGCGGCGGGTTACTGCCCGGGCACGGGGGCGGCTTAGACCGTATCGATAGTTTGCTAGCTGCAGCTCCGTTGTTTTTAATTGGCTTGCAATGGTTACCGGTGGTTTAATTGGAATTTGTTCAAACTGTATTGGCTTTTGTTGTTACCTTAGGGGTTTTAGTTACTGTTCATGAGTGGGGGCATTTCATCGTCGCCAGACTATGTGGCGTAAAAGTACTGCGGTTCTCTGTGGGTTTCGGTAAGGTGCTCTACTCAAGGGTAGATAAGCAGGGAACGGAATTTGCCCTGGCGGCCATTCCACTGGGCGGCTATGTCAAAATGTTGGACGAGCGTGAAGGCGATGTGCCGGATGCGCTAAAACAACAGGCGTTTAACACTAAGAGTGTCTGGCAGCGTATTGCCATTGTAGCGGCGGGG
>ASZI01000367.1 GCA_000416315.1 Osedax symbiont Rs2 | reverse complement strand
GTCAAAAAAGTTGAGGAGGGTAGCGGGTACGTTAAAGAGTCCGGTCAGGCGCTATCGGAGATCATGGGTTCGATCAGTAATGTAACTAAAATCGTCAGCGAAATTGCCTCGGCCAGTCGTGAACAGGCCAGCGGTATTGAGCAAGTCAATGTTGCAGTGACACAAATGGACGAGGGAACACAGCAAAACGCGGCTCTGGTTGAGCAAGTTGCCGCGGCGTCCTCATCACTGGATGAACAGGCAGCGCAATTACAGCGTCTGGTGAGTGTCTTCACAGTAAGTGACGGTCAACAAGCGAGCTCATCAGCATCGGGCTCCGCACAAGCGACAGCGGATGTGCAAAATATTCGCAAGATGGCCGCGCAGCAAAGCGGTCAGTCAAAAAAAACCAGTAAGAAGCTAAAGTCAGCCTCAGCTGGTGCGGCTCCAGGGGGATCAATAGCGAGAGCCGACAGCAGCACTGAAGAGTGGAACGAGTTTTAGCTGAGAAAATCCTGCGGTAGCAGTTACCGCAGGAATCATTGCCAAAATATTGATTGTATATAAATTTTGGTGCCACTGCTTCTTGGAGAAGTGCTCGATGCAATCTAATGCTATCAAACAACGCGAATTCCGCTTTAGCGATGCGCATTTCAAAAAAGTAAAAACAGTACTTTATGCTCATGCGGGCATAGTACTGGCTGAAAATAAGCAAGATATGGTTTACAACCGCCTGGTCAGAAGATTACGAGAATTAAACCTGCAAGATTTTGATCACTATTTAGAAGACATAGAAGCCAATAAAAAAGAATTTGGTTTGTTTATAAATGCGATGACCACGAATTTAACGGCTTTTTTTCGTGAGAACCACCACTTTGATTTTATTGATCAGACAATTATTCCTCAAATCGCCAAATCCGGAAATAAACGTCTACGTATTTGGTCAGCAGGCTGCTCTCTTGGGGAAGAACCCTACAGCCTGGCAATGACATTGCTGAATTCTGATATAGATACCCGCAATTGGGATATACGTATTTTAGCCACAGACATTGATTCAGATGTATTAGCAAGAGCCAAATCTGGTGTGTATTCACAAGATAGAATAGGTGTGCTGCCAAAAGGCTATCTGCAGAAGTACTTTCTTAAAGGGCAGGGCTCTTGTGCAGGAGATGTCCAAGCACGGACGGAATTGAGAGAGATGACTACTTTTAAATATTTAAACCTAATGGAGCAATGGCCATTTAGAGGGCCTTTCGATTTCATTTTTTGTCGTAACGTAATGATTTATTTTGACAAGAAAACCCAAGCAATATTGTTGGCGAAAATGGCTGCAATGCTAAAGCCCGGTGGTCATTTATTTGTCGGCCACTCAGAGGCACTAGCGCGACACGACAGCCACTTTAAGTTGATTGGCAAAACAATTTATCAGAAGGAAGCGGGCCGTGGGTGACAGACAACCGGCTCCAGCTGATTTTGCGGCATTCACAGATGCGCAAAGTTATTGGAACAATAAGTGGCATTGTCATGCGCTGAAAATAAAGCCCGGTGAATTTTATGTCTCAGATCAGGAAATAGTTATCACTACTGTTTTGGGCTCTTGTATCTCAGTGTGCGCCTATGATCCAACCACAGGTTTTGGCGGTATGAATCACTTTATGCTGCCCGACAACTCCCATCACAGCAACCCGGTTCGCTGTACTCGATATGGCATGTTTGCGATGGAACAGCTGATCAACGAATTGATGAAAAAGGGCAGTATCTGCGAAAATTTACACCTGAAAGTGACCGGTGGAGGGGAGATGTTGCAGGGTGTCTCAGCCATAGGAAAAGAAAACATAAATTTCATAGAAAAGTTTATTGCGGATGAAAATTTGCACTTAGTCTCTTCAGATACAGGTGGGGATCAGGGTAGAAGAGTCGCTTTTTTCCCCAGTAGCGGCAAAATGCTGGTTAACAAAATGAGCCATCGCCAAGATCAGTGCCTGATCAAAGAAGAGTCGGAATATCGACATAAAACAGATTATCAGCTCGATACACAAGATGTAGAGCTGTTTTAATAAGGAATATTACAGTGAATAAAATTCGGGTATTGATCATTGATGACTCAGCTGTAATCCGCGATGTATTGTCAGAAATTCTGGCCGCGGACGGCGCTTTTGACGTCGTGGGAACAGCAGTTGACCCAATAGACGCCAGGGCAAAAATCAAACAGCTCAAGCCGGACGTGTTAACGCTGGACATAGAGATGCCTAAAATGGATGGTATCTCATTTTTACGTAATTTAATGAAATTAAACCCACTGCCAGTGGTGATGATATCTACTTTGACGCATGCCGGGGCAGAAGAGACTTTAACCGCACTGGAAATTGGCGCTGTAGATTTCATGGCTAAACCTAAAGTGACAGCATCGGATAATAGTTTGTTGCATTTTCAGCACGAGTTAGTCAACAAAGTGAAAGCCGCTGCAATGTCGCAACAAAAGATTAAATTTAAGCGAGAGCCTAAAAAGGCCATGCCAGTTGCCCACTGTGCCAAGACGGTGCCTGGCGGGAAGTTGTCCGGCTATAACATTATCGCTATCGGAGCATCCACCGGAGGCACAGAAGCAATCCGGGATGTATTGATGGACCTGCCGGAAAATTTACCGCCGATAGTCATCACTCAGCATATCCCCGAGAGTTTCAGTGCTAGATTTGCCGCCAGACTCAACGAGCAGTCACGACTGACAGTTGTGGAGGGGAAAAATGGCGATATATTAAAACCCGGGCATGTCTATATTGCACCAGGCTCACACCATATCGTGGTAAAAAAACACGGCAATCAGCTTAAGTGTCGTCTGGACAACCGAGGTCCTGTCAATCGGCATCAGCCTTCAGTGGAGGTCATGTTCAACTCCTTGCTGAAAATTGCCCCCAATCAAGTAGTGGCCATTATGCTGACAGGCATGGGAGAGGACGGTGCTAAATCGATGCGCAAATTGCTGGATGCCGGCGCACACACTATTGTCCAGGACGAAGCCAGCTCACTGGTATGGGGTATGCCCAAAGCGGCAGTTAACCAAGGCGCTGCAAAACTGGTAGTGGACCTGCACAACATTGCCCCTAAGATAATTCAACACTTGGCCGGTACGGGTTAGAGGAGAAAGTCGATGAAAGTTAATAATATGTTGTTAGCTGCGCTGCTGGTGCTGACGGTAGTATTAGGTTTAAATCAATTTTTAATGCTTGATCAGACCTTGATCTGGGGTGTCTTATCTACACTGCTGTTAGTAGAAGTGGCATTGGCTGTCTGGCTAAATCAAGCGTTGTGGTCTAAGGGGCATAATAAGCAGTCACAAGATAACAAGAATACCCAGGCGGATGTTGCTACAAATGAGCTACAAGAGGCGATGCAGGAAGTCGCAGGCACCCTGGAATATGAATCGACGATTATCAATCAGGAGATTACCCGGGTAGATGTATTAATCAGTGAGGCCAGCAGCTTAATGAGCGACAGCTTTCAGCAGATTCATCAATTGTCTGATCAGCAGTCGGCTTTAACCGCAGAGATAATGGCCCAGGAAAATGACGAAGAAAGTGATACTCAGCACCAGAGCAAAATGCACCAATTTATCGACGAGACCGGCAGTATTCTGGATCATTTTGTACAAGTGATGGTTCTTGGCAGTAAAAGCAGCATGGAGATAGTGCACTATATAGATGACATGGTAGCAAAGCTCGATGGCATTTTTACCTTGATAGAAAGCGTTGAAGGGCTAGCCAATCAGACCAATTTGTTGGCACTTAATGCCAGCATAGAGGCGGCCAGAGCCGGTGAGGCGGGGCGGGGGGTTTCAGTAGTGGCCGATGAGGGGCGCACTTTGTCGAAGGCGTCAACCAGTTTTAATGAACAGATCAAAGAGAATATTTCAACGGCAAAGAAGACCATTGATGTATTGCGCGAAAAAGTCGGAAAAACAGCTTCCCAGGACTTGAGTGACACTATTTCGGCAAAAGAGCGGATGTCGACTATGTTGCAGAATATGTCGGAGAACAGTGATATTGTCAGCGAAAAGATGCAGCAAATTTCCAGCGTGGGTACGCAGCTCAACGGTGCCGTAGGTGATGCTGTGCGCTCATTGCAGTTTGAAGACATTGCCTCACAGGCACTGGGATCCATGCACCACAATGTCGACTCGTTGCAGCAAATCGCATCATTGCTGAGTGCTATATATACCGCTCAGGGGAGCATAGATTCGCAGGCACTGACGACTTGTATTCAAGAGTGCCAAGGTATACACGCCCAGGCGAGAGATCGAAATACCGGTAGAACGGTGGCCCAGCACGACATGGATGAGGGTGAGGTGGAACTGTTTTGAGTTATTCTTTATGAAATTATATCGATTTGATTTGTAAAGACTTTGTGGTTGATATTATCATAGTTCAGCGTTATTTGATTAAGATAAACTTCACTACATAGGATGTTAACAATGCAGCAATTTTATCCGCCAATAGAGCCCTATAATGACTTTTTACTCGATGTAGATAGCGATCATCAGATCTATGTTGAGCAATGTGGTAATCCCGAGGGTCAGCCAGTGGTTTTTTTGCATGGCGGACCAGGGGGTGGTTGCAGCAGTAAAGATCGGCGTTTTTTTGACCCTCAACAGTACCGAATTATTTTATTTGACCAAAGAGGCTGCGGCCGCTCTCTTCCCTTTGGCAGTTTGCTAAACAATAATACCCAATCGTTAATTGCAGACATTGAGTCAATTCGAGATCGCTTAGCTATTGCCAAGTGGCATGTTTTTGGTGGCTCCTGGGGCTCTACTCTGGCGTTAGCCTACGCGCAAAATCACCCTGAAAAGGTACAGAGTTTAGTGCTGCGGGGTATCTTTTTGGCCCGCGAGCAAGATACTCATTGGACTTTTGCCGGAGGAGGCGCTTCGCGTTTGTATCCGGATTACTGGCATGAGTATATCAGTGCCCTGCCTACAGCAGAGAACCAGTCATCGCTGCAACTGGCTTATCAGATCTTAACCGGAGAAGATAAAACAGCCGCTTTAAAACTGGCTAAAGCCTGGGGCTTGTGGGAGATACGCTGTTGTACCTTAGAGCCCGATGCCGATTTCGTGGCGGCGGCAACTGACGATGATCAGTGCTGGACACTGGCACGTCACGAGGCGCATTTTATGGTCAACGACTGTTTTTTAACCGACAATCAAATTCTGCAAAATTGTCACAAAATTCAACAGATACCGACCATCATTGTGCACGGGCGCTACGATATCGTCTGTCCTTTTGACAATGCCTGGTTGTTGAAACAACAGCTGTCCAATGCCCAGTTAATCGTTAGTGAAGCGTCCGGGCATGCATCTTCAGAGTCAAATACAAAACACCATTTGATCAGTGCCACAAAGCAAATGTTAACCCTTAACTGTCATGAATAGGCTTCACAGCCAGCAACCAATCAATGTGCCAGCGGATGTCGCTATTAGTTAGTCATTCAAGTGTTTGCCGACACCGGCATTGCCAGTAACAGGATCGCCTCTTGTGTACTAGTGTTGTGCAATACTTGCTCAGCCATGTTTGCAGGCAACAGACAAGCTTGTTCGGCAGTTAATAACTGGCGATTAAGTTGCACATTACCAGTGATAATGATTAATAAACGGTAGTTGTCACTGGGCTTCAACAGTGTTTTTGCATTTGCTTGTAACTTGTATCTATGCACTGTGAACTGCGGATAGTTGACCACAACATCGATACACAGTTGCTCTGTTTGCAATAGGCAATGCGCAGCTTCGCTGTGCTGCACATCGCAATTGACCATCTGCATAGCCTTCGCGGTATCCCAGTGTTGCTGGGTGAGAACTTTTTGGCCAAAGCTAAGAATCATCCGCTCATAGACTGGAGTTTGAAACTCTATGCATCGTACGCCGTGCAGCAAAGAGTGCGGTGTAAAGCAGGGGATTTTCAACACATCGCCGACACGTAACGATTTATGACCGGTGAAACTGTTGAGTTCTCTGCGTTGTTGTTGCTCTATTGTCGTTAGTCCAGCGGGGATTTCTAACAGCCATTGTTGCATTAATTTAACAGCCACAGGCTGATTTGTTGGAATGTGCAAATGCTGTTTCTTTTGATCGAGCAACCGGTCAATTCGCGCACGGGTTTTCTCATACTGAGCAGCGACTTTAACAAAGGCGTTTTTGAACGCCTTTAGATCAGAGTATTGCTGTATTTTCTGCGCACAAAAGCCAAAGCGTATCTGACCAACACCCTCGGGCCATGCCTGGGGGTCTATATGTGTCACTACATAAACTTCTTGTTTGCGCTGATGCATCTCAAAATACAAGTCACCAAATACCTCGTCGGCCAGCGGGTCTAGTATTTTTAATAAGATTAACTGACGGTTTAAGTTAGCACACAGTGTCTGTGGTAATAAATCTAACAACCAGGGCAGGGGCATACTAGATTGCAGATTTAGATCTAAGCTGACTTTAGATTGCCCGCGCCGTTCAATCCCGGTGTACCAGATTTCACTTCCCCAGGGCTTGGCAATTTTGAGAGGCTCTAACAATATTGGCTGTTGCAAGTTCAGGAGCGGGGCGTTGTAGATCACAGCTAGTTGCTGCAGTTGCTGAAGTGATCCATCTAACTGCACAAGCTGCTGTTTTGAACTGGCCGATGCCCGGATGATAGTGCAATAACTGTCGATGCAGCTACCCTGGCGCTGCAAATGAAAGATAGCGTACAAAACCAGTTCGCCAGTATCATCAAGATAGTATTGTCGATACGGATAATGCAGTGCAAATTGCAGCGATGGTCGCTGCTGTGAATCAGCAGCAGTGAAGTCTTGAACTTGCTGCTGATAGATAGATTCAGCGGCTTGATCTGCAGTTGGGGGATATATCGCTAGCATAGCTTTAGTGTTAGCTCTAAGTGTTTGTTGGAGTTAAGTATTCTACAAAGAATTGCAGCCAAATGTTATGGCTAATTTATCCTGCGCTTAAATGCACAAATTTAATCCTTAAAGGCGAAAAGTGACCTTTCGATCCGTTATACTATTCTGGGTATGTTTTATATTAACTAGATGGTATAAGTGATTGTTAAATTTATAAATAAGCAACTACATCGGCAGTTAATAGCAGTGCGTATTCAATACTATTGTAAGACTTGATAAAATTTTTTACTGTACTGTGCGTCGATCTCAGCAAGAGGCTTCTATGATTCATCTCGATCACATAGTATTAAATGTCACAGAGGTTAAACGCTCTGTGGATTTCTATCAAAAATTATTGAGTGCCAGTGTTGAAAACTGGCAGGCCTACAAAAAGGGCGAGGTGAAATTTCCAAGTATTAGAGTTTCAGATACTTTTATTATTGATATGTTTCCACCTGCAATGTGGAGAGATCAAGGCTCTGACAACAGTACAAAAAATAACATCAACCACTTTTGTTTTGCCGTTGCTATCGATCAGTGGCAGGCTATTTATGAATCACTACAACAACAGGGAATTGAAATTATACGTGGTCCGGGTGTTTACTGGGGTGCCCGTGGGGATGCCACTGCTATCTACATTAACGACCCGGATGGCAATGTAGTTGAGATCAGAAAGTACGATCAATAATTGTTTTGCACTGTATGGCAGGTTAATTACCGGCCTGTTTTGGTCTATAAAAACAGGTCAGCTATAAGTCGCTTGCCAGGGGCTACTGCATATTTAGAAAAGTCGCTGACTCCCGATTCTTGCAGCACTTGCTCATCGATAAAAAAGTTACCGCTACAGTCTCTAGCGTCTCTGGTTAATATGCAGTAGGCGCTGTCGGCGACTATTTGCGGCGTTCGACAATTCTCTTTATTGACTAAATCACCCAGTGCTGCCAGAGCCGCAGTGTAGATAACAGTTTTGGGCCATAGCGCATTAACCGCCACGCCGCGCTCGGCAAATTCGGCCGCCATTCCCAGTACACATAAGCTCATGCCATATTTAGCGATAGTGTAAGCGCCGTGTTTTTTAAACCACTTAGGGTCCATGTTTAACGGTGGAGATAAGTTCAGAATGTGTGGGTTATCCGCTTTTAGTAGATGCGGCAGGCACGCCTGAGAGACTGCATAAGTACCGCGGGTATTAACCTGGTGCATCAGATCAAAGCGCTGCATAGAAGTAGTCGCAGTATCAGTTAAACTAATCGCGGAGGCATTGTTAATACAAATATCAATGCCGCCAAAGGTTTTGATCGCCTCAGTTACCGCTGCGCCAATCTGCTGCTCGTCTCTGATATCTACTTGTATTGGCAGCGCTTTTCCACCGAGATTTTGTATCTCTTGTGCGGCGCTATAAATAGTTCCAGGCAGAGTGGGATGGGGGGTGATAGACTTGGCCGCGATGACAATATTGGCGCCATCTAACGCCGCTTTTTTAGCAATAGCTAAACCAATACCACGACTGGCACCAGTGATAAACAAGGTTTTTCCCTGCAGTGACTTCATTGCATTCCTCGCAAATGTTTGAGCATCTAGAGCTGCGTTTTATCTATAACATGAGCAGCGATGACAATATTGGCGGCTATCCTATGCCATTTTTTAGCAATAGCTAAGCTGATGCCACGACTGGCAGCGGTGATAAACAAGGTTTTTCCCTGCAGTGATTTCATCTAATTACCAAAAAAATGACAAGTAACTAGAACTGGTCTTCCTCTAAGGCCATTAACAGCCCGCCGCCAGCCATAATAGAGGCGTACAGAGCACTGCTTTGCGGCAATATTTTTTGCATAAAGAAACGGGCAGTGATCAGTTTTGCCGCATAGAATCCGCTCGCATCATCGTCGGCTTTAGTGAGAGCGACCTGAGCCGTACGAGACCACATAAATGCCAGTGCCACTAAGCCAAATAAACGCAAGTACTCAGTGGCTACTGCCGCTGCCTGCTCTGGATCTGACAAGCCAAGTTGTGCCAGTTTGGCACTGGCCTGCTGCAATCTGGCAAACGCTTTGGCCAGCGGCTGTATAAACTCGAGCTGTTCGGGATCTGCGATATTGGCTTGGATATGCTCATCCACTGGGTGGAAAAAGCTCCGCAAATAACGACCCGCCTTATAGGGCAGTTTACGGCCGATCAAGTCCAGTGCTTGAATGCCATTGGTGCCTTCATATATTTGGGTAATTCGGCAATCCCTGACATATTGCTCCAGTCCTGATTCGCGAATAAAACCGTGTCCTCCCAGCACTTGCATACCTAAATTGGTAGATTCAAAACCTAAATCGGTAAACAGTGATTTAACAATAGGGGTACACAGCTGCACAAAGTCATCGGCCCTCTGGCGTCGTTTGGCATCCGCATGCTCGATGGAGTAATCGTACTCTTGAGCTACCCAGGCGCCAAAGGCCCGACAGCCTTGAGTATTGGCACGCATAGTCAGCAGCATCTTGCGCACATCTGGATGTACAATAATAGGGTCAGCAGCTTGCTCTGGGTATTTTGCCCCCGAAAGAGAGCGACCCTGTAGTCGCTCTTTTGCATAGGCTGTCGCCGCCTGGTAAGCGGCTTCACTAAGACCTAATCCTTGCACACCAACCGCTAAACGGGCGCGATTCATCATGCTGAACATAGCTTGCATGCCTTTATGCAGTTCGCCAACCAGCCAGCCTGTGGATTGCTCGAAACTCAGCGAGCAGGTCGGTGAAGCTTTAATGCCCATTTTTTGTTCTATTGAGGTACAAAACACGTTGTTCGGGATGCTCGCTTGCCCCTGCGTATCATCCAGTAACTTAGGCACCACAAACAAGCTGATACCTTTTATTCCAGGCGCTGCATCGGGCGTGCGCGCCAGCACTAAGTGAATAATGTTCTCGCTCAGGTCGTGCTCACCGGCGGAGATGAAAATTTTATTTCCAGTAATCTGATAACTGCCATTATCACAGGGGAGTGCTTTAGTGCGGCACAGACCTAAATCTGTGCCGCACTGCGGTTCAGTCAGGCACATAGTGCCAGTGAAGCTACCGTCTACCAACTTAGCCAAATACTTATCTTTTATCTCCCTTGAGGCGAAACTATGTAAAGCGTGGTAAGCACCCAATGAAAGCCCTGGATACATGCCAAAAGATAGATTAGCAGAGCAGAACATTTCCTCTACCATAGAGTGGATACTTTTAGGCATGCCCATGCCCCCATATTCTGGATCACAGCAAAATGTTGTCCATCCACCCTGGCAAAACTGTTGATAGGCCTGTTTAAAACCCTGCGGAGTGCACACTGCAGAATCGGTTAATTTACACCCTTGTTGATCACCACTGAGATTCAGTGGTAGCAGCACTTGTTGGCTAAATTTCGCGGCGGCTATCAGTACCGGCTCAACCAGATCGCGGCTAACTTGAGAATAGCCCGGCATTGTCGTCAGTGCTGTTGCGTCGTGTAACTCGTAAAGGACAAATTGCATATCGCGAATAGGTGCAGTGTAAATCTGCATAGTTAATTCCTCAAAGGCTTACCGGTTAGCAGCATGTGCTCGACACGGTCTAAACTATCGGGGTGGCGAATAATCTGCATAAAAGTATCGCGCTCTAACTTGAGAATATCTTTTTCAGACAGCTCAGTGTTGGGATCGGCCTGTGCTCCGCCAGTTAAAATATCGGCAACCGCCAGTGACACGACTCTATCATGGGCCGTGGCTTTGCCGCTGTGGACAAAGCTATCAACTGCCATAGTGAATGCTGCTTTACCGCTGAGTCCGGGCAAGTGAAATACTGGCGGCTCTGGCGCTGTATAGTCACTGGCCATCGACAGGGCCTTTTGCTTGGCATCACTGAGTAAGCGGTAGCGGTTCATGGTAATGCCATCAGCGCTGCGCAAGACTAAATTACTTTTTGCCTCTTCGGCGGACTTGGAGACAGTGGCTGTAGATATTAACTCAAAGGCTTTACTGGGGCCGGGCATAGGGCCTTTAGCGTATTTAGGATTGTTGCTCCAGCGATCCAGCATCTCTTTGCAACCACCCCAGGCGGGTACTAAACCAACGGCGACTTCTACCAGACCAGTGTAGGTCTCGATGTGTGCCTGGATTGCATCGCTGTGTAGTAATATTTCACAGCCTCCGCCCAGAGCCATACCACTGGGGGCGCTGACTACCGGGAAGGGGGCATATTTCAAGGCTTGATAAGTCTGCTGACCCGCTTCGACCAGCTCTGCTATCTCTGTCCAGGCGGCGATGTTGGCGGCGAACATCGCCAGCCCCAGATTGGCACCGACAGAGAAATTATCAGCGTCATTGTAGATGACCATGGCTTTATAGTTTTTCTCTACCAATGCGATAGTCTGTTGTAATAGCTGCATTATTTGCGCATCTAAAGCGTTCATCTTGGAGGTGAATTCGAAACAGACAACGCCATCACCAATATCCCAAAGTGCCGCTGAAGAATTTTGTATTATCGCTGTGCTGTTAAGTTTGATGTCCGACAACATCAACATACCTGTTGCTCGGCTCAGTGACCGATAATCACCTTGTTGATTAAGATATTCTCGTATGCCGTTATTTTCTCGATAGAAACTTCGACCAGCTGTCGCCTCTAATAAGGCGGGGATGTCTTGCTGTTGGGGTTTGAGTTTAGCTATAAACCAGTCGACTCCCAGCAGATCGATTAATTCGAAAGGGCCGTATTTCCAGTTGTAACCCAGGCGCATCGCCTCATCAATGGTGTCGATTTGATCGGCAGCTTGGGGCACCAGCTGCGCCGCATAGGTCAACGTTTTTGACATTACCCGCCAGGCATAATCACCGCCTTTATCATTAGTTTCAAATAGTTGCCGGATACTGTTAACTTTTATTTTGGCGCTGGCTAAATCAACCTTAGCGACGCGGTGGTACTCGCCGCTGTTTAAATCAATGGCTTCTTTGACTTTGTTCCCCTGCTGGCGATTGAGTCGATAAAAGCCGCCTTTGCCTTTGCGTCCGGTATAGCCAGTCTCAATCATTTTTTGCAGCAGTGGTAACTCGCGTTTCAGCTGTACCAGCGGGTCGTCGGCATCTAAAAGCTGTAGCAGGGAGTCTAATATATTTGGCATCAGGTCCAGACCGACTAAATCTATCAGGCCGAACACTCCAGTTTTAGGCACACCACAAGGTTTAGAGAGGATAGCGTCGGCTTCCTCTACGCTCAGGCCACAATCGATGGCTTCAACTAAGGCGCAATAGATCCAGTAGATTCCCAGGCGGTTAGCGATGAAACCGGGCCGGTCTTTGCACAGTACTATGGACTTTCCCAATTGGTGGTCGGCAAAATTGCACAAAGTATCTATAGTGCTTTGTAGGGTTAGATCACCTTTTACCACTTCCAAAAGGCGCATATATCTGGGTGGGTTGAAAAAGTGACTGATGCAAAAATCTGCACAAAACTCGGCACTCATGTCAGCGATCAGTGCCGCCAGTGGTATTGTTGAAGTATTCGAAGAGACGATAGAGCCCGGTTTTCGCACTTTATCAATTTGTTTATAGAGTTGCTGCTTAATCTCTAAACGCTCGACAATGGCTTCAATAATCCAATCGCAATGGTTAATTTCTGCTAAGTGATCTTCTATGTTGAGGGCTGTAATTAACTTGGCATTGCGCTTATGGGTGAGGGCGGCTGGGTTTGATTTGAGTAATTTTTGTAGCGCTTGTTCAGCGATTACATTGCGGTTTTTAGCGCCTTCTGGAACTCTGTCTAGCAGCAGAACTTTGTGTCCGGCGTTGGCAATATGAGCGGCGATACTGGCTCCCATCACCCCGGCCCCTATGACACAGACTTTATCAATGTTCATCAGATAGCCTCCAGGATAGTTGCTATCCCCTGTCCGCCTCCAATACATTGAGTCGCCAGCGCGTATCTTTTTTCTTGGCGCTGTAGCAGCGAGGCCGCCTTGCCTAAGATACGCGCACCGCTGGCACCCAGTGGATGTCCCAATGCCAGGGCTCCGCCATCGATGTTAACTTTGTCTGGATCTAATCCTAGCTCGCCAATGCAGGCAAGTGCCTGGGCAGCAAAGGCTTCGTTAAGCTCAATGATATCTATATCGGCGATAGACAAACCGGCTCGCTGCAGCGCTTTGTTGGTCGCTGCGACTGGCCCCATACCCATGATCTGCGGGTCACAACCAGAAACTGCCACGCCGATAATTCGTGCCAGTGGCTTTATTTTGTTGTCATTGGCGTATTTCTCTGAGCAAACTAACATCGCGGCGGCCCCATCAGTTAACGCAGAGCTGGTGCCCGCAGTGACGGTGCCATTGAGATCGAAAGCGGGCTTAAGCGTTGCTAGCTGCGCCAAATTGGTATCAGCTCTGATGCAGCCATCTTTAGTAATGCCATTGATGGCAATGATTTCATCGTCAAAATAACCTAATTCTCGGGCGTTTGCGGCTTTGAGTTGAGAAGCCATGGCGAAATTTTCCTGGGCGCTACGCGAAATATGGTATTTTTTAGCGACTATTTCGGCGGTATCCCCCATGCTCATCAATGCCTTGGGGTATTGGGCATACAACTCTGGATTGGGCATAGGATTAAAGCCCATCATCGGAATACGGGACATACTTTCAATACCGGCGCAAATAAAGGCGTCACCGGCATTTAGGGCAATGCTACCTGCCGCCATATGCACAGCTTGCATGGAAGAGCCGCACCAGCGATTAATAGTTGCACCGGCGACGCTATTGGGTAGACCGCTCATAAAGACAATTAAGCGGCCAATATTAAATCCCTGTTCGCCCTCTGGAAATGCGCACCCACAGATTAAGTCTTCGATGTCTTGGACTTTGATTTCGCTGCGAAGCAGTAATCCACGCACAGTATTGGCCAGCAGATCATCCGGGCGAATTTTGGCCAGTTCTCCTCTGTTGGCTAAGTGGAAAGGGGAGCGATTGTAAGCTGCTATTACTGCATTGTTCATGCCAGATCTCCGTTATCTTGGTCTATGAGAAGTGTAGTACGCAAAGAATATTTTAGCCCCTATCTGCAGTGATAGATTGAAGGGCTTGTTATCTTGGCAAGCGGCTATTGTAGATGTTGATTTTTCTGTTCAGTGCTTGAAGTTAAGAATCCTCAATAACCTGTTGATATTGCTTAGTTTCAATATAGTTGAATAACCGAGATATAGCGAGTTTTGTGATTTTTTCGCTTACACTAGCTTGATTGAAAAAGAGCAGCTGCGAATGAGTGGGCTATCTCCCTGCAGGCTCTGGATGACTAAGATCATGGTTGATATTGCTGGCTGGTAAGAGCAGCCTTACAGGCTGCTGGAAAATCTATCAGCTTTCCAGCTACGCCCCTGTAGGCTGGAAGATGGATCTTTAAAGGCCTGTTGCTGAAAAGTTGTGCAGATAGCTTTGACAGAGGCTGCCGACTTATTGGTATATTCACAGGCGATGTGAATTTATCGAGTGCTAGAATTGGTAGTCCAGACCAATGCTGATAATATCTACTTTTGGGTGAAATGAGCCTTCATATTCGCTTCCCAGACCCGCTGCAGGAGTACTGAGTTTGGTATTTTCAAAAATTTTTGCGCTGCGTGCCTCTATGTGCGAATAGCCGATATTGATTGTAGACTGCTTGTTTAACTGATAGCTGGCACCGAGTGAAGCCCAGTAGCGAGTAGCATCTGGAATGCCCGCAGTGCGATCTTGATCGTTGGCTGTACCCTGATCATAGGCTACACCGAATTTTAATTGTAACTTATCGTCGTGCTGATAATTGACCCCAAGAGCGATAAAAATAGTATCTCGCCAGTTGTATTGGGTAGGGTTGGAGACATGGGTATTAGTATCAGTGTTAACCACTTGCAACTCTTTAAACACAGACCAATCGGTCCAAGCTACATCAGCCAATAATGTCCACTGATCAGAAACTTGATGATAGACCCCAGCAGAAGCTACGGCGGGCATAGTGACATCTGCTTTAGCATTAAAATTCAAAGCTGGATTGGGAAATGTAGGTGTAGCAACTTCTCCTTTTAATGTATGTTTAATTTGCGATCGGTAATTAAAGCCTATTCGTCCGTCGTCACTGTATTGGTACAAAAAGCCAAGACCGTAGCCAAAACCTGTGTCATCGGCTTTTAGCCTGGTTAGATGGCCCGGCCCAACAGGGGATATATTAGTTAGCGTTCCCTCAATTTTTTGAAATTGAATGTTGCCGCCCAGAGACAGTTTATGATTCACCCGATAGGCGACAGAGGGTGCTATGTTGATGGTTTTGATCTCACTTAGTACATTGTATTGAGCGCCGACCCAATCCCGATCATATTTAGTTGAGAGACCAAATGGGGCGTTGACACTGATGCCTAATTTAATCTGCTGATTGTAATCCCAAAGTGCATAGGCTGCGGGCACTATCGCTGAAACACCTCCATCTACACCTGTGTTAGTGCTGAACAACGAGTTAATTGCAGTGGCGCCATGGCTGTATCTAGCGCTAGGCGCTATATAAGAAAAATTTGCCTGTATATGGTTGCCATCTATCATGGTCATGCCGGCAGGATTAAAGAAGATGGTGCTGGCATCAACGGCCTTGGCGCTCTGTCCGGCAAATGAGTTTCCCTGTCCCTCGCTGCTTTGCTCTTTTAACTGAAAGCCTGCGCCCTGTGCGCCCGCTGTTGCAATCAACAGAGCAACAGCTGTAAGGGCAATGCCAATTTGCTTAATTCCTTTTATATTTATCATGACTCTCTCCTTGAGTTGTTGAACTACAATACTGTAGCAAATAAACAACAAAAATATAAGATTACTGGTTTTCATTAATGACTTAACAGTCAAAATAAAACTGATAGCAGTTGTGTGCTGCAGCTCTGACTGAAGTATTGGTTATCAAAGAGAGGGGAGGGCATAGCGATTGAATGCCAGAATACTGCTTTTCAATGATTAAGGTACCTAGGATAACTGGCGTAGCTCTACCAAAAGTGGCTGGCGATGAAGCCAAGTTGAAATGCCATATTCGAGGCTTGTGCTGCGACAAAAGATTCAGCTGCACAAGAAATTTGAGTGTTTTTGTAGCTCTGCAAATAGCGCCCTGTATTTAGGGAACATGCGATTTTTACAAGCTTATGGCGTTTGTCTGGCCAATCATTAGTGCTGCGAATTAATCCGGCTGAAAACGGGTCTTATTCAATTCAGTAGCGACAGTGATATTGGACAAGTAGGTAAACACTAGCTGCAGTTTAAAAGACTAAATAAGGCGGCTTTTAGCAAAACTAAAACTTCGTATAATAATAATTATGTTAAATAGAGCGCATTATTGGAAATTGACACTGAGGACACGGATCATGCTGCTACGAGCGAAAAAGCGGCTTTTCTAATCAATCATAAGTGTTGCACGACAGCGCAACTGGCAGGTAAATATTGCTCAAAATAAAGGAGCGATTTGATAAAAGCGCTCTGTTAGCAACGGGTTGGCTAAGATTGCTGTAGGCAAATTTGTGTTGTCTATAACATCCAAAAGCAGTGCTCATAGTAAGTTATGATCTGACATCTGACAAGCAGCAGTGCATGAAACCCAGTTTGCGACGTTGATGTTCACAGCACAGATTAGCAAGTCATCACAATTGGGCTGTCAGTC
>ASZI01000366.1 GCA_000416315.1 Osedax symbiont Rs2 | reverse complement strand
AGTCTGCTTATTGATCTCCAGACGATAGCTGCCATTTTCCAGTGCGCTCACCTTATAATCGAGGTTGTCACCTTGGGTAATAAGGCTAATTAAGCCCCTGGCTCTGTTCTGATCAGTTATTTCTTGATGATAGATATCTTCAATGCTTTGGGTTTCACGGGAAAAAAAGTTAACTGCAATAATGCTCTGGCAGTGACTAGTAATATTTTTGTCGTCATAAGCTTTACAATAGGCCCCTGTGTTGGGGTTGATGCTGTAGTAATTGAAAGATTGGAGATCTACTTTAACCGAGGAAACCCCACAACCTGCTATCAATAGGCTTGTTGTAATGACTGCCGCAAACATTGCAACTCTGCTGTTAAAGAGTGAGCCAATGGATGTATTGTTTTTCATTATATTTAAGTTCCTAAACTGATGTTTTACAGTATTCTGAGAAAGGGTTTTGCTGGCGAATATCTATTGGCTGCTTATAACCTGGTATCTTGATCGAAGAGGCGCTGATAGTTAAATCGTCACCTTCTAGAACGTTGTGATTAAATTTGTAGCATGGCTTAGTTTCACCGCGCATCGCGCTGTAATCATAAGCTTGGGCTTTGGCGAGTACCTGTTGGTTCAGCTCTTTCCAGAGTGTTAACTTTTGTTCGCCAAATTTCTCTTTCAACATATCTTTGACAATATGAGGTGCTAAAACCGGGGCGCTGGCGTTATTGCCACCAAAGCCTTTGGAGTTGAGGATTACCGAATCCATCCCTGTGACACCAACGTTTAAGTGCTCTGTCGACAACAGCAAATTGCTCTGGTGTACGTCGTCAGCGAAGGATTCGCTGGTGGCAATACCGGGGATATAGCCGTACACCCAAGTGCCTAGAGATGAGCTGAGCTGATCGCCGCCAGCGGTTCCCTGAGAGTGACCCAAGTAACACTTTACTGCGGCAACTGGCCACTGCTTGATCGAGAATGCTTTGGCTACTTCGTTGATAACATGCGACTCAGTGACCCGGTTTTGCGGAGTGCTGGTGCCGTGAGCTTGGACAAAAGATCGCTGCTGTAATGACTCTTCACCGAGTATCGAACTGATCAGTGCGGCCGATTTACTCAAGGTAATGTAGTTGCCAATGCCGGGGGCTGAAATTGACTTTTTGTGACCGTCTGCGTTTACAAAGACATCGGGAACGGCGCCGTGGATTTGCGCACCTAATTCTAGTGCCAGCTGATCGTTCATCAAAACGATGAACTGGCTGGATTCACCGATAGTAAAGCCACAGTTTTCGGCAAAGGGGCGACAGGAGCTGCGGTAGTGTTGCTTGTGTAGTTGCTCAACGCCATTAAGAACCAGCAGATCTTTATCTTCAGCTAGCGCACCCATAGTGCGAAACCCTTCTATCACTTCAGGGGTGATAGGCGCATCGCTGCCGCCAACGATGACCACTTTTTTACGCCCCTGGCGTATATCTTGTACCGCATTGCGCAAGTTGTATAAGAAAGTAGCACAGGCTCCCAGAGCACCGCCGGTGCTGCCGACATTGCCAATGACGTAGGCATTAACAAAATCAGCTGGCATTTGTGCATAGCCTAAGGGCATTTGCTTAGAAGTGATTCTCTTGCCAATACTGGGGTATTTAGTCAGACCGCCAAAACCTAAATCGTCGAGCTGGCCTATTGAGTTGCTTGCATAGACGGCGATATCATCCGGAGATACTGCGTCAGCGATATCACAAAAGTCGATACCACAAGAGTTAATTGCATCTGAAGCGGCATATATAGTCATCTGCAAGTTGCGTGGATGGTTGCGAGACTGATACAGCTTGCCAGGTTCGAAACCTGTGGGTAATTGCCCCGCTGTTTTTACTGAGGCCTCTTTTGTGTCTGGTAAGATGGCGCTGAGCTCGCCGGTCACTGTGACCTGGTAGCTGTTGGAGCTGGCTTCAACGACTTGCCAGTTTTCGGGAATAACGTTGGGCATCTGCCTTTTGCTGAGACTAAAGTTGATAGGTTGCGCTGCTTTAAGCTGGGCGGCTCGGTTGAAAACCATTGCATCGACATCAAAATGTTCCAAGCCAATTTTTCGTATCAGCGAATTTTCTAATATTTGATCGCCGATGCTTTCAAGCAAACTTTCAACTGAAGTGAATTCGCCGGCGGCGCACTGATAGCAGTCTTTATCAGCTGTCGCAGTCACCAAATTGCTGATAGTGGCCAGGGATAACAAGGTGGCGGCTCTATCTTCAGGGGATAACTTATCGATAATTAAACGACGATAGCTATGGTGAAAGGAGCTTCTTCCAGCTGGGTTGATTCCACCGAATCCAACAATAACAGGTAGATGTGACAATTAACGCTCCTCGACAGAGATAAATAGTAGGCCGGCACCCTTAAAATTTACACAAGGGTGATTTTGCAAAACAGCTATAGCGGCAGCACTGGCTTAGTTACTAAATTAATGAATACAGAATTAGCAGAGTATTCTAGCGGTTGCCAACAAAGCTTGCCAGATTTTTAACGGCATATTTTCAACCAGACAATAATTGGCAGTACCCAAGTGCAGAATACGCTTGCTGTTGATCGCAGCGGTTGCGAATTACAGATAACGACCCGTGACCATCGCTAGCGCCTGGTGCAATTGCGGAGATATTCGTAGCTAGAGATTAAGAAATCGGTTACATTTGTGTTTTTAGATTAACTGGATTTCCACAAGCGCTTTTAAGCTTGATAAGGTGGAACTGTGAGGGAAGCATCTATGAGTAAAAAAATAGCGGCGCTATTATTGCCTGTGATAGTTTTAACGGGCTGTGCAACTACCCAAGGTGAGAATGGTAAAGCGACTTACGGCGCTATTGGTGGGGCGCTTGTCGGTGCTTTATTGGGCAGTCAAATGGATAACGACGGCAACCGCGATACCGGAATTATTGTCGGTGCACTGGCTGGCGCTGCAGCCGGAGGAGCGATCGGCAACTACATGGATCAGCAAGAGGCGGCCATGCGGGCGCAGCTTGAAGATGAGCGTCGCCGCAATGCAATTGAAATTCAACGAATTAAGGATGATACGCTAAAGCTGGTGTTAAATGACGACGTCTCCTTTGATTTTAATTCTGCAAAGATAAAGCCTTCGTTTCACTCGTCTTTAGATAAAGTGAATCATGTATTGTCCCAATACAGTAGCTCTAATATTACTATTGTCGGTCACACGGACTCTAAGGGATCGCAGAGCTACAATCAGACCTTGTCTGAGCAACGTGCGCAAGCGGTCAGGGCCTACCTTAGTTCGGGGGGGGTGACTACCACAAGATTGAACATCCAAGGTGAAGGTGAGTTACAGCCAAGGGCAAGTAATGAGACTAGCGAGGGGCGTAGCCGCAACCGCAGAGTGGAGTTACTGGTGCAAGGTATAGGTCAGTCCTGAAGTTGATAATTAGTTTTATTGACATAAAAAAGGTCTGCTAGCGCAGGCCTTTTTTGTGGACTGTTAAGTATTTTTAGCGCCCTGATCTTGCAGCCTTGATAGTCAGTGCCAATACAGCGGCGTTTTATCGCGCCGTTGAGTGATGGTTATTTATTTGGAGATCAGAATATCACCGGACTGGATGTTGTTTTGACCGGTCAGACCGTTGACTGAGCCGCTGGCAGAGTTGGCCTGAACTTCCTTGATGGTTAGCGTTAAAGCCGTTTTGCTGAGTTCTATGGTCGGGTTTTGTTGACGGTCGTAAAAAGTCGACTTTCGGTATACATCAAACTGATCCCCGGCCTTAATGCCCGCTGTGCGCCCGGCTTTAAGCCAAATCCTGTATTGATCAGTCCGGGATATCTCCACGGTAAAGTCGTTACATCTTAAAGTGGCGCTAATTTCATCAGCCATTTGATCAAGTTCTGCCCGCACTTGTTTGCCGTAATCGAGCTGCCAAAACGGGCTGCTGGCAAAGCCAAATTTTTGTCTGTCGTTATTGCCCCAAAGTCCAGCCGTTCTAAAGCTCTTCTGACTGATCAGTGCACCGGTGAAACCGTCGTGAATAAACAGCTCAACCTCAAATGCGCGCATGTACTTGCTGCTGAGGTAGTCGTATTTATTATATTTGTCGACGAAATAGTTTTTTTGTCTGAAGACGCTTGGAGTCAGCATCGAGATGTCACGCACAACTCCAGAGACAATATATTGTACTTCCAATTGCCTTGTCTGTTGCAAAACTGTGGTTAAGGAGCCTCGGGCCAGTTGCGAGGTGGCGGCTATTGAAACCTCAGATTGGAGCATCAGGTGGCCTGCGTTTAACGCTTCAATGTTGTCATCCCCGGTCAGTCTTTTAACCAGCTCGGATGCCAGGGTGGACTCAATATTGCGCAGTTGGCCGATTTTAGATTGTTGCGGGTTGAGCATTGGGAATGCGGCAATAGCGATTCTCTTGCGGTGCATATTATTGGTTTTACCGTTACTACATTGGTTGCGTCCTATGATATCGACGCTGATTAATACGCTCAGAAGATTGCTACTAATTTTTTCACTGATCAATTTGGCTCGGCCAACATTGGCCAGTGAGGTAATCGACAATTGATCCTGCGTGATTACCCCCTGTGCCAAATGCTGCTGTGTGCTAATAAAGGCGTTGGCTTGCAGTGCGGCCTGTTGTCTGGCTCTATTAATGGCGATGGTTCGGGCAGTGCTCAAGTCGCCATTGACAATCAGTGCCTGGCCGGTTGCCTGAACAGTTACCGCCGTTACCTGGGTGCTGACAAAGAGACAGGCAGGGATAAACAGGCAGCGAAGTAAACGTATAACACAGCTTGAATTATTAGAGCTCAACATGATTTTTCATCTACCGTTAATGAGGTTGGTTTTTAAGTCTGCACCAGCACAGCGCTGTGCGAGCCAATAAAATATCGACTGGCTCGCAGGTAACTATTTAGCTCTGGTCTAACCTAGAGATTTTGACACTATAATACATTTATCCGCTATAGCGAATAGAGTGCATATGAGAGCATGGAAATTTAGTGTAATATTGCCAGTGATCCTCAGGTAGATAAAAGCGAGTAAATTTGGATTGGCAAGATGTTGCTTTGTATAAGAATTGTAGTTCCCTTTATAAAATGTATCAACGAAGTAGTAGCGGTCGTTTGCAGATCGGAATATTAAATCTGATCGCTGCGAGGCGGGGAGCCCAAATTATAACTGCGACTAGTGAATAGGGTTTAAAGTATGAAGAGT
>ASZI01000365.1 GCA_000416315.1 Osedax symbiont Rs2 | reverse complement strand
TCGCAAGTCGCAAGTCGCAAAATTATTTCGAGAGCGCCAGTATATACAAGCACTTTCTTGTTAGTAGCTACCCATAGGCAGCCGCTGGGAGCCAAAGTACTAACTGCGGCCAGTACACCAGAATCAACAACGCTATTATCTGCAAAATAATAAAGGGAATCACCCCTTTATAAATCTGTGATAATTTAACTTCAGGCGGGCATACACCTTTGAGATAAAACAGCGCGAAGCCGACTGGCGGGGGCAAAAATGAGGTCTGTAAGGTCATCGCCACCAACATCACGAACCATACCAATTCAGGATTATCGACCACCCCGTAACCATTGATATCTAAGCCCAAGGCAGAAATTACCGGAGCTAATAAAGGCAGTATGATTAAGGTGATTTCTATCCAGTCGAGGAAAAAACCCAACACAAACACCAGCGCCAGAATAAAGAAAATGATGCCGTAGGGGCCAAAGGGTAAGCCTGTCAGAAAAGATTCAATTAATTCATCGCCGCCCAGTTCACGCAATACTAATGCAAAGCAAGTCGCACCTATAAAGATTGCGAAGATATAGGCAGTGGTGTTGTAAGTATCCCCCAAAACATTATTTAGCACCTTTAGATTAAACTTACGATAGTAAATAGCCAGGATTGTTGCCCCTAAAGCCCCTACTCCCGAAGCTTCAGTCGGGGTGGCAATACCTGCAAAGATTGAGCCTAGTACCGAGAAGATCAAAAACAAGGTTGGAGTGACAGCCTTTAAAACTTTAGCAACGGTTCCCCAAGTTACCTTTTTAGCATTTTCAGGTATCGGAGCAGCATCGGGTTTCAGCCAGCCTACCGTTAAAATGTAGAGCACATACATAGCCCCCAGCATTAAACCCGGCATCACCGCACCCATGAACAAGTCGCCCACAGAAAGCCCCAATTGATCGGCCATTATGACTAACATAATACTCGGCGGAATCAGTATCCCTAAGGTCCCGGCGCTGGCGATAGTGCCCAGTGCCAGTGGCATAGAATAGTTTTGCTTGGTCATTGCCGGCAGTGACATAACACCCAAAAGCACCACAGAGGCACCGATAATCCCTGTCGATGCCGCTAAAATAATACCTATCACCGTCACTGTGACCGCCAACCCGCCACGTACATGGCCAAACAACTCTTGCATCGAGCTCATCAGCCGTTCGGCGACGCCGGATTTATCCAGCATGTTACCCATAAAGATAAACATTGGCAGCGCGACTAAAATCCAGTTGTCCATGATCTTCCAGACGCGATTGACCACTAGACCTAGAGTCAAAAAATCCAGACCGGTAATAGTATCCAGGTACTGATCCGCCAGATAACCTAAGCCGGCAAACACCACACCTATGCCACCGAGCACCCAGGCGACCGGGATACCGGTAAACAACAAGCCAATGAAAGAGATAAACATCCCGATCACTAAAATCTCATTAATTTCCACTGAGCTTACCTCTGCTTAAAAACTGTATTTCTCGTAACAACTTAGCCAACATTCCCAGTGCTAATAAACACATACTCAGTGGAATGACCGCTTTCACTAGCCAGCGATAATGCAAACCTGAAGGTGAGTCTGAGCGCTCGCCAATGCGCCAGGCATCGTAGACAAAATCCAGCGAATGCAGAAAAATCACCCCGACAAAGGGCAGCATTAACAACAAAATACCGCAGATATCGATAATACTTTTAGTCTTTGGCGAGAACCGAGCGTAAAAAATATCGACGCGAATATGTGATTGAGTAGTTTGCGCAAAAGATAAACCAAACATTACACCTGTGGCATACAAGTGCCATTGCAACTCTTCCAAGACCACTAAACCGCTGGAGAATCCCTTGCGTAATACAACTTGAAGAATGATAGTGAGAATAAGCAGCACATACACCCAAGCGATTGTCTTACCAACTTTTTCAATAAAGCGATCAATAGCATCTGCAACTGGCATTTTTACTGGACTAACTTGTTGTTTCACAGCTAGCTCCTCTGGTTAACCTAACGTAAGTCAAAGTCAAATATTAAGATCTTCTATTAGGTTTTGATTCAATTAATAACTATCGTCTTAACAGAAAACCCCGCAACACGATTGCTGCGGGGTTTTGCATTTTACTTCACAGCGCGTGGCAAAAATGCATGGCTCTCCCAAAGGTCGTAACCTTTACGAAAAGTACTTAGGTCACTCCATACTTTGTTGAAAAATGGGTCAGCGGCGGTTTTTTCTACGACAACTTCACTCCATTTATCTTCGAAAGCGCTCAACATAGTGTCGTTCCAGTAGCGTATTTCCACACCGTTGTCTTTGGCTTTAGCCATTACTTCAAACTGCATCGACTCACCTTCGGCAATAGCGTTAGTCATGGATGCCTTGCAAGTAGTTTCGATCATCGCCTGCTGAGCTTGAGTGAACTTGCCCCAGGCGTCTTTGTTTACTAACAGCTCAAACACTGTCGCCTGTTGATGCCAGCCGGGGAAGTAGTTGTACTTCATTATTTTGTGGAAACCTAAACGCTGATCGATTGCAGGTTGGGAGAATTCACTGGCATCGATAGCACCTTTTTCCAGAGCACCGAAGATTTCACCACCAGGCAGTTGAGAGGTAGATACTCCCATCTTCTCCATTACCGATGCACCTAAGCCAAAGAAACGCATATTAAGGCCTTTAAGGTCTGCGGGTGTATTGATTTCTTTGTTGAACCAGCCTGATGTTTCAGGAGAAATAATTGCACAGGGCATTACTTTAACGTTGTATCCAGCAGTGTCGTACATCTCCTGATATAAGCTCATACCGTTGCCATAATACAGCCAGGCCATGTATTCACCTGCTTCAGGACCAAAAGGAACGGCGGAAAATATCGCTGCAGCGGGCATTTTCCCCTGCCAGTAACCGGCAGTGGCATAACCCGAGTTCACTTTTCCAGAGGAGACCGCATCCAGAATTTCTTTAGCACCCACCAACTTGCCCGGCTCATAAATTTTCATGCGGATTTTCTTATCGCTCATCAGTGATAGCTGTTCAGAAACCCATTTTATCGGCGTCCCAAGTGCGGGCAGGTGAGAGCCAAAGGCAATCGGCGTTTTCAACAAAATTTTGTCAGCTGCTCCAGCGGAGGCCGCGACAGAAATGGCAGTGCTTAAGATTAAGGTTGTAAGTACTTTCTTTGAGGTGTTTTTCATTTTCTCTCCTTTTAGTTAGGCATCCCAGCGCAATAGATAGACCGCTGTGTCGCGAGCAATACTCTGTGTAATCCACAGCAACTAGAAAGCTCTAACCTGAGTTGTTATTTTTGTATTTCATCTATATAATTTGGTTAATTGGTCTTACCAATTAACCAAATATGCAACACACTGTAAGTTTTCAGGGATATATTTGTCAAGAAAAATTACTTTTAGCCGCTGCAATTTGCTCAATAATCAAACACTGGAGTTGACTTTAAATATCGACACATAGGCGGATATGTAAGCTTTTTTAGTTGCGCAGGGGCGATTTAAGATACAACTAAAAATATTTTTCTTTTAAGCGGGGAAACCGCACTGCGCAGCGGCTTTGGCAATAGGTAGAAAGCAGTGCAAGTGCTATGATTAGAAAATTGAAATAGAGTGGCAACAGATATTCCATACAGCAGCTGCTCTGGAGATTTTTTAATATGTATCAAAGAGTTAAATCGCCAAAGATTTCTGATGTGATTATGCAGCAACTAGAGACGATGATAGTTGAAGGCACTTTAAAGCCAGGACAGAAGTTGCCTTCGGAGCGAGATTTAGCCAAACAGTTTGATGTCTCTCGACCCTCACTGCGCGAGGCGATCCAAAAGCTCGCTGCCAAAGGGGTAATTGAGAGCCGCCAGGGTGGCGGAAACTATGTTACTGAGCGCTTAGGCAGAGGTTTCTCCGACCCATTACTGGAACTGCTCGCTAATCATCCGGAGGCTCAGTACGACTTGTTAGAATTTCGCCATGCCCTTGAAGGTTTATGCGCCTATTATGCGGCGTTGCGCAGCACCGAAGTAGACAGGGAAAACATCCGCACCAGGCACAGCGAACTGCAAGCGTTTCACGATAACAAAGATTTCGCCCGGGAAGTTGTTGCCGATGTGGAGTTTCATTTGGCCATCGCTGAAGCCGCCCACAACATGGTATTACTGCACATGATGCGAGCGCTGTTTGATTTACTGAAACAGCACATCAAAGAAAATTTAAATGAAATTTACCCACAGCAAAGTGTTAGGGCCAACATCCACGACCAACACAAGCTACTGATGCAGGCGATCTTTGAAGGCGACCCCCAAAAGGCCCAGAGCGCCTCTCACGCGCACTTTGCCTCTGTCGAAGAAGCACTATTAGAGAAAGGCAAAGAAAATACCCGGCTGGAGCGATCCCTGCGACGCACCAGTGACAAAAGATAACTACGCCCCGGTGGAAGCACTCAGGCCTTTGAGACGACAGAGTTTATGAATAATCGACACACCATCACTGCCCTGAAAAACGCTGCCGGTAGCAAACAAGTATTAACCGCCAGCTCCGATACCTTACATTATCGACAGGGGTTCAGATCCGGTGGCGGTGATGCTATAGCGGTAGTCTTTCCCAGTGATTTAGTAACGCTTTGGCGGGTACTGCAGGTTTGTATCAGCGCTGATGTGATTATCATAATGCAGGCCGCAAATACTGGTCTGACTGAGGGGTCTACTCCCTCCGGTAACAATTACGACCGTCCGGTAGTTATCATTCAGACCTTAAAGATGAATCAGTTTTTGCTGCTCGATGACGCCAGGCAAGTAGTTAGCTTTCCCGGCACTACTTTGTTTCAGCTTGAAGATGCTCTTAAACCGCTGGGTAGAGAGCCACATTCAGTGATTGGTTCCTCCTGCATCGGTGCCAGCGTGATCGGCGGAATCGCCAATAATTCTGGCGGATCCTTGATTAAACGCGGCCCTGCCTACACCGAGTTATCCTTGTATGCCCAAGTCGATACACAAGGTCAGCTACAGTTAGTCAATCATTTAGGCATTGAACTTGGAGATGAACCGGAGCAGATTTTAGAGAATTTACAGCGCCATAATTTTTCTGCCGATGCCGTCAAACAACTGGATAAACTCGCCTCCGATAAAGACTACCAACATCGGGTGCGGGATGTAGATGCCGATACCCCGGCGCGTTTTAATGCCGATCAACGCCGCCTTTACGAAGCCAGTGGCTGCGCCGGTAAATTAGCTATTTTCGCGGTGCGCTCTGACACTTTTCAACAGCCTCAACAAAGTAAAACTTTTTATATCGGGGTCAGCGACCCAACACTGCTGACTAAACTGCGTCGAGATATTCTCAGTAACTTCAAAAACCTGCCGGTTTCCGCCGAATATGTACATGAGATTGCGTTTGATATTGCGCACAAATACGGTAAAGACAGTTTCTTGGCCATAGAAAAGCTCGGAACGTCGAGAATGCCGAAACTGTTTGCCCTGAAAAATAAAGTCGCAGCGTTACTTGATAGACAAAAATGGCTACCTAATGATATCCCCGATAAGTTTTTGTATTACTGCAGCCGACTAATGCCTGAGCATTTACCGGAATCAATGCTGCAAATGCGTGCCGATTACCCCCATCATCTGATCATTAAAATGGCCGATGCGGGTATCGAAGAGCTTCGTGCTTATCTGCAAAATGGACTATTTTCAGTAGCTAATAGCGGACGTTATATTGAATGTTCTGCAACGGAGGCGAAAAAGGCTATGCTGCAAAGATTCGTGGTAGCCGGTGCGGCTATTCGCTACGAGCAACTACATAAAAACAAAGTAGAAGATATTTTGGCCTTGGATGTCGCCCTAAAGCGCAATGAGCCAAACTGGGTTGAAAACTTACCTGAAGAGATCGCCAGTGAAATACTGCATCCACTGTATTACGGTCATTTCTTCTGTCATGTATTCCACCGCGATTACATCGTAAAAAAAGGCTATCCCAGCGCCAAAGTAAAAGCCCAGCTGCTGGAGATGTTAGAGCAACAGGGAGCCAAGTACCCGGCCGAACACAACGTTGGTCATCTCTATCAGGCACCTGAGACACAACAGCAGTTTTACCAGCAACTGGACCCAAGCAATACCTTTAATGCCGGTGTCGGAAAAATGCCCAAACAAAAGCATTATGGCTGCGGTTGCTAAGTAGAGATAATTAAATTAGTTTTTATTTTATAAACTGTCCCCTTTTTATTACTCCACTCGTTTATAGATTATGATTAAGGCAATCGCTTTAATTGACTTGGGAAGATACGAATAAACCTAGTATATTTTCTACAGGATTGTTCGAACATTCCCTTAAACAAATGGAGAATAACAATGAACGAATACATGTTAGTTTATCAAGGTGGCGATCCAGATTGGGCCAATAATTCTACTCCTGAAGAGATGGGAGCGGCCATGGCCCAGTGGGGTGCCTGGATGGGTGGTTTGCAGGAAAAAGAGCAGCTGGTCAGCGGCGGATCACCGCTGCATTACTCAGGTAAAAACATTGATGCGGATAAAGTGGTCACCGATATTGCAGCCTCCGAACTCAAAGAGTTAGTCAGCGGTTACTCTATTGTCAAAGCTGCTAATTTAGATGCTGCAGTAGAAATTGCCAAACAGTGCCCGATTTTTAATCATGCAGGCATTAAAGTGCAAGTAC
>ASZI01000364.1 GCA_000416315.1 Osedax symbiont Rs2 | reverse complement strand
CTCGAAGCTCAGGCGCGCTATCAGGGCAGTATTAGTGATCGAAATGCCGCGGATATACTGCTGCAGGAATTAAACTACATTGATCAGGAATACCAGCGCCTGCAAGAGCGTATAGCAGGCTTAGAAATTGTCAGCCAGGTATCCGGCGAGTTTGTCTCGGTGAGTAGAGAACAGTTACAGGGGCGCTTTTTTCAGCGCGGTGAGCTATTAGGTTATGTATTAGATTATGCAACTTTACCTCTGGCGGTAATGATATCAGAGGATGATATAGACAGAGTGCGCCAGCAAAGTCGCAGCATTGAATTGCGGGTAGCATCACAGCCCAATACCAGTTACCGGGGAGAAATAATTCGTCTGCTACCTAGCTCTACCAAGCTATTACCTAGTACTACCTTAACTACTGAAGGCGGAGGGGAGATCATTCTCGATCCAAAGCGCGAGCAACAGCTGCAGAGCTACCAAAGCTATTTTCGACTGGAGTTGGCAGCCCCCAAAGCGCTGAAGAAACGTTTTGATGAAAGAGTCTACGTACTTATTGAGCACGACCCAGAACCGATATTCTGGCGCTGGTACCGGGCGACTCGCAGGGTTTTCTTGAGACAGTTTGATGTATAAAAGACCGCAAAAACGTCCGGCGAGCAATTTAGAGAGACCGCAGCGCAGTATTGAGCGCCAGCAAATGATGCTTCGCTGGTGGCGGGCGCTGAGTAACTTTTTTAGTCGGCCACTTCGAGCGGCCCTACTGAGTTACCGACCGCTGCTATGGAGAATCAAACGCTTAGATGCAAAGTACCAACAGCTGACTGAAAATCAATTAGATCAACAAATACTACAATTGCGCACCCAGCTGCGTCGCAAAGGTTTAACCGACAAGCTATTGGTAGAAGCTTTTGCCACTGTTCGCGAGGTGGCCGGACGCAGCCTGAAAATGCGTCACTTTGATGTGCAGATCCTCGGCGGCCTGGCTATTTTGCATGGCAATATAGCGCAGATGCAAACCGGTGAAGGCAAGACCTTAACCGCTACTTTGCCGGTCGCGGCGGCGGCAATGGCGGGAGGACCGGGACATGTGATTACCGTCAACGACTACCTGACCGGTCGTGATGCGCAGTTAATGACTCCGGTGTATCAACGTTTAGGACTGTCTGTGGGGGTGATAGTGCAGGGCATGCAAGTGCCTCAGCGTCGCGAACAATACGCCAGAGACATCGTTTACTGCACGGCTAACGAGTTAGCCTTTGACTACTTAAAAGACAGTATTGAATTAGCTGACCGGCAGCACCCGCTGCACTTACACGCACTTTGTTTGAGCTCTGGACAGACAAAACTTAAAAATTTGATGTTGCGCGGGCTGCATTTTGCCGTGGTTGATGAAGCGGACAGCGTGCTCTTAGATGAGGCGCGCACACCGCTGATTATTTCCGGTGAAGAGGTACCACAGCCCCAGCAACAGCTTATCTATCAGCAGGCGATGCAGTTGTCACAACAGTTACAGCTGAGCAGAGATTATAAAATCTTGTTGCAAAAGCGCCAGATTGAGATGACCAGCGCAGGCGAGTTGCTGGGCTTGCAGATTACCGCGCAATTGGGGCCTTTTTGGCAGGGAAGAATCCGACGTCTGGAGCTGTTGCGCCAGGCGCTCACTGCCAGGCATTTATTTGTCAGAGACAGGCATTATTTAGTTGATGAACAGAAAGTCGTGATAATTGACGAGCACACGGGCCGCTTAATGCCCGATCGGACCTGGGAGCGAGGTCTTCATCAGCTGATTGAAATTAAAGAAAATTGCCCGCTCAGTGCCCCCAGAGAGACTCTGGCAAGTATCAGCTTTCAAAATTTCTTTCGCCATTTTCATCAAGTATCAGGTATGACAGGTACAGCCAGTGAAGTTAGCGCCGAGCTGTGGCGGGTATATGCGCTGCCAGTGGTCAATATACCCACCAATAGAGACACTAAACGATTGCTTACCGGCAAGAGCTTTTATCGCGATGAAAAACAACAGTGGCAGGCGGTATGTGAGCAGGTAAGTCAGTTGCAAAAACAGGGCCGGGCGGTGTTGGTAGGGACTGCGTCACTGGCGACCTCTGAAGCGTTAAGCGCAGTGTTTGATCAGCTGGGCATTGTCCATCAGCTGTTAAATGCCCGACAAGATGAGGTTGAAGCGCAAATAATCGAGTGCGCCGGAGAGCCGGCGACTGTCACTATTGCCACGAGCATGGCGGGTCGCGGGACCGACATTAAACTGGATGCAAAAGTAGAAGCATCCGGTGGCTTGCATGTTATCATTACCGGCTTGCACGAGTCGTCGCGAATCGACCGGCAATTACAAGGACGCTGTGCACGTCAGGGGGATCGAGGTAGCTACCAAATGCTACTCTCATTGGAAGACGAAGTACTCAGTGTGTTTGTCAGACGGATATTAATGGGTTTGTTCTCAATGGGGTTACCCAAAAATGTGTGTGATTATATTGCGCTGTTAGCGATTAATTATTGCCAGAGGCGAATCGAAGCGGATCACGTGAGATTGCGCTCGCAGCTGTTAAAAAGGGATGACCAGCAAAAAGAATTGTTATCTTTTAGCGGTCAGCGATTATAAAAATAAAAGAGCTAAAGCTCATTCTATATTGGGGAAGTTATTAATGCTGCGTTTGAATCTACTACTGCTCGGGCTGCTTATTTCAACCGGAGTATCGGCAGAGACATCTCATCTAGATCAGGGGCAGCTAAGCTGCCTGCTAGAGCCGAGCTCTCAAGTGCAACTCAGTAGCGAAGTCAGCGGTGTAGTGCAAAAAATGCATGTGCAGCGTGGTGACTTGGTAGAGGTTGGGCAAGTTCTGTTAAGTCTTAATGCTTCGGTCGAAACTGCTATGTTAAATACCGCGCTGTCCAAAGTAGAATTTGCACTGCGAAAAGTCAGGCGTAACGCAAAACTGTATAGGAAAAAATTGATTTCAGAGCACGAGCGAGATGAAATGCTCACTGAGCATCGACTGGCTAATTTCCTGGCGACCGAGGCTAGAGTGCGCTTGCAGCAGCGCCAGACTTTGAGCCCGATCAAAGGTGTGGTGGTCGAACGTTTAAGACAGCCTGGAGAGTTTGTCGATGAGACGCCTTTTCTGAAAATAGTAACCCTCGACCCGCTGCATGCTGAAGTGGTGTTTAGGGCGGATTTATACGGTCAAATTAAAAAGGGCATGTTAGTCAAAATATATCCCGAAGGCAGCAAGCAGGGATACATAGGTGAGATTATCATCGTCGACCCAATCATAGACGCCGCCAGTAATTCTTTTGGCACTACCGTATTATTGTCCAACAACCGCGCTCGGCTGTCGGCGGGTGTCAGGTGCAATATAGTATTTCCTGCTAAAAAGTAATGACTGTCATAGTCATTAGCTAGCCGGGTAGAAAGAATTTCCTGATTGGCTGAAAATTTATTCAGCCGTTATCGGGTCAATAATAGTGGATATCTTTGCGATCGAGTTCGCTGGGAATCCACCCATTTGTGCATGCTTTTCCAGTGCTGCTACATCCGGTGCGATGTAGATACAGTAAACCTTGTTTTCAGTCACATAGCTGTGCACCCATTGAGTCCTGCCGCCAAGTTCGTCCAACACAGCACAAGATTTTTGCGAGATACTTTGCAGCTCACTTTGAGATAACTGACCTGCGTCTGTTATCTCTCTTTCAATAATAAATTTAGGCATATTTGACTCTCTTTTAAATTTCTACAGCACTGGTAAGGCAGTGGCTAATGATATATTTTAATCTGTTAACTGTTCCAGAGGATAAATGACTAAAGTTATGCACAGCAGTAAAAGATCAGAGTGAAAAAACACGGATATTAGTATATAAATGCTTCTCTAAACATTTCAGCAGAGTCATAGAAAAATGCCCAGCAGCCCAATATATTCACTGCCAAAGCAGTCGCTAGATGCTGCAAAGATTTTGCAGCTCGAGACTAACAAAAGTTTCCTGCAAGCAGATGATGATGGAGTGATCAACTTGTCATTTTTATTGCTACCTGAATATGCAATGATGAGCCTGCTATCAGCGATAGAGCCGTTGCGAGTAGCCAACAGGTTGGCAGGATGCGAAGTATTTCGCTGGCAGTGCCTCAGTGAAAATGCTCAACCGGTATATGC
>ASZI01000363.1 GCA_000416315.1 Osedax symbiont Rs2 | reverse complement strand
CTGTTGCTGCCGAGTTTCTTTAGTGAAAAACTGCGTAATAAATACCCCACTTTAAGACTGATTGAGCAAATAATCAGGCTGATATGCGCCGCAATTTGCACTCCCAATCCAAAATGTTCTTCGAACACAAAAGCTATTGCTATGGCGATACAGGCAACTGCAAAAGTGCCGGCTAATATCAGGTTGCCGATAAATATACGCTGCATTAGGATTTGCTGCTGGTCAATCTGGGGGAGCGCACTTGCTAAGCTATTGCTGGTCATCATGTTGTTTTCTCGTCTGATCAACTCATGCTTGAGTTATATTGTTAGGTTTGTAATAGATATAGCAAAGAAGAGGCCAGTTAGATTTAGGTTAATGCAATCAACATGATGGATGGTTTTGGGGTTTTTAAAAACAGATAAGAGGTCAATATGACTGCTTGATAGAGAAGTCATATTGACTTGTATAGGTCAAATTATCATACTTAGGTATTTACGACCTGAGTATTTACTAATGAACGATATTAGCAGCACTGCATTGATTGAATTGGCCATAGACTTAACCTCAAGTTTAGCGGCTGTGGAGCGCTATGACCGACTGCTGGATACTGTGCGTAAAACTATCCCCTGTGAAGCGGTGGCGCTGTTGCTGTTAAGTGGAGATAGGCTGAAACCACTGGCGTTGCAAGGTTTAAGTAGAGACACATTGGGCCGGCGTTTTCTGCTGTCAGAACACCCGCGAATGGCGCAGATTTGCAACTCTAAAACGGTGGTGCGCTTTGCCAGTGACAGTGAGCTACCCGACCCTTATGACGGTTTACTGGTTGATAGGGAGGGAGACCTGCCAGTGCATGCCTGCATGGGGTTGCCGCTATACTTCGCCGATCAACTGTTAGGTATCCTCACCTTAGATAGTTTAACCGCCAATGTGTTTGATAAAATCCCGCGCTGGACCTTAGAAATGGTGGCTGCGATTGCCGCAGCGACTTTAAACCCCGCGCTCATGATAGAGCAGTTACAGCAGCGGGGGAGCCATAACCAGCAGCTGATGGTAGATTTAACCGAGCAGGCGCGCTGTCGTGACGGAGGAGAAATTATCGGTGAAAGCCCGGCGATTCAGCAGTTGCAGCAGGAAATAGCTATAGCCGCCAGTGCCGACGTCACTGTCTTAGTGTGCGGGGAAACCGGGGTGGGCAAAGAACTGGTAGTGCGTAACTTGCATCAAAAATCGGCATTGCGCAGCGGCCCGTTAGTATCTGTGAATTGTGCGGCACTGGCAGAAAATTTAATAGAAAGTGAGTTGTTTGGCCATGTTAAAGGTGCTTTTACCGGTGCAGAGCAAGGGCGAGCGGGAAAGTTTTTGCTGGCCGATAATGGCACACTATTCTTGGATGAGATCGGCGAGCTACCGCTGGCGGCGCAGAGTAAACTATTGCGGGTGTTGCAGAACAGCGAAATACAGCCACTGGGCCAAGATACCGTGATGCATGTCAAAGTGCGCATTATTGCAGCGACCAATCGTGATCTGTTGCACGAAGTACAGCGGGGGAATTTTCGTGCAGACTTGTATCACCGCTTAAGCGTCTACCCTATTAGTGTGCCTAGTTTGCGTGAAAGAGGGGAAGATGTCGCCTTGTTAGCAGGTTGTTTTCTGGAGCAGAATCGGCGAAAAATCGGTCTGAAACAACTCAAAATAGACACTGCAGCGCTTACAGCTCTGAGCCTCTACGATTGGCCTGGTAATGTACGAGAGCTCGAACATGTCATTAGCCGTAGTGCGCTAAAAGCCCGGGCGCGCAGCGCCAGTACCAATTTGGTGGTGATAGAGCGACAAGACTGCGGAATTTTGAGCAGTGATAAGGCACCCTCAGATGCAAAAGTATTCAGCACAGGACCGACAACACAGCGACAACCGGTTACTGTGGATATGCCACTGCGTGAGGCCACCGATGATTTTCAGCGTCAGATGATAGTGCAGGCTTTAGAGGACAGTAACGGTAACTGGGCACAGGCGGCCCGTGTTCTTAAAATCGACCGTGCGAATCTGGCCCGCATCGGTAAAAGGTTGTCGATCAAGCAGATCAAATTACTGCTTGATTAACACTGTCTTATTTCAGCCCCGCCAACACAATGGCGGCTTTTTTAATTTTGTCTATGTCGATACTACTGACTCCGAGGCGGTAAAATACCGCTTTCTCGGTACCGCCGGTGACAGAAAAATTGTCTGAATGGGCTAAAATCACCCCAGCTTGTGCTGCTTGTTGAATAAATTCATCGTTACTTTCAATCCAGTGGTGCGGGTTGGAAAGGTTCAGGTCACTGTGCATGATTGTATTTAGCAGCAAATTTTTGGTCTGGATTTTTGCCGAGACGTGTTTGATTGCAGCATCTAAATGTTTATTTTCTATGGCGCTGATAATGTGGCTGGTAGCGCTGGAAGAAACCAGCCAGACGGTTTCTATGACATGTTTGGCGAGATTTTCTAACATCGGGTGCCTGGAGGCGATAAAGGCGGCTTTGTGACCACCACTGAGGCATTTGCTAAAACCTGATAACAGCAGGGTGTTTTCGGGAGCGTATTTTGCCAGCGGAGCCGGTTTTGAATACATACCGTAAATATCTTCTTCAATGACTAATAACTGCTGTTCTTTAATGACTTGGGCGAGTTCACGGCGTCGCTGCTCAGATTGGGTGGTGCCCAATGGGGATTGATTGGAGGGCACGGTTATCAGTACTTTGCTGTTAGTTTGTTTTATAGTCGAGGCCAGCGCACTGGGGATCAACCCCTGGTCGTCACATTTGCAAGTGAATAGACGCAGTCCGTGTTGCTTGGCTGCCGCAATGATACCCGGTGCGGTAAATTGCTCGACAATGATCAGATCACCGCGCTTGAGTAATTTGCTAAAAATAAAGTGGATGGCGTACTGACAACTTGGCAGTGGCAGTATCTGTTGAGCTTGAAAATCGATATCCCTAGCGCGTTGCAACCACTGGGTAATGGCCAGCTGGTAGCGCTGAATTACCCCCGCCCCTATGTATTCAAAGTACAGTGGTTGCTGAAAAAATACGTTGTCGGCATAAATTCTCTGGTTAATTTTCAGTAAGGTCTCGTCACACTCAAGTTTGTTGATCGATAGGTCAATCACCCCTTGTTGTTGCTCAAGCAGACAGCGGTTGAACAGTGCCGCGTTGCTCTGTGCCAGTACATAAGTGCCCCTGCCAATCTGTCCGCCAACTAATCCTTTTTCTGCAGCGCGCTGGTAAGCCCGCGAAACAGTGGTTGGGTTTACCTTTAATTTATAGGCGAGAATGCGCTGCGGTGGCAACCGGTCTCCCACTTTAAGCTGTTGCTCTAGAATGGCTTTTTCAATTGATTGAACTAAACCATTGACGCCAATTTTCTCTGCAGGTTGTTTTGGGAACCACATATGTCTCACTACTCTGCTCAAAGATTAATCTTGTATGTCATACAATAAATTTATTGTGTCATACAATGTCATGTGTGACAATTTATCGGCGTTGCAGATCAGACTTTTTTAGTCAATTGTTGTTAGTTAGTTAGTTAGTTAGTTAGATAGCGGCGTCAGACCAATAATCCCAGAACTATCTTGTATGGAGCAAATAATGGATCAAGCAGTCTTTCAGCAGCAGCCCTATTTAGCCTCACTAAACAGTACTATTACCGCAGTTGAGGGGCAGTGGCTGGAAATGGCCGCCAGTATTTTTTACCCGCGCGGTGGCGGACAGCCGGGTGACAGTGGCTCTCTACAAGTAAATGGCGATACTTTTAGGGTACTAGATACAGAAAAAACAGCCGCTGGTGCTATTCGCCTGCAACTGAGTGAAGAGAGCCACGGCCTCAAGCCAGGGGATAGCGTAGCAATGCACATAGACTGGCCGCGACGCTTTCGTCTGATGCAAATGCACAGTGCGCTGCACTTGCTCTGTTCACTTATTCCCAAAGGGGTAACGGGCGGATCAATCGGCGAACACAAGAGTCGCTTAGATTTTGATTTGGGCGAGCACAGTGTCGATAAGCAACAATTGACCGAGCAGTTAAATGCGTTGATTAACAGCAATACGCCGATCACTCAACAGTGGATCAGCCAGCAACAATTGGCGGCCAATCCCAGTCTAGTACGCACTTTGTCGGTACAGCCGCCGAAAAATGCGCAGAGCATAAGTCTGATAAATATCCAGGGGATAGATGTGCAGCCCTGCGGCGGGACTCACGTAGCCAATAGCGGGGGAATTGCTGAATTACGAGTGTCAAAAATTGAAAATAAAGGCCGGCGCAATCGACGAATTCATATAGTCTTTGCCGAGCCGCAAGTTTAGAAAGATGCCGAGTAAACAGCATTAATAAAGAGGTTTTTATGAAGACAATAGGTTTGTTAGGTGGCATGAGTTGGGAGTCGACCTTGAGCTATTACCAGAGTATAAATCAGGGCGTAAAAACGCAGCTCGGGGGTTTGCACTCGGCAAAAATTGCACTGTACAGTGTTGATTTTGCACAGATAGAACAGCTGCAGCACCAAGGTGACTGGCAGCAAACCGCAGAGATTCTGGCGCAGGCGGCTAAAGGGGTACAAGCTGCAGGAGCCGATTGCCTGTTGATTTGCACTAATACAATGCACAAAGTTGCCGAGCAGATACAAGCACAGATCAGTATTCCAATATTGCACATAGCGGATGCCACTGCCGAGCAATTAGTGGCAGATAATATCGGCAAAGTGGGCTTGCTGGGAACGGCATTTACCATGGAGCAAGATTTTTACAAACAGCGTCTGGTGGAAAACTATGGCATTGAGGTATTAGTGCCAGATGTTCAACAGCGCCAGCGTGTGCACCAAATTATTTATACCCAGCTGTGTCTTGGGGTTATCAAGGATCAGTCCAGGGACGAATATTTACAAATAATCGATGATCTGTACCAGCGCGGTGCTCAGGCAGTTATCTTAGGTTGTACTGAAATAGCTTTACTGATCAGTCCTTCAGATACAGATGTACCATTGTACGACACGACTGCGATACACGCACAAAAGGCGGTTGAATTCGCGCTGTCTGAAGATACCTGAAACAAAAAAATACTGACGG
>ASZI01000362.1 GCA_000416315.1 Osedax symbiont Rs2 | reverse complement strand
CTGCATATTTGTGCCATTTTTTACCCCTTTATAACCGCGCCTGACTGCAGAAAAATGATTAATATCCGTACTCTATATCTCTTAGAGGTACAGATTCTGACGTAACTGCCGCTATTTATTTTAATCTAGCTTAGCTTGTGCAGATAAAGTGTTTTTTCGGTTAGCCCAAAACAACACTTTATCAAGGACTGCTAAGAGCCAAGCAAACAAGGTCCGCCCAAGCTACTAGGGCACTTTGGCGCTCAATAAGGCGCAAACCAGACAGCGGACTTTGTCACAAAGTCCCAAGCGATCCTGAGCAATTGGCGTTTAGCGCTGACCACGACAGCCAACTGCTAAATCTACAAAATTACTAAGTCATTAATTTTAGGTACATTTACATCTAATATAGTCTTTGTTAGCATCAATCTTGAGGTCATTTATAACAGTAGCTCTGGAGGCAAAACCAAGATATGAGTTCTAATTACAATATCGATGATAAACATATTGAAACAAAGGACTCGGCTGCCACTGAAAAAAACTCGCCATCGGGCGCCTCCAGCCAACCTACCGCTCAAGAACTCCGGTTCCTGCTGGGGATGCAGCGCCAGCTACTGGCAAAGATAGCTAACTGCGAGAGCCTGAACTCGATCACCAACTTCCTGTGTCAGAACATTGAAAAGATATCCACAGATAGCTATGCACTGACCTTAGTCGGTACTAAACAAGACTATAACTACAGTATTTACAGCACTGAAAAAATCCCCAGGGAACTCTACCCACTGCTTCAAGTGAGTACTGGACTGGTAACCAGGCAACATAATTGTACTTACCTTTGCGCCATCAAAAATGCGCAACCACTTTTTTGCAAAGATATCTGTTCTGATCCGCACTGGAGTGAGCACGGCGAACTTAGTAGCAACTTAGGGATTGCCTCCTGCTGGAGCTACCCGCTGTTTGGCCAAGGTAGTGCAGCTATCGGCTCTATCAGCATCTTGCACAAACATCCTGGTTACCCTAGTCCATTTGTAGCCCAGCTGCTAGAAACCGCGGCCTACATATTAGGCGTAGCCATTACTAGCTCGCAGAGCAGAGACAAACTGGAAAAAACCAAGGCGCACCTGCATAACATTACCCGATCACTACCTGTGGCAATAGTACAGCTCAAATTGCTGGCGCAAAAAACACCGATTATCAGTTATTTCAACCAGGGACTTCTGAATATATTTGACCACCAGCAAGGCAGTGATCATGACTTCCAGCTGTTCTGGCAACTACTCAACCCCATAACCCGGCGGCGCTTGCTGCGCAGTTATTTAAAAAACAATCTGACAAACAGCAGCTATAACCAAGAGTTCTATCTCAGAGATACGCAAGCTAAAAAGAAATGGTTTCATTTATCAGCGACTATTGAGCAGACCAGCGAGCGCACTTTAGCCTCAGAAAAAGAAATTAGCTTAAACTGCATGTTATTCGAAACTACCAAAGAGCACGCGGACCGCGAAAAGATTGATTTAGCATGCATTGCCTTTAACAGCACCGATGAAGGCATCTTAATCACCGATCAGCAGCATAACATCATTGATTTAAACCCTGCTTATCTGCGCATATCCGGTTATAGGAAAACTGATTTAATAGGTAATAATAGTTCAACAATTTGCCCGTGGCAGCGCAAAGGAAGCCTGGCAGTTTTGGCAGAGCAAGGCCACTGGCAGGGGGAAGTGGCCAGCAACAGAAAGAGTGGAGAGGCTTTTTATCAGCGGGTCACTATTAACGCAGTCGCCAGCCAGGACCATAACAACAAACATTTTGTCTATGTAGTGGCCGACCTCTCGCAACTTAAAAACTCTGAAGCCAAATTACTGTTTATGCAACAGCACGATCCATTAACTGAGTTGCCAAACCGCTTATTGTTCAAATCTCTCTTAGAATACGAGATTAAGCAATCTGCTAGAAATCAGTTGGTGGCTATCTTGATGCTGGACCTCAACCGCTTCAAACACGTCAATGAATCTCTTGGCCACCGTGCCGGCGATAAACTGTTAAAGTTGGTCGCCAGAAGGCTCAATAAAACACTGGACAACCAATATACAATCGCTCGAATTGGCGGAGATGAATTTGCTATATTATTAGCTAACATGCCCGATAGAAACAGCGTCAAGCTGATAGCTGAGCAAATTATCAGGGCCATGGAACTGCCTTTTGTACTTGCAGATTATGATTTTTACACCACTGGGACTATAGGTATTTCGCTTTATCCTGAGCACGGCAGTGATAGCGAAACACTGATCAAGAACGCAGACTCGGCAGTACACCAGGGAAAAGATAGTCACCGTAACGGTTATGTATTTTACCACTATAAGCAATCGCAAACCGTCGAATCATGGGTACGCATGGAGCCGGCTCTGCGCCAGGCTTTGAAAAACAACCAATTCAAAGTTTTTTTTCAACCGCAAATCAATACAGCCAGTGGGGCAGTCAGCGGTGTAGAAACTTTAATCCGCTGGCAACACCCCGAGCAGGGGTTGCTGCCTCCTGACCAGTTTTTACCTATTTTAGAGGCGATAGGTTTAATGCCAGAAGTAGGTCGATGGGTTATAGAGCAGGCATGTTACTACTTGTCAAAATGGCGGAAAAACTTTGCTGTCGAATTCAAAGTGGCCGTCAATGCCTCAAGCCAGGAATTACTCCAAGGGGATATGGCAGCACATATCAGCAGCTTGTTAGATAAATATAATATCCCCGCCAACAAACTCGAAATTGAAATACTAGAAACAGTCATCATGGAGCATGCTGGACAAGCTGTTCCGCTGCTAACTAAACTCAGAGACATGGGAATTGGCCTGGCACTGGATGATTTTGGCACCGGTAACTCTTCACTGAGCTATCTAAAACAACTGCCGGTACAAAAATTAAAAATCGATCGCGCTATGGTGCAAGACATAGAATCTGACTACAAAAAAAATGCCATAGTAGGGGCAATTATCGCGCTGGGACACCGTCTTGGAATGAGCATTTGCGCAGAAGGTGTAGAGAGTCAGTTGCAGCTAAACTTTTTACGTCGTGAGCAGTGTGAGCAAATTCAAGGTTATATGTTTGCCAAGCCGATGAGCGCTGCAGATTTCGAAATTTGGTACAAAAATTACCGCAAAAAATAATTTGCTGTATTCATCCATCAGTGCCATCAACTTAATTCCCACTGTTTATGCTAAGCTGCTCAGCTTTGGTCAACTATTACATCTGCCTGCCCTATGAACTCAGAAAAAACCAAATCCAGCTTAGAGATACGGCTGCTTAAATTATTGCTACTGGGCTCCTTAGCAATGTTTATCGCAGGTATCTTCACCCCTATGATGACAATTTCTACACTGATCTTTATTCAGAGTAGTTTCTCTGTCGTATCCGGCCTACAAGATTTATTAGAGCGAGATCAGTATCTGTTATTTGTGCTGATATCAGGTCTAAGTATTGCTCTGCCTTTTTGTAAAATACTACTGCTAGCATGGGTATTACACAACAAAAGCCGTGGGGCAAAGCTGACTAAACTGATTGCTTTAATCCATGATTATGGGCGCTGGGCAATGCTAGATGTGTTAGTAGTAGCGATATTATTAGTATCGGTAAAACTCGGTGCAATCGCCAGTGTAGAAGTGCATTTTGGACTATACTGGTTTGCAGCAGCCGTGCTGCTGACTATGGGGGTAACCCATAGAACTGTGCTGCTACTGGAGAAAAGTAATCACTAAGAGACTGACACTGCTCTGCCATTAGTAGTTTGTTTATACGTGGGGAAATTAAAAGGGACAGCCGCTACATAGTAACCAGCCTATACTGCGAGGCTATATATTAAATAGACTAATCACTAAGCGGCTGACACTGCTCTGCCCTGTCATTAGTGCTTTGAATATCCGAAAGGATTACGTGGCCCAGCCAGTAATGGCCAGTCCATACCGTGAGACTAAATCGCTGAGTAAATTAAATACCTCAGCGCTAGTGCCACTAGCAATTAACTATTTTGTTCGATTCCTGCAATCACCCAATCAGCATTTTCTACTTGCATGTCGCGGGTTAAATGCCAAGTTTCATCGAACTCTTTAGCCACCAGAGCGGAGTCTTCTTTGATGCGACCAGTAAAGGCAATACCGGCAACCACATAGCCCTGCTCTTCTTTAAAGCCAATTAGCTGCGCCTGGACACTAACAACTTCTGTGTGCAAATCATCGCCAAGCTGTTCGCGTTCACGCTTTAACTCAGCCAATACATCGGCATCGGTATAGCCGCTGATCTCATCCCAATTTTTAGCATCCCAGGCCAGTTGCAAATTAGCAAAATGTGACTTGGCACCTTTTACAAACTGCTGTTCGTCAAACCATGCCGGCACTTGAATCTGGGCTTGGGACGCAACGCTTTCAGACGAGTTTGCCGCAAAATCGTTATTATTCATTCTCACTGGCCCGGCCTGGGTAGCATAACTAGTCGATTGCCTGGCCCGCAGCATACCAATAACTTTAAAGATTATAAACCCAGCGAGCGCCAGCAGTAGAATATCCATCATTTGAATACCCTCAAAACCTCCGCCCAAAAACATTGCTCCCAAAAGTCCACCCGCTAACAAACCACCCATCAAACCACCCAATCCGGCTTTCTTAGCCACAGAACTTTTATTGCTGCTCTGGGTAGTGTTTTTAGCCGCAGGGGTAGTCTTTTTACTGGAGAAAAAAGACTTACCTATTTTGGAGCCACCGCCAAAGCGTTTCGCCTGCACTTCAGGAACAACAAAACTGGTCGATATTACAGCGATGAATAATGCAAAAAACAGATTGCGCATATTGATAAAATCCTCAAAATAATAAAAAAATTGCCGAAAAACTCTGCATTCACTACATTGTAAAAATGCTAGGAACGCTTTTATCTCGATTTACTGCGCCGCAGTATATCAGTAATTATCGCCAGATAGATGCCAATAAATATCAGCAGTATCCCTAGCAAGTGAAATAGTTGTACTGCTTCATCCAACAGCAATGTCGCCAGTAAAGTACCAAACACTGGCAGTAAATGAATAAACAGACTGGCTTTAGCGGCTCCGACTTCTGCAACCGCCCTGTTCCAAAAGAAATAAGCCAACAGTGAGGGGAAAATAGCCAGGTACATAACCGCAGTAGAAATCTCCCAATTGATGTTAAAACTATTGATGTCTACGTATTGCAGCTCCCAATAAACCAGCGGGTAAAGCATCAAATTTCCGATGAATATACTGGCAGCCAAAAATGACAATCCATCCAATTGAGTAGGTTTATAGCGCAACAGTACTGAATATATAGTCCAGCTACTCACCGACGCGAGTATCCATAAATCACCTTGGTTCAAGCTAAAGGCCAACAGCGTATCCAGCTGCCCTTTAGCAATAATTACCACCCCCCCGAAAAATAAAAAGCACACGCCAAGTAACTGCTTCGCAGAAATTTTCTCTTTAAAAAAGATCACACTGAGGATCAGTACCATAATAGGTATGAAAGACTGCAGTAGCGCCCCGTTAGTCGCTGTTGTGTGCTGCACCCCTAAATAGACGGTGGTATTAAAGGCTGCCACCCCAAATACCGACAGCAAAGTGATAATTTTCCAGTGCTTAATTAATAGTGTTCGATCGCGCCAAAGTCTTGAATAGACAAAAGGCAACAACAATATAAACGCTAGCGACCAGCGCATACTCGCCATACTGACAGGAGGCAACAAATCGACCAGCGAGCGAGCTAAGACAAAATTACCCGCCCAAAATAGTACTGTTAATACCAGTAGAAAATACGCCATTGTGACTCCATAAAGGCTTACAAAATAACAGGGAGAATGATTCTAGCGGGCAACTGCTATTGGTTAAAGAACAATTTATAGTTTTCGGGTTTTCATAGGTAAATACTGAAATTTAGCAGTGCTAGTGAGGGGGAGGTGTGAGGTGTGAGGTGTGAGGTGTGAGGTGTGAGGTGTGAGG
>ASZI01000361.1 GCA_000416315.1 Osedax symbiont Rs2 | reverse complement strand
TCTGGTCCAGACGTTTTCGCACACTTCTCAGCGATCGCCGGAGATGGTTTCAAGACCTTAGCTGAAGGTCAGCGTGTTGAGTTTGTTCTAGGCCAAGGCCAGAAAGGCCCGCAAGCTGAAAACATTGTAGCTATCTAACAGACCGCTACAGCCCGGTTTGTATACTGGGCAAAAAAGCTATTAGTGAGAACTGGTAGTATATTAAAGGGCATACTTTCACGAGTAAGCCCTTTTTTAGTTTTAGGCCGGGCGAACTTGTCAAAGTTTGCCACTCATCTGATGTTAGTTCAAAACCGTTACGGCAAAAAACTTATTACTGACATGTGGGCAGGCCCTAGTTTTCTAAACACAAATTTTGTTCAGAATTACTGCCTATGAATCCTTCTAATTTTCGAGGGGATTACCCTGTTAGCTAACAAGACCTTTGTATAGAGAACTGGCATCTCCTAATAGTGTTTCATACACAGCTTCTTGACTTCTACATAGCCGCAAGGATGGTCTTCATGGCGAACAAAAGCGGTGCTGTGCTCCTCTTTAAATCAGCGAGAGGAGCTGACATGAGGTTGTTTTGGCGTAATTTAAAAAGAGCCTGTGCTCTGTTACCGTCCTGTTGTATAAAAAAGAGAAGAGTTACCTTCAAATCCTAACTTTGGCTAGAAGCCTACGTTAAGTCTGATAGACTAAGGAACACACATATTCCCTAAGCATTGATAAGAATTTATTGTTTAATAATATGATTCGATACTAATTTAACTAAATTGAAGTAAGACAACGTAACTATGAAAGCATATAGCAGCATTGAAGAGCGGATCCAAATTTTAGAAGATCAAGTTTCGATACTAAACGAAGAAATTGAGGTGCTAAAAACACCTCCAACCAGTAATAATGAAAGAATTGTTTTAAAGTATATTGAAACAGGCAGCACTGGCAAAACAAAAGATTTTGTGCGCGCATTAGGTATTAAGTCAGTGCGTGGATTGTTCTCTTCTGGTGACGTGAGCAGATTACTTAAAGAGGGCGCTGACGACATATCACCCGCATTATTAGCCATCGCTAATAAATTGTCTAAAGGTCACAATAAAAATGGACCTAGTCGATGAGCTGACAGTTGTGGGGGGTTGAGAGTCAGACTTTTCTCTTGCTCAATATTTACAACCTCCATACAAAAGTAATCAAATCTGCCTTTCGACTTTAGAGCAAAAAGGTAGACTTGATCCTGTTAATTTCTGCATCAAGCCAGATATAGAACGAGCAATTTTAGCCAACTGCATCCCATACTTTTATTGTGTTAAATCGTCTGGAGCTGAGCAATTCTAGCCATCCAGAACAGTTAATTATAGAAGCAGGTGAGTGACTAAGATTAAAGACGCTTCACCTAATGCACTATGTTTCTGTTTGTTTGGCCAACTACAGCGCATCATCTAAATCGATTCCTAATTATCTAACTGTGTGATCAGGCCCTAGTTTTCTAGACACTTCAAGAGTTATTAAACGTTAATCGCTGAAAATGACAGGGAAAGTTTAGGCTTAGTAAAATGCCTCCTTTACCCGAGACTGGGTGAAAAATAGTTTATAGTAAATCGAATCCAATAGTTGTAAATCTGACTTCTTCTGCTCGCGTCTAAGCGAATACAAAGCTGTCTATCTCATCAGTTTAATACGTTCAGTCGAACACACGTTCATATAAAACCATCCCCCGATAAGCTTATTAAAAAATGAAGTCACATCTGACATATCACACCTCATTACTCAATTTTCTTTGAGGCGCTGTCTTTTAATGTAAGCGGCCAGACCTATGCTTATTGCCAGTAAAATATAGATTGGCCACGTAAAACCCATGGTTAAAAAACTACCTGAAACACAAAAACTCAGCAGCCCGGCCTGGGTGGCTTGGGCGCAGACATTGATGTAGGGGCCTAAGTCTTGCAAGGAATTTTCCAGATATTTTAATGACTGTTGGCTGAGTCGGTAGAGCCGGTAGATAATACTGACAAATACACTAAAACCTAAGATACCTGTCTCTGCCAGGACTCCAAACCAAGTGCTGTGCACTGCGTGATTTTGCCCGTCCCACATCGCGCTGTAGGCAAAGTAATTGGCGATAAAGTTGTCCAATCCAACGCCCGCTATCGGATGATCCAGAGCCATGTTAAAGGCTGCTTGCCAGGCGTAAATCCTGCCCATGGCGGAGTCGTCAATGGCCATTTCATTGACGGCACCTGATGCCCGTTGATCCAACCCCGCCAGAGCGACTAAAGCGATCAGTAATACGCTGATGAAGACAAATATCAGGGCCTTACTCTGAATTTTCTTCCAGGCAAATAAACCACAAACAGCGGTAATTCCCAATAGCCCACCACGGCTTTGAGTGGCGATAATGGCACTGAAAATACAGATAAAAATTAGCAGCGCAAAGTATTTTATATAAGAGGCTATATCTCGACTAAAAAACAGCGCCAGACAGAACCCCGCGGGAAATAATAAAACTAACGCCAGGTCGTTGGGGTCTCCAAGCATCGAACCTATGCTTCTGCCGATGGTTACTCTGGTCCCTTCGACAAGTTCCAGTTTGTTGATCTTGTTGTACAAAGTTGCTGAGCTGGTGATTAATCCACAAGCGAGCATAGTGAAAATGAGTATTTTGAACTGAGATCTTTTTTCCAATAACCAACTGATGGCCAATACCATTACCGCTATTTTTATAAAAGATCCGGTTAAGTTATCCAGCGCCAGTTGCCGGTTGGTAGCCATAAATGCTCCGATGGAAACCAGTAAGGTAAAAAAGCTAAACAGTATGAGTTCACGGGAAAAAAATACCTTTATCCGACCCAGCCAAATATTACAGCTCAGTGAAAACAATATAGCTATCGCCAGTAGTTGTGGTATATGCAGCGCAGAGAGCACCGGAAAAATTTCATGCAGGCGAAAAAAGGAGAAGGCGATAAAGGTCAGACAGAGAATAAAGGGTGCTCTTAGGGCCAATACTAATAATAGCGGTAGCAGTGCAAGTACCGCACCTTGTAGCGATGCCAGTAAATGCCAGAGCACTGCTAAAATAACACAGCAGCTAAGGGCAACGCCTGACTGGGCGATTCGACTCTCTCCAGTTAATCGAAGCATTTAACACCTCGTTGTTGAGTTGTGCCGCTGAGTGATCGGCAATAATTTTAAGCGATAGGCACTGGCGATAAACAGCAGTAGCAGTGCAAGACTTAAAATTAGATTAACCCCTGTCAGTGCAGTGTTTGGCAGATAGACTATGGCCAGCAAGGCGATGCAAGTCTGGGCTAACAATGCAGAAATAGGATAGGGAAGGGATAAAATCTTTTGACTTAATCGGTAGGAAATTATCAATCTCAAGGTCAGGGCGATGGCGGTAGCGCTGATCGCACCCCATATCTGCCAGATGGGAATCAGGATTATATAGCCAATCAGTCCAACAGCCGCTGCAGAGCCGTCAATAATAGCTAAACGCCAGGTGGTATTAGCGCTGAGCATGCCAAAACTGAGAGTAGCAGTGATATTGTGTACGGCGGCTAACATCGCCAGGTAGGGTATGTAAGCGATGGATGGGTGATAGCTTTGTGGAGTGAGAATGCGCACTAACAGGGGACCTGCGAAACTTATCAAAAGTGCACTGAGCAGCGCAATGGTAATGCCTACAGATGCATACCTGGCGCAGGCTTCTCTGCCATTGTGCTGCTGCAGACATTGAAAGCGCTTGGCGTGCCACCACAAATCATAAGGTTGGATTAACACTGCAGTGATTAAGCCAAATTTACAGGCCAGGGCGTAATGCGCCATTTGTGCGGTGCCTATAGATGCCGCCAACAGCCAGCGGTCAAAACTGCCGAGCACAAAACCTGCAATGCCGACAAATACCAGAGGACCGCCATAAACTGAATATTTTTTGAAAAGTTTAAAATTTAATCTGCAGCCAACATCTTTATACTGGCGATAGACTAAGTAGCAACCCAGCGACAAACAGGCGATTAAAGTTGCTGTTAAAATGCCCGTTATAGCGAAACCTAGTACTAAAAACAGTACCCCTAAGGCAACTTGCATGGCGGCCATAGTGGTACTGCAAAATAAGAAGCGCCAGGCCTGGTCAGTAATTCTCAGCCAGCTCATAGGCAGTAAGATAACTCCGCCTACGGCTAGGCTAGCCAGTATCAGACGGGTATCTACAACAGAGATGTTTCCCGGTAGCCAGGAGGCAATAGATCCAGCGAAGAGCTGACTGATGAAAAAAGTGATACCAGCCAGTAGCAGTGCCATAGCAAAAATGTTGGCCGCCGCCTCACGCTGCTCATCACTGTTTGGGGCCGATGAGGCAAAGCGGAACAAAGTTTCTGCCAGGCCCATGCCGATGACTATACTAAGTAAATCGGCCAAGGTTTGCAGGACATCAAGTTTGCCATAGTCTTCAAGAGATAAATAATGAGTGCTAATGGGAACCATAATCAGAGACAGACCTTTGCCAATAACCAGCGCCCCCGCGTAGATTAGACTGTGGAGCAGTGGCTTGGGCAGCGCAGCTATTTTTAGTTTAAATAGCATAATGATGCTTGAAGTTAGTTTATTAGACATTGACTACCCCGATGTATTGTTTGCATTGTTGCAAGTGTAACCAAGGCTTAATACGCAGCACTATTAACAGCAATATTGCTATGAAGGCAAAAGAAACTCTCCCTCCGAGTAGTTGTGCCGGCGCCGCCTGCAGCGCAATAACTTCGCCGGTGCTTGGAACATTAACAAACATGCTGGAGACAGGGTCGGTTTGTACAATAAACAGTGCATCGTTGAAGTCATTATCACCGCCTGGACGCACCAGATCTTCAAATCCCAGAACCACTTGGCCGTTCGCTCCTGAGGTGGTCATCATCGCCATATGGCGCGAATCCTCGGCCGGATTTTCCAGTGTATTAGCAGCACTGTTCTCAGGGTTCAAAAAATCCAGTGAATAAAAAGTCAGCGGATCACTGTTGTTGTCCCAGCCTTGTACTTCACCGCCTTGCCAGGCATTTTGTATCAGGAAGAAACCTATATTGGTGCCTTCTGCGAAAAGCTCCGTGCCGCTCATATCGTAACTGTTTTCACCGCTGGGAGTGATTTGCGCACCGTTCAAAGAGACAGTATCCCCCGCGTTCAAACTCCCTCCGGCACCTGATTTTGAGGCGTTGTTGAAGACCATCGAAGCGCTGACTCCGGCAATGTTTTGCAGCTCGGCAATACCAATGTGCCCGGAGTTATTGGTGTCTATGTCTGCAAAGGAAAGTGCCTCGAATGTTTGTTGCTCAAAGGTAAAGTAGCCCAGCGAATTGCGATACCCCGCGCCTTCATCAACAAAGGTAACGCCGACATTTGCGTCTTCTTGCAGCAGTATATTGGGGTCATAGCTGAGGTTTAGGAATTCCTGGTTGACGACGCTGCTCTCTGGTAGTGCGGTATTTATTTCTGTGAGCAGCCCGGCACTGAGATCTATATTGACGATATTGGCAGTGAGATCTTCAGCAGCGGATAAACTGGAAACAATGCTGAAATTAAACAAAATGCTATATAAATATCTGTTTTTTAAGTTCATTCTATTTCTCCATTACGATAGGTGCTACTGTTTAATCTGCGCCATGGCTAGGTTTTTGGCTAGTTGACAGTTACCCGTTTCGGCGAAGGCTAGTGGCTGTAACACTTTGTTTTTTAGACCAAATGCTGTTTTGATTTTGATTTTAAGCTGGCTAACTGTGTAGTTAAGTTGTGGAAACTGCGAGTAAATCATGCCTTTGTAAATCACCCCATGAGTGACTTCACCCTGAGCCAGTAACCTTAAAATATGAGCGCCTTCTGCATTTCGAAAAAGAGGCAAAATAGCGATATTACCGAGGCAATTTTTGGCTTTGAACCCGGCTATGGTATAAGGGCCAAGATTAGCCGCCGCGATGCTGCCGATCGAGGTCAGAAAATGTTCTGAGGCTTGTATTAGTGAGCGGTAATCAAAGCTCGGCGGCGCATTGCCAGCAGTTATCTTTAATACCCTAGTGGCAGGCGCTATCGCCAATGCTGGCGAGAGGGCCAGTAGCAGCCAATAATGTGTCGGAATCAATGAATGGCTCGGCATTTGTTCCTTCTCCAATTAGTGCAAAGCAGTGGTAATAAAGTACTTAAGTCATTAAAAGCATCGGCACCTTTACCCTGATGAAAATACTGATAGTCTTCGAGTGAGCCGGTCATTAGTGAGAGCCGCAAGCTGTTACTTAATACAACTAAAAACAGCAGTAGCAATAATCTCCAGCTATCCATTGCAGTGGTTTTTTGATGTAGCAAAAAACACAAGGTCAGCCACAACAGTAGGGCTAAAGAGGCATTGTTGAATGCAGAACACCCGGTTAACACCAATAAGCTAAAGTCAGGACTGACAATGATGTTGCCAATTTGCCCGGTGTCTATATTTGCACTTAGCAATAGTGATGATAAGAAACTGTCAAATCCCAATATTTGCTCAGCAAACAAACTCAGGGAAAGCTGACTGACAGGTTCGCGTAAGGCAACTGCAATCATTAACACTGCTGCACTGCAGTCGCTGCGATTAACTCGACCATGAAGTCGCCAAAGCAGGGCTGCCAGGGCGCAAACCAACCAGCTAAAAGTGGCGCTGGGAATGACTAATAACAGCGCTAGCAGTAGACAGATCAAATGCTGTTTTCGATAATAGCCCTGTGCCAATGATCGATCCGGCATAGATGATCTAAACTGCGCTGCTGAATATGCGCGCCAGCGCAAGTAGCAACTGGCGGCAATTCCCATCCAGATAATGGCGTTTTGCTTAAAGCCTCCTGACAGGGCAGTAAAAAAACCTAGCGCTATTATTTGGGCTAATATGCCGGGTAATAAAGCATTCCCGGCGGCCACCAGAGTCAGCCAGAAATAAGGCGTGTAACTTGCTTCAACTAACTTCATTTCAAGCACACAACTGTTTTTGGATGGCGAGTTGATACTGAGCGACAATTTTTGGAATGACAGAATCTGCACAGTAATGAGTGGCTATTTGCCTTTTAGCGGCCTCTTTCATCAATGCTCTTTCGTCCATCGGCTGCTTTATCCAACTGTCGATGGCTGATTTGAATGCTTTGGTATCTAGGGGGGGAATTAACCAGCCATTTATTTTATCTTCGATTAATTCCTGCAGCCCACCGGTGCAAAAGCTAATCACCGGGATTCCCCGGGACATCGCCTCAAGGGCAACAAATGGCAAGCCTTCAAAGCGGCTGCTGATACAGAGCACGCCGATATTGGCCCAGTGATCAGACATCTGGCAGTGACCGCGAAAGAGTATATGTGGATTAGCTGCTTCAAGGGCACTAGCCAGAGGTCCTTCCCCGTAACAACTAATAGGATGAGGTGATTCTAAGTTAGCGGTGATTTTGGCAAACAAGTCCGGACCTTTTTCAAACGACAACCTGCCAACAAAAGCAATTTCTTGGCTGTTGGGGTCAACATTGTCTGAAATCGATAGAGTCGATTGCTGAGTGAAATTGGGAATGTAACTGGATTGAGTTTTCAATCGCTTGCCTATTTCACGGCTGACACTGATTACAGCGTCTGCCCAACGAGCGGTAAGGTCATCGAGTTTGCTATAGATTTTTACTTTGCCACTACCGCTATCTCCTGAATGATAGGTTGAAACCACAGGAACCTTGCTCAAATTAGCGATCAGCCGACCAAAAATTCCCGCCTTGTAACCGTGAGTCGCCAACAGACAAGGCTGTTCTTGCAGAAGCCTAACCAGCGAGTACAGATTTGGCAGATAGCGAAACTTGATGCCGGCGCGGGTTAGTTGTTTGGCTAGAGGATGTTCGCCATAAAAGTGGCAGAAAATTATTTCACAATTGTACTGGTGCTGCTTTAACCAGGCGCTCAGTTTAAGTACATGAGTCTCTATTCCCCCGGCAGATTTGCTGTCTAATAGCTGGAAAATTTTTACGCTGTGCATAGCTATCATGTTGTGCTCCTTTGCATTGCGTTTAGGAAATTGCCATGACAGCAGCAAGAATTGAACCGGGTATTATTTTTTATAGTTTAAACAATGAATTGAGGCTTTTTCCAAGCCCGTCATGGATGCGTTCAGTCAAATTTTGCAAAGGTTTAGTCGCTTGAACCTGTTTTTAAGCAAAAAATCGCAGATTGAGAATCATTTTGTCTTCAATCGGTAAGTGATAAAAATAAGCTGTTGAATTTATTGTGTATTCTTTTTGGCAAAGATCTTGCTTGTTACTATAAACATTCAATATACAAGGAGGGTGCCATGAAATTTTTAGTAACAGGAGGCTGTGGTTTTATTGGGTTTCACTTGTGTCAAAAGCTGATTTCTCAAGGTCATCAAGTATTAGTGTTGGATAATTTGTCTTCAGGATCTAGGGATAATTTAGCCCTCAAAGCAAAACTGATAGTCGCCGATGTCACGGACAGCAGTGTAGTTAAAGAGATGATGCTAAATGTAGATGCTTGCTTCCACCTGGCGGCTATCGCCTCTGTTGAAGGATCAAGTAATGATTGGGTTGGATCGCACAAGGTTAATCAGCAGGGGTCAGTGAATGTTTTTGAGGCGGCCAGATCCTGCGAGCAACGCTCTGCGATTCCGGTTGTGTATGCCTCATCTGCCGCGATTTATGGTGATAATGCCAGCATTCCGTTGCTGGAAAGCTCTCAGCCCAGGCCAGTCAGTGCCTATGGAGTTGATAAACTAGGTACTGAACTGCACGCTCGAGTTGCCTGGCTAGTACATAGAGTACCTAATGTAGGTCTGAGATTTTTTAATGTATACGGTCCCAGGCAAAATCCTGATTCGCCTTATTCTGGGGTTATCTCTAGATTTATCGATCGGATTTTACAGGGTTTACCTATCACTATCTTCGGTGACGGTCAGCAGACCAGGGACTTTGTCTATATTGACGATGCGGTAAATTATCTGACCACCACAATGCACTTATTACGCACTAAAGGGGAAATTTTCAATGTCTGTACCGGCAGACCCACTTCTGTGCTGCAATTGGCAAAAACATTATCGATGATCGCCAGAGAGCAATTGTCCATTGATTATGCTAAAGCGCGCCGCGGTGATATTTCTGCATCTCTAGGAGATCCTAAGAAAGCCAAGTTACTGATGGGACTATCTTCCGATACAAGTCTGGGTAAAGGACTGACAGCGACAATGCTCTGGGAGGGGCTTAAGTTGCATCAACCTGCTTCAATAAGTGACGCCTTGCAACCTTTGAATACAAAGACACTCAGTATTGGATGATCAACGTCGATGTAATTGTTAAGTCGCTCAATACAGGCAGCGGTCAATACATGGCCTTCAGAGAGTAGCAATAGATCTTGATGGTTGAATAAATCGCGGGACAAACTCATATGCGGTGCCAGTAATCTGACTGCTAATAACTGCTCGTCATCGCTTTGTAGCTGTTGATCCAATTGACTGATCAGTGCAGGTAAGTGCGCCAGTATATCAGGATCATATTGACCAGCTGGGGCACTGTGTAATCTCTCTAGCGCGGAGACCGGACTTAGTTTGATGCTGTGTTCTGTACCGCTCACGGCGGCGATGTAATCCCGGGCGATAGCTAAAATAGATGCGCCTCTAAGCGCGGGGTCGCCGCTATTGAAATCGCGGTGTTGATGTAAAATAATCTCGGCACAAAGTGCCAGAAAGCGCACCGGAGCCATTGCCCTGAAAGCCAGTAATGGATGGCTTAGATAGAGTTTCTGCTGCTGTGCATTAAGTCGCTCAAATGGCTTTTGGTACAGTTCGCTATCAACGCAGAGTAAGCCCAGTTGATGTAACAATCCAGCGAGCTTTATTTGCATCACTTCACTGCTGGGCAGTTGCAACTTGTTCGCCAAAAGCACACACAATTGGCTTATATCGCGAGTTTTTTTACCCCCCAACTGCGCTTGGGAGCTCAATAAGTTGTAAAATACCTGCAGTGTCGCCCGGTGATCGGCGACAGACTTGTCGCGGGCGTTGGTCAGTTTATCTAACGCCATTTGTATCTGTTCGGTGCGCAGCTTAACTTTGTCTTCAAGGTTATGATTAAGCGCAATCAACTGCTGGTTTTGTATTTCAATCTGCTCAGATAGTTGGCGGTTTTGGCGGTTTTGGCGTTGCAGTTGCAGCTTGCTGAGCTCTTGTTCGAGCACCTCTAAGAGTATGCGATTATCCCAGGGCTTTTCCAGGTATCGGTGTACTTGTCCGACATTGACCGCCGCTATAGTAGATTCTTTATCGGCGTAACCTGTCAGTAATATTCTAACTGTCTCGGGATATAGCTTCAAAACTTCAGTCAGCATTTGCACCCCGTCCATCGCACCCATGCGCATATCGCAGATAACCAGATCTATGGGCTGTTCGGTCATAATGCTTAAACCTAATTCAGCGCTGTGGGCACAGTAAACTTTAAATTGCTGGCCACGTAAGACACGCTTTAGTGCATTCAATATGTTCTGTTCATCATCAACACATAATATATTCCAACACTCAAGCTGATTGTCAATATTGTGCTTGGCGATACTGCTGCTTTTTTGATTCATTGTGCTACCTGATGCCCCCCGTAAAAACTTCTATATACTGGCAATGTAGACCATATTCTAAGATCGGCAAGCAAATATCCCAGCTTAGTCCGTAGTAGCGATTTATTTGTTGGATTTGTTAGAGTTAAGGGGGCTTTTGTGTTCTAATTCGCCACCATGTTTAAACCATTCTCCCTGTATGTTGGCCTGCGTTATACCGCAGCGAAGCGCAACAATAATTTTATTTCTTTCATCTCGCTGGTCTCAATGTTGGGCTTGATGTTGGGTGTCGCAGCATTAATTGTGGTTCTGTCAGTGATGAACGGTTTCGATCGGGAATTGCGCGAGCGCATATTAGGTATGGTGCCCCATGCCACTATCACCGCTTACGAGAAGCCGATAACGGATTGGCGCGCTCTAGCTAAGAGAGCTTCTAAAGATCCCCGAGTTATTGCCAGTGCGCCTTTTATTCGTGCCGAAGGTATGTTGACCAATGCCGGTCGAGTAAAGCCCGCGTTTGTGCAGGGGATTGACCCCGAGGCTGAGGCCCGTGCATCTATAGTTACCCAGCATATTAAAAGTGGCGACTGGCAGCTGTTGCAAGAGGGTAAATTTAATATATTTTTAGGTAAAAATCTGGCCAATAACCTGGGACTGCGTCTGGGTGATAAGGTGACTTTAGTATTGCCTGAAGCTTCAGTCAGTATCGCCGGCGTTACTCCCAGATTAAAGCGTTTTACTTTTGTAGGCACTTTTGAAGTGGGCGCTGAATTAGATAGCTCACTGGCTTATATCCATATAGCAGATGCTGCCAGAATTAAACGTATGCAGGGAGTTGAAGGTCTTAGATTGACACTGGAGGATCTGTTTGAAGCCAGGGAGACAGTCGCCGAAATTGCCGGTTCGCTCAATGGCTATTTTTATATCTCCGATTGGACTCGCACTCAGGGAAACCTGTTCGCGGCGATCCAAATGGAGAAGCGTATGGTAGGACTGCTGTTATTTCTGATAGTGTTTGTGGCGGCTTTTAATATAGTCTCGACTTTAGTGATGGTAGTGACAGATAAAAAATCCGATATCGCTATATTGCGCACTTTAGGTGCCAGTCGTGGGCTAATCATGCGAATATTTATGGTGCAGGGGGCTGTGATTGGCATTCTAGGTACTTTGATGGGTACCTTATTAGGGGTCGCGTTGGCATTAACTATTAGTGATTTGGTTGAGTTTCTCGAACAATTATTTGGTTTTGAAGTTTTAAGCTCCGATGTGTACTTTATCAGTTACTTGCCCTCAGAAATAAACTGGAACGATGTCTCTACGATAGTTGTAGTGGCGTTACTGATCAGTTTTCTGGCAACTTTATACCCCGCTTACAAAGCGTCCCGCACCGAACCTGCTGAGGCATTGCGCTATGAGTAAAGTGTTAGTTTGTGAAAGTGTCTCGCGGGTATTTAGCGAGGCAGGTATCGATCTGCATGTGTTAGACAACGTTTGTTTTAGTATAGATAAAGGCGAGCGTGTCGCCGTTATGGGGGCTTCGGGCTCCGGTAAAACGACTTTATTAAATACCATAGGCGGGCTGGAATCTCCAACTGCAGGAACTGTGCATTTAGCCGGTGAATCGCTGTATCAGACCACTGAGCGCAAGCGTACTAAAATTCGCAATCAGCAGCTGGGTTTTGTCTATCAGTTCCACCATTTGCTGCCGGAATTTAGTGCCTTGGAAAATGTCGCTATGCCGCTGCTATTAGCCGGTGAGTCGAAACAACAAGTACTGGAAAAATCCGAGCAATTACTCAGTGCTGTAGGTCTGGCTGAGCGCCTCAAACATAAACCTGCGCAATTGAGTGGCGGTGAAAGGCAGCGAGTCGCGATTGCGCGTGCGCTAGTGACTAAACCGGCCTGTGTATTGATGGATGAACCTACGGGTAATTTGGATAGTCACACAGCTCTGGAAATACAAGCGCTGATGGATCGGCTAAATGCTGAGTTTGAAATATCTTTTGTGGTGGTGACTCACGATGAGAAACTGGCGCAGCGCATGGATAGAATTTTGATGTTAGAAGATGGTAAGTTGACTGAGCGCACTTTGTAGTATTAGCTTGTGTTTATAGCGGGTCTATCGGCCAGCGGTTGTTTCCCCTGAAAATCAGTTTTACGCAGTGACTCGTTCGCAGTTGGCGGGGTATTTATCACTGTCCTTAGTGCGTTTCTTCCAGTTGTTACGTACATGCCAGATCCAAAATCTGTTGATAGCAACATAAAAAATCACCGAAAATACTGTGGCGCAAATAAGTGAGCCGGTCAGCAGAGGCCAGAGTAATGCCACTAAATGTGTCTTCAAATACGCGTAACTAAAAGTCATGTTATGATCTAACGCTTGGCTACCTAAGACAAAAGTTCCCACTTTGTAACTAAAATAGAAAATCGGTGGCATAGTAATAGGGTTAGTGATCCACACTAAGCTCACTGAAATAGCTAGATTAGATCTGATGATAATTGCCAGAAAGGCGGCGAGCAACATCTGCATCGGAATAGGCAATAAAGCGCAAAATATACCCACTAGAAAAGCCCGAGCGACAGACTTTCTATTCAAGTGCCATAACGATGGATGCTTTAAGTACCTACTGAGCCATCTCAAACTCTGGTGATCTTTAAAGGTTTGCTCGCTGGGCATATGTTTTTTTATAAATTTACGGGGCATATAGGCAAGAACTTTATAATACGATAGCCCTGTATTATGCACACCTAGGGGCATCAGGCCAACTAAAAAAGCGGCTTCGATCAATATAAGTTACAAGCTCTGTAGAAAATATAAAAGATGGCGATTACTGTTGGGTAAATTCATATCGCCAACTTTCAGGTGTTTGTTTTTAAAATGTTTATTATTGGTTAATAGATATAAATTTCAAAGGTTCTGTTTGAAAACTGAAAAAATAACAGGAGTGAGTTATGCCTGTGTTCAGTGTGATTTATCTGCTTGCTGTTGTTTGCGTCGCCTACCTAAGTCAATTACCGGATCTGCTGACTTCTCAGCTAATCTTGCTGTTGGGGTTATTTTCGGCGCTGCTGGGCTCTTTGCTCAAACGTACCGTATTGGCAAAAATCTATTCCGCAACTGCGTTGCAATTGGCAGTGTTTTGCATCGCTTTCTCCCTGGCTGCCCTGCATGGTCGCTATTTGCTGGCACAGCAATTTGCTGACTCAGCCGCGCGGCAGTGTACAGCCAGTGGAGTAGTGGTCGGTCTTCCACAAGTGGGTGAGACCTACAGTCGTTTTATGTTCAAAGTAGAGCGTGGGCAGTGCAGCGACCGGCCATTGGCTCCAGGAAAAATTAGCTTGTCACTGTATGACGCAGGCTATCAGATAATTGCCGGTGACCGTTTGCAAGTAGCGCTTAAACTGCGAAGTTTTAGAGGCAATTATAGTGTCGGCAGTTTTGATGCTAAATTATGGGCTCTAAACAACGGTATTCACGCCAGAGGCTACGTTCGAAAAATACTCTCGCTAGAGCGCGATCATTCAATGCTCTTCGGTCTGCGCCATAAACTCAGGCAATGGATCAATGCTCAACAAATCAGTGTGCAAGCTAAAGCCAGCTTAGCGGCATTAATTTTGGGAGATAAGTCGGCCATATCCAGCGAGCAATGGCAGCATATGCGCAGTACAGGTACGGTACATTTGCTGGTGGTCAGTGGCCTGCACATTGGCATTATGCTGGCCATCGGCTGGGGGGTTTTTTTCGCTTTGCGCGCTTTTTTTCTACTGCTTGGCTGTCGTTACTCGCTGGTTTTTCTTCCCGAATTAGGCGCCCTGAGCTTAAGCTTTAGCTATATGTTGCTGGCAGGAGCAAGTCTGTCAACGCAGCGAGCCTGGTTGATGGCTTTAGTATTGCTTGGAGGGCAGTGGTTAAGTATCAGAAGTACACTATGGCAGCGCTGGTGGCTGGCGCTACTGATTATTATCAGCTGGCAGCCTCTGAGTGTGGTCCAACCGGGGCTGTGGTTGTCATTTATCGCAGTGGCCAGTTTAATCGCCCTGCAAGGCTATCGAAGCAGCAAGACAAAATTCACTTTAGTGATCAAAAGTCAGTGCTGGGTTTGGTTGGGACTTGCGCCCTTGTTGCTCATATATTTCCAACAGATCTCCATCATATCACCTCTGATTAACCTGTTTGCAATCAGTTTTATCTCGATGGTCTTGGTATTGCTAATCCCCGCTTTGTTATTGACGCTGATTAATCTCAATCAGATGTTGCAACTGCTGGCTGCTACGCTGGATTATTATTGGCGTATACTGGCGGCTCTGGATGATTATAGCCAATATTTCTTAGTGCATATCTCGGCAGTTGCCGACCACTGGCTGGTGCTTTTGGCACTGAGCTGTCTGTGCACGATGCTGCCAATTTCCAGGTGGCTCAAATGTATAGCGCTGAGCGTCTGGCTGCTCATCTTCTTTCCACCTAAGGGCGATTCCCTGGGACAGCCGCAATTCAAAATGAGTTTGATTGATGTCGGCCAGGGGCTGGCAGTGTTAGTGCAAACCAGCAGCCACAATTTACTTTTTGACACTGGGGCGGCATTTGCCAGTGGCTTTAGTTATTATGCTGCTGTGGTCAAACCGCAACTGATCATTAGCGGCGTCCAGCAGTTAGATTTACTGGTGGTCTCGCACGCGGATAATGATCACAGTGGCGGTGTTGCAGCGCTGCAAAAAGATTATTCGCCAACGCAAATCCATCGGGGAATGACCGCTACTGCGCAAAATATTAATAGTGCTTGTCGCAGTGGCGATCGATGGTCGTGGGACGGTGTTAGCTTTCACTATCGTCAGCCAGTCACTGCTGCCTCCTACAAGAGAAATAATCAATCTTGTGTTTTGGAGTTGGGCAATGCTCAGTGCCAGATTACTATCATGGGAGATGCGGAGGAAAAAATTGAAGCGCTGTTATTGGCCAGTGACATTAATGCCCGACAGCGGCTGTTAGTGGTCGGGCATCACGGCAGCAATACCTCAACCAGTAGCGAGTTTCTTCGTCGCGAAAATTTTTTTGCGGCACTGATCAGTAATGGTTATTACAACAGATATGGCCACCCGCACAGCAAAGTATTGGCCAGGCTGAACACAGCCGCAGTGGATGTTTATCGCACCGATTTACTGGGTACTATTACCGTTCACTCCACACCAACAGGCTGCTCAATTAGTAGCTATAAACAACAACATAAGCGATATTGGTGGTGAATTCCTGATCTCTTAGCAAAAAGCATAGTAGCAATTGCAGGGGCGAGCTATCTATAATCCTCAGGCAGCAGTTAAATCAGATATTAAACGAGCCAAATTCAGCTAAAGCCTTTATACTGGCGGCAATTTAGCAAATAAAATTGGATCGAACTCAGCGACTGTTGAAGATAAAGTGATTAGGGGATGTTAAGTGTTAGAAGTGTTGTTTTCCGGGGGTTGGCTGATGCTGCCTATCGTCATTTGCTCGGTTTTATCTCTGGCTATTAGCTTGGAGAGAGCGGTGACTTTGCGGGTGGCTAAGGTTGCTCCCAGTGATCTGATGTCCAGCGTTTGGCTGTGGATAAAAAGTGACCAAATGACTAACCAGCGCATGGCGGATATCAAAATATCCAGCCCACTGGGCGCGATTATTATCGCCGGATTAAACAGCGCCAGCATGTCCCGCGAACGGATGCAGGAGAGCATTGAAGAGGCGGCTGCGACAGTAGTGCATGAGCTGGAGCGCTATTTAACAGCGCTGGGCACTATCGCAGCGATTACGCCACTATTGGGTTTGTTGGGAACAGTGATCGGCATGATTAAAGTTTTTACCGCTATTATGCTCGAGGGCAGCGGTAATGCAACGGTGTTGGCAGGGGGGATCTCCGAGGCTCTGATCACCACGGCCGCAGGATTGTTTGTCGCGATTCCAACTTTGATTTTTCATCGCTATTTTCACCGCAAAGTAGACTCGCTGGTATTGGAGATGGAGCAACAGGCGGTGAGATTAGTTGACAGTATTCACGGTGAAGTGGATGTCGATTAAGCGATTGAAGAATTTACACACAGGCCGTAGCAATGAAGTTTAAGCGCCGGGCGCGTCAAGATATTGATGTCAATATGACACCGCTAATTGATGTAGTTTTTTTGTTGTTGATTTTTTTTATGGTGTCGACAACTTTCACTAAGGAATCACGCTTGGGGATTAACTTGCCAGAAGCGGATGTCAGCGAGCAAGTGATCGCGGATGACTACAACGTCGAAGTGCAAATCGATGCCAATGGTATTTTTCGTGTGGCTGATATTACTTTGGGCAACAATGATTTGTCGACGATCAGAGCCGCCCTGTTAAAACAGTTGCAAAGCAAAGTGCTAGCGGCAAAATCGACCACTAATCCCAGCCTGACGATTACCGCTGATGCCGCTACTGCACATCAATTTGTTGTATCCACCATGGATATAGCCGGGCAGTTGGGCTTTAGTAAATTACATATCACTACCCTTAAAGATGAGTCCCAATAGCTATGATGCTTGAGCGAGCCTGGTACCAGGCCAGAGCGACTTGGACTCTGCTGTTATGGCCACTGGAATTGCTGTTTGTCGCTATCGCCAAATACAACAAAATAAGACATAAAAAAAAGCAGTGGCAGCCTCCCTGTCCGCTGTTGATTGTCGGTAATATCTCAATAGGAGGGACAGGAAAAAGCCCTCTGACTATCGAACTGATAGAAACATTGCAGCGTAAAGGCTATAAGGTCGGCGTGGTTAGTCGCGGCTACGGTGCGCAGAGATCGGATTTTCCCTATCAGCTAAAAGCCTCTGATACTGCAGCACAGGCACCGGATGAACCGTTAATGATAGTACGGCGCACTGGGGTAAATTTAGTCATAGATCCAAACAGGGTACGTGCTTGTCAGTATTTACTGGCCAACAATGATTGCGATCTAATCTTGTCGGATGACGGCTTGCAGCATTATCAAATGGGCCGTGATATTGAAATTGCGGTTATCGATGCCAGTCGCGGCTTAGGCAACGGTCACTGTCTGCCGGTGGGTCCATTAAGAGAGAGCAGCGAGCGCTTGCAATCGGTTGATTATGTACTGCTCAACGGTGCTAGTACTGCAAAATTTAATAGTAGCTATCAGATGCAAATAGCCGCTGATGGCTGGTACAGAGTTCAAGATAATCGCTATTTAAGTTTAGAAGAATTCGCCACAAAGTTGCTAAGTGTCGACTCTGGCAGCACTAAGATCCATGCCATAGCGGGGATTGGCAACCCACAGCGGTTTTTTGACACACTGCAAAAAATGGGATTAGATGTAATTCCCCATCGATTTTCCGATCACTATCAGTATTGCAGTGCAGACATAAATTTCGATGCTGCAGATATTGTCTGCATGACAGAAAAAGATGCGGTAAAATGTAGTCAATTCGCCGCCGAGAATTGTTATTATTTGCGAATATCCGCACGCTTAGAGACGGTTTTTATTGATAATCTGTGCCGTCATATAGAGGCAGTGCAGGTAGCAAAATTCACTAGCTGAGCTGATTATTTTGCGCTCAGGATTGTAAACAACTAAAAAAGAGAGAGAAATGATGGACAAAAAGTTACTTGATATATTGGTTTGTCCGGTATCTAAAGCGCCGGTGGAGTGGGACAGAACCAAGAATGAATTGATCTGTCGCACAAGCGGTTTAGCCTATCCGATCAAAGATGGCATTCCAGTAATGTTAGAGACAGAGGCTCGCACATTAAGTAGCGACGAGAGATTAAAAAAATAATGGATTTTACCGTTGTTATACCGGCGCGCTATGCCTCTACTCGATTCCCCGGTAAGCCACTGGCAGATATTGCTGGCAAGCCGATGATTCAGCACGTCTATGAGCGATCTATCAGCAGTGCCGCTAAAAGGGTGGTGATAGCCACAGATGATTCGCGCATTGAAAAAGTAGCGAAGAGTTTTGGCGCCCAGGTATGCATGACCCGTGCAGATCACCCGACAGGTACCGACAGATTGCAGGAAGTGATAGCACAGCTGGGCCTGGCCGACGATGAGTTAGTGGTAAATGTGCAAGGGGATGAACCACTGATTCCCGCTTCAATTATCAACCAAGTCGCAGAGAATTTAAGTGCTCAGGCGCTGGCGAGTATCGCCACTTTAAGTGAGCCAATCAGCGACTTAGAAGTACTGCTCAATCCTAACAGTGTCAAAGTACTGACCGATGTGCATGGTTTGGCGTTATATTTTAGTCGCGCGCCGGTTCCCTGGCCCCGCGACGCTTTTAATCAGCAGCAGAGCGCGCAAATGCCCGAGGGTTTTGCCTGGCAGCGCCACATAGGCATCTATGCCTACAGAGCAGCGCTGTTAAATAAATTTGTTAACTGGAGTCCCGCTGCAGTAGAGCAAACTGAGTGTCTGGAGCAGTTGCGGGCAATGTGGTATGGAGAGCGTATTCATGTGGCGACGGCTCTTGAAACACCACCACCAGGTATTGATACCCCTGAAGATTTACAGCGTTTAGTTGCCCATATGGCTTCGCTGCACTAATTTCAGCACATCAAGGGCAGCTAAGTTTAGTGCTAAGCTGCAATTTGTTGTAAAAAAGCCGCTATTTCTGCAAAGAAATAGCGGCTTTTTACTGTGTAGCACTGAGCCTAGTGTGTAACGCTGGCAGATTAAGCCGCCCGAGAATTCAAGCTGTTGGATTTCTTCGAGTGCATTACGCTGACAAAGCGAACTGAGCTGTTGTGTTGTTCAAGCTTCAACAAGTCGATGGTCTGCTGCGCTAATAGCAGTGTGCCATTGTCTGAGATCCGCCCTTTCGCCATGGTCATACAGAAGTCTTGCAATGCAGTGTTGGTGATATAGAAGTCCTGATCGCCGGTGTTTAATTTATCGGTACTTGCAAATCGGCTGACACGGCTGTCTTTAATGGTCTTGATCTCGCTGAGCAGTATATCCACGGATGGGCCGCCATCAAACAAATCAATCAAACCGCTGTGTCTGAAACCTTCTTTCTCCAGCATCCGCAGTGCCGGAGCCGAGGAATCATTGGGCTTGCTCAATACTTCCCTGGCCGCCTGAGGCAGAAGATCCACGTAAATAGGGTGCTTTGGCATCAGCTCAGTGATAAAGGTAGAGCCTTCAGTGGCTGCGATAGTGACGGCGCTCTGAAACGGCATATCAAAAAACTTACTGCCTAATGCCTGCCACAATGGCGAGTCACCGGCCTCGTTAAACCAGCCTCGCAGTTCGGCCATGACCCGCTCAGAGAAGCGCTCGGTGGCATCTGCCATTAATAGATAGCGGGCGCGCGCTAACATTTGGCCGACACCTGGTTGGCGATACTGGGGCAGCAAGAACAGAGAGCCCACTTCAGTGGCCCCTTTAAAATGTTCCACTAAGGTTAAAGTTTCGTTCTGTTTACTGGTGTTTAAACTGATGCTTTTGTTGGTGATGGTAGAGCGCTGATAGGAATAAAACGGCTGGGTTGTGCCTATGCCATTGTAAATAGCGGTGGTACCGGCAATGGCGCCGCTATCGCTGTCTTCCAGTACCATAAAATAACAGTCCTGCTGACCGCTCTTGTGGCAATCAAATGCCCGCGCAGAAGATTGCAGTTTAAGTTCCCAGCTGTTGGCGCATTTTGGCATTGAGGTCATGCCATCTCCGACCTTGTTTGAGATCGCGAGCAGCGCATCTAAATCGGTAAGTTTACTGGGACGAATGAACAACATTAATGAATCTCCGACACTGCTATGGCAATAACAGCTTTAATTAGTATGCCTATATTTTAAAGACAAGTTGGCAAAATGAGCTGTTTAAATTTGCCTTGTTTATAAATTTAATAGCTTTAATTTGATTCGTGCCGAATATAATTCTGTATATTGTTTGTTTGCATACTGTCTTGATAATTTAGGTTTATTAAACTAAGGCCTTTAAATTCGGGCTTGACAGTTGAGTTTCAAAGATTATTATATGCGGATATTGAAAAAATCAGGATAGTAGGTGAAGTAAATGCGCTTAGACAAGATTAATCGAAATATTCTTTCGTTGCTGCAAAGCGATGCCAGAATAACAAACCAGGAATTGGCGCAAAAAGTAAACTTATCCCCCAGCTCTTGTTTGAACCGGGTAAAAAAATTAGAACAGGCGGGCTTGATAGGGCCGTACATAGGGGTGGTCAATTTAGACAAAGCTTGTCGCAGTGTGATGGCAATTATTACCGTTAAACTGCAGGATCAAAGCACTGAAGGCTTTCAAAGTTTTCTACTTTGCGCCAAAGCCATCCCCGAGTTGATAGAGTGTTACACCGTATCCGGTGGCTTTGATATGTTTTTGCGGGTGGCGGCAGCGGATATGATCCGCTTTAACCAAATTGTTGATGAGCTTTTAGACATTATCCCGGGGATGGTTAATTTGAGCAGCCATATAGTCTTATCAACGGATAAATCATTTCGTGGCTACCCACTGGAGTCTCTATTGGAGGATAAGTACCAGTGACAGTAAAATCTGGCTGAGCTCGGTGCAGCTTAGTTAGCCAGTACCGCGTCAACCATCTGTTCAAAGCCTCGACCATGGCTGGCCTGAGTGATCCATTTAGGCTTTGATTGTAGTTGTGCTAGCTGTTGCTCAATATTGGCGACACCCACGCTGTTGGGGAAAAATTCAAACATAGTTTCATCGTTCAATGAATCGCCAATAAACAATACTTGTTGCTGCATTTGCTCTGCAGTGAGATGGAATTCACTGGCGAGCATCTTACAGGCCATCGCCTTCTTGTTGTAATCGCCGATCCAGGCGTTGACGTGAATAGAGCTGGCTTTAGCGTTGACACCCTGGCGGTGGAAAACTTCGAGTATCTTCGCCAGTTGCTCTTTGTCTATGCCGGAAATATCCTGATTGTAATCTATAGCGACATCCACCAGACGATAACACTGATCTTTTGCCAGGCGTACTTGAGGGACTTGTAAAATTGCCTGTTGGGCGATTTGTAACAGCTTTTCAGTATTTTGTTGGCGCTCAGTTTCGCTCTGCCAAAAATGATAGTCAATGTGATTGTTAGGCTGGCGCTTTAAATAAAAACCGCCGTTTTCGCCTATGACCGCAGCGGCTGGCCAGAGTCTGGAGAAAGAGTCACACCAGCCAGCGCAGCCGCCAGTGATAGGAATGAAGACAATCCCAGCATCCGCCAGACGATGCATCGCCTGATAAGTTTCGGGCCTCAGCTGACCGTTGCTGGTCAGTGTGTCATCGACATCGCTGAGTACAAATTTTATCTGGTCAATTTTTTTAGGCAGGGCAGTGGGCTGAGTCATTTAGGTTTTTCCTGGTCACAGACAATAATCTGGACTTTTTTACTGTCAAGGCTCAGACAAATGTCAGCAGCCGGTAATTGGTCGGTATAAAACTTGTCGATGTTGTCAAATGTGGCGACACAGGCAAAAGATTTTTTGTTCCATTTGCTGTCGTCGACGGCTAAAAGTTTCTTGCCAGAGTTATTTAAAATACTTTGGGTGATTGCAACGTTATCCATATCAAAATCCATTAATCCGCGCTGCTGATCTAAAGCGCCGACACTGACAATGGCATAATCGGTAAAATAGCTATTAAAAAAACTAACCACTTGATCGCCGACTAGATCTTGATCGAGTGGCCGCAGCTTGCCGCCACTGACTTGTACTTGAGCGTCACTGCTCTGAAAGAAGATACTGGCGACGTTTAAATTGTTAGTGATGATCTTCAGGCCTTTTTTGTCGAGAAGGGCTTTGGCCACAGCTTCAATAGTGGTGCCTATGCCTAAAGCGAGCGAGGCATTATCGGGAATATCGGCGGCGATCCGCTGGGCAATTAACTGTTTGGCCTCTGCGTTAATCACTCGGCGGTTGCCAAAAGATAAATTTTCAGCACTGGGAAGTTGCCCGGCGCCACCGTGATGGCGTCTGGCCAGGCCTAAATCACATAACTGAGTAATATCACGGCGTACAGTTTGTGCTGTCACTTGGAAATGCTGAGTTAAAAGCTCAACGCTGACAAACTGTTCAGCACTGATCAGCTGCAATATTTGCTGTTGTCTGTTATTCAGTTTCACAGTGGCTACCGGCACTAGAGTCACTGTCCGTAGAAGTGCCTAAATGCTGCTGGAATTTTTGCGGATAGTCAGTAATGATGCCTTCAATACCCCATTCCCAGTGTTGTTCAACAGCGCTGGTATCGTTGGGGGTATAACAGTAAACCTCATAGCCGGCCAAGTGCAACTCGGCTACTTGGGATTGTTGCAACACAGAGTAATCGCAGTGACAGGTGACGGCGTTGATCGCCTGCATTTGTTGTAGCCAGTTGTCGGGAATCTTTTCATATAGCTTTGCCAGCTGTAATTCTGGCTGTTGACTGTGGCAATACTCCAATGCTGGCTGGTCAAAACTGGAAATTATCAACTTATCAAAATTTTCCCAATGCTGATTAAGCAATGCTAATACAGGTGCTACAACGGTCTCTACGCTGTTTTCATAGAGCTTAAATTCTAAGTTTAAACCTAAGCCGAGTTCCTTAATAAGCAGTATTGCCTCTTCAATGGTGGCCATCGTTTCGCCGCGATATTGCTCTGAAAACCAGGAGCCGCAATCGAGTTGTTTAATACTTTGGGCACTGTGTTGGGACATAGCGCCACTGCCATCAGAGCAACGATCAACACTGTTGTCGTGCCACATCACAATGGTGCCATCGCCACAGGCTATAGCGTCAATCTCAACCCACTGCACGCCGTGTTCTGCGGCTAAGCGCAAGGCAGATAAGGTGTTTTCTGGGGCTAAACTGGAGAGGCCTCTATGGGCCGTTATAGGTGTAACTATCATGTTTATGTAATCGCTTAATAAATTCGCTGTTGAGTATTTTTATCAAAGAAATAAAGTTTCTTGGGGTTGGGGTCTATATTGACTATTTCGCCTATCTGTACCTGGCTGTGCCCCTCACGTTGAATAACGATAAGCTCTTTGATGTTGTCGCATTTTACATACAAAAAGACACTGGCACCAATTTTCTCAATCATCTCGACCTGCCCCTCAATGGCAGTTGTATCGGCATCATTGTCAAAGTGTTCAGGCCTTATTCCCAGTACTAATGCGCCGCGTTGGCAGACATTCGCCGGGCGGAGCATCTTTTGACCGCCGATGTCTATCTCATCGTCAGAGACAGTACAATCGATAAAGTTCATTGCCGGAGAGCCAATAAAGCCGGCGACAAATTGATTGTGAGGATCGTCATAGATTTCCATTGGCGTGCCGATTTGAGCTGCTATGCCATCCTTTAAGACCACCAAACGGTCGGCCATGGTCATCGCCTCGACCTGATCGTGGGTGACGTAGAGAGTGGTGACAGCTAAGTTGCGCTGCAAGGTTTTAATTTGCATGCGCATTTGCACTCTTAACTTGGCATCTAAGTTAGACAGCGGCTC
>ASZI01000360.1 GCA_000416315.1 Osedax symbiont Rs2 | reverse complement strand
AGTTTGTAGTGAAAAATTTTCACTATCTAACCTCCACTACATATCCATATATTTTGCCGCTGCAAGGAAAGTCACTGAAAAAATCATACAGCTGCTGATTTTGTTTGCCTACATTAGTAGCTACTATTGCTGTAAGTTTACCGGATAAGTAGCTATATTAAGCCGCTTTGAATAAGGCAGTGTTTAGCTGCTTGCAGTTGCTGTTCAATTAACTTTATTGAAGTTTCTAAGTCGCAATGATCGTTCTACCAAGAGGTATTAGCTATTTATGCATCTAAGCTATCGCGCAGCGAAAGTTGAAGATTTGCAGTTTCTGCTGCAACTGAGAATAGATACTATGCAAGAGCATATGCAAAATGTCGGTTGGCCAACGGATGAGATTACCCATACAGCGCGCATAAAACACAAGTTTGAGTACTCAAAAATTATTCTCTGCGAAGGTCAGGAGGTGGGGCTGCTCAAGGCTCACGCCGGTGAGGATTGTTGGTATATAGTGCAAGTTCAGGTAGGGCCGGAATTTCAGGGGCGTGGTATCGGCGCCAGTGCCGTGAAAAAAATAATTGCCAGGGCCTGCGGCGAAAAAAAGGATGTGCTGCTATCTGTTATTGCCGGCAATCCAGCCCAAGCTTTATACAGCCGACTTGGATTTAAAGCGCTGGATACGGTTGCCGATGAAGTTCAAATGCGCTATTACTATCAGCCGCTATAGAAAGCCCAAAATATCACACTCGATTTATAGTTATTATCCGGAGTCACCATGAGCATTGAAGTTTTAGTCGTATTTGTTATTACCCTTTTTGTCACATCAATCATCCCTGGCCCGAGTATGTTAATCGCCCTTACTCATGGAGTTAAGTATGGCGCCAAAGCCACAATGGCCACTGCTTTGGGAAATACTATGGCATCATGTCTTCAGGCGGTTATCTCTATCGCCGGCCTCGGTGTGCTGATTGCTACTTCTGGTAGTTTGTTCTTAGTGATTAAGTATATAGGTGCATTGTACTTAGTCTATTTAGGAGTAATGCTCTGGCGCAGTGGCAACTTTAGTCTGGCAAGTGGCTCATCGACATCTGAAGGCAAACTACAGGCTCCGCTGTTTAAAATGTTCAGGCAGGGCTTTGTAATCGCGGCGGGGAACCCCAAAGCTATTATATTTTTTACCGCTTTGTTTCCACAGTTTATTGATCCTGGACATGCTTCACTGAGCCAGTATCTAATTATGGTAAGTTTGGTGTGTATCTGTGCATTTAGCTGCGCGATGAGTTACGCAATCGGGGGGAATTATTTAGCCAGCTTGTTCAAAACATCCAATATTAGTAAATTGATCAATAAAATAACCGGTGGCATTTTTGTCACTAGTGGTCTGGGACTGATTATAAGCAGTAAATAACAGTCAGTGTGCAATGCAGCCCGGACAATACCCCGGGCTATTTAGTGGCATGAACTGTTGTTGATTATCAGCAGTCGTTGTTCGAAAACTGACCATTAGCAAAAAAAGAAATAATCATTTCAACGCCGGTGCGATAGCTCTTGTAATGAATAGCTCCTGTAATAAATAGTTCCTGTAATAAATAGTTCCTGTAATAAATAGTTACGCTAATCAGTAGCTTCTGTTGCTATCTAATCGATGTAACAATCACCTCAAATGCAATTATAACCCCTTATATCTATAACCGCGAATGCAGACCTATTACCTAGTGCGCTTTTGCGCCAGTGAACTGATCAATTTGACGCTGCACTAAGACAACAACTGACTGTGGGTAGGCAGTGCTGATTTGAGCAGTTATCAGTGTCGAAACCGCTGTTAAATCTACTCACTTGTTGCAGACGATAGTGACACTTTCACGGCCTAGCTGGTTGCAATTTATAACAGAAAAAGAGCAGCCCAGATCTTCAATAAAAACACAAACTGCTAAACTAAAAAGCTGTACATTTGATCAGTTACTGTATTAATATACAGTTATTATATTTGCTTTAAAATGATGTCATCAGCTAGCTTAGGTAGGTAACATGAAAATTAATGACAGCAGTAGGTCCCTTTACAGCGTACAGAGAGAGTTAAATAATAGTTTGGGTAGGGCGGGGCGGGGAGCTGCTAATTGGCTGGATGATGCGCCTTTGTACATCAGTACTAAAAACAGCGGCAGCGGCGAATTTGCGCAAGTAATAGAAATAGCGCTTTTAGACGCAAGTCAAAATGTGATTTTTCACTCGCAAATTCGCCCAAGCGTCGCCATTGATAAAGACGCGGAACAGTATCACGCTATAAATTTAAGCTCGCTACAGGGAAGACCAGTTTGGCCAGATGTTATTGATCGGCTAAAAAATCTGCTGCGCGGGCGCAAAGTAATTATATTTGATGCCATTTATGAAACCAGAATATTGAAGCAGAGCTGCCAGGCTTACGCGCTGGATATCGAGTGGATCGATGCGCTGTCGGTTAATTGTGCAATGTATCTATCGGCAAACGCCTATGGCAGTGACAATCGCTACGGCACCACTTCAATCACTCATGCGCTGCAAAAAGCGCAAGTCGGTCAGATTACTAGCCAAAGTGGGGCAGTGGCCAGTTGTTATGCATTGATTAAGCTAGTCACGACTATTGCCGACTATACTCGCGGGCGCAGAGAAATGCTTGATAAGTTAAATCTTAAAATCGCCGTATAATAACCTAGGTTTGTCGCTGGCTAGTTTTGCAGCAAACAAAAGTCAATCACAGTACTCTGCATGCCCAGACACAGACTGATTACTTTTGTTGTTGATCGATAATTCTTTGGATCTTGTGCTGACGATTAATGAATTATCGACCGCTATGCATCGCTGGATGCTGCTACTGTGACAAATACTCTTGCAGCAGTGGCAATTCGTGTTCAGTAAAAACCTTGATGGAGTGTCGCATCAGCAAATTGACAGTCACCCCATGTCCAGCGATCAGTTGCTGTTGAAAGAGGCCATCGTAAATAAAATCCCGGCCGCAAGAGGGGCTTTTAGATTTTAACAGCACGCAGTCGATATTGTGTTGCTGAGCCAATCGAAACGCCATTTTCGCACCTTTTATAAAAGCTTCTGTGTAATCAATGGCATGAGCGTCACGCAGTTGTAGCGGGTGCTGTGAAAGTATTTCCACGGCGGGCCTGGGGATAGGTAGTCCCGCCGCAACTTCTGGACAAAATGGCACTATCATTCCCCGATCAGACCATTGCTGAATTAAATCATCACCGCTGGCGCTATGTTTACCATCGTAGCGCACTTTGTGTCCAAGCAGGCAACTGCTCACTAATATTTTGCGCAAAGCGTCAGTATCCTAAGTTTACTTTTATGACTAGTTAATCTCGTAAGCGCCAATTTTAATCAGATTGGCAAGTAATTTAAGTCGTTCAGGTTGCTCTACTAAATCAGCCGCTTGGACTGAGTCCGACTCGGTCAATTGGATCACAAAAGCTTGTTGTTGCTGGGTAATCTGGCAGCACATACCGTTGACAAAAAGTAACATAGCATCATCTTGATCGGCATCAGTGTATTGAAACGCCAGCCGGGTACCGGGAATTTTGCAGATCTGCTCAGCTTGCTGCATCGCTTCAATGATCTCCTGGACACTGTTATCTAAATACAGTTCTTGTTGCTGTTGCGCATATTTGTGTTCCGTCATATAGCAGCCGAACCATTGCTCAATGGCACCGGGGGTTTCTATGTATTGCCTGAGGATTTGTTTTACCTGGTCAACCGCCTGGGGGCTGATATGAGCACTGTGCTTTTGTGTTGTTAGTCCTGGATCTGAGTATCTGAGCTCTGTACTGAGATCTTGTGCAGCAAAATCGCTAAAGTTAAGCAATACATCTGCATGGGAGGGAGCGCGAAAGCCAATAGAGTAAGTGGTACAGTCATCGCTGATAGCTGTGCCGCAGTGGCCTACCCTTGGAGGGATATAGAGTAAATCACCAGGGTGCAGGGTCACTGTATGCTCAGCAGAGAAATCAGCGAGCAGCATTAATTCTGAATTTTCCTGCCTGTCGCTGTGCTCATCGTACAAGCCGCCGTACTGCCACTGTCTGCTACCGGTAGCCTGCAGCAGGAAAACATCGTAGTTATCATAGTGTGGGCCGACTCCACCCCCCTGGGTTGCATAGGATATCATCAAGTCATCGATACGCCATTGTGGGATGAAATCGAACAAGCTAAGCAGTGCCTGAGCTTGTGGGTGCCAGTGATCAACTGCCTGAACAAGTAAGGTCCAGTGGCTTGCAGGCAAATTCGCAAAATCCTCATCAACTAGTGGACCGTGTTTCATTGACCAGTTGTTATCATCACTTTGCTGGATAATTAAGCGTGACTCTACTTCTTCTTCACAGGCGAGTCCCGCCAGTTCATCTGCAGATATGATCGGCTCGAAGTTGGCAATGGCGTTGCGAATTAACAAAGGTTTTTTCTGCCAGTAGTCACGCAGAAAAATTTCAAGGGAGATGTCACCTAAAGGCAATTGTTTCATGTGTTAATTTTCGCTTTGAGTTAGGTTTATTTATTGGCGTGCACAAGTTATCTTTGCAAATCGTCAATGCGTTTTTCTATTGACGAGAGTACACCGCGGAGCATGCCCAGCTCTTGTTTTTCCGGGCGAGAGCGATTGAAAAAACGCTGTAATTTTTGCATCGCTCTGCCCTCGTGCTGGGGTATTAAAAATTGGGCCTTGCGCAGCACTTGTTCCAGATGTTGATAGAACAATAACATCTCTTTGTGCAGGGGGTATTCACTGCTGGCAACCGTTGCTGGCACTTGACTGGCGAGCCAGATTTCGTAACTAACCAGTTGGATTGCCTGGGATATATTTAACACTGGGTATTCAGGGTTGGTTGGGATAAACAGATGGAAATTACACAAATTTAGTTCTTCGTTAAGCAGTCCCTTGCTCTCTCTGCCAAACAGAATTGCAATATTCCCCTGTGCGGATTCGCCAACAATTTTATTGGCGCAATCTTTAACATCTAACAGAGGTAAATCAAAAGTTCTGTTTCTGGCGCTAGTGCCTATGACAAGTTGGCAGTCGCTAATCGCCTCTTGTAAGCTGTTGACGACCACTGCATTTTCTAACACATCTTGTGCACCTGCTGCGCGAGACGTGGCCTCGTCGTGAGGATAATCTACCGGGTCAACTAAGTACAAATTACTCAGTCCCATATTTTTTAATGCCCTGGCGGCCGCGCCAATATTGCCTGGATGAAAAGTATTGATCAGCACAATACGGATATTATTAAGTTGCATAAAATTCATTCAATTTGAGAGGGTTAAAGTTACAATTAGCAGCAGTGGATTATCGTAGAGTGACAGTTTTACTCAGAGCGTGCCAGAGTACAATTGAGCCGCTATTATCCGACTTAAGCGCACAAAACAAAACCTTTGTTTTGACAATAGTGACATTTGTATTAACTAAAGTGCAACTGTAATTATTCTAGAATGGCGGCTAGTTATACTGTTCGGAGG
>ASZI01000359.1 GCA_000416315.1 Osedax symbiont Rs2 | reverse complement strand
GCGCTATGAACTGGAAAAAAACTAACCGAAAAATCCATTATTGGGGATCAATCATCATCATTATTCCCGTATTAATTGTGATCGGCACTGGGCTGTTACTACAAATTAAAAAGCAGCTGACTTGGGTACAACCTGCGACTGTAAAAACCAGTGTCAGAGAATTACCGCTCAATTTTTCCCAGATCCTGACTGTCGCCAAATCGGTTGAGCAGGCTGAGATTAATTCTTGGAAAGATGTTGATAGACTTGATGTGAGGCCGGGTAAAGGCGTCACCAAAATTAGAGCAAACAACCGTTGGGAAATTCAAATACACAATGCAACGGCAGAAATTTTAGCGATAAATTACCGACGTTCAGATCTCATCGAGTCTATACATGATGGCTCGTGGTTCCACGAGGGTGCTAAGCTCTGGTTATTCCTACCCGCGGCGATCATTTTATTGATACTTTCGCTAACAGGGTTGTATATGTTTTGCATTACACTGCCGGCAAAATTGAGAAATAGAAAGCGCAATGCTGCCGCCTTTAATCAAAAATCTCTGCAGTGAATTAATGTTTTAGGATATTATCAATATAGCTAGTGTATTCTAATTTCAATTTTCTACAGCGAGGGAGCAGGTGATGAAAATATTATTGATCGAAGATGACCGATCCCTTGCGCAAGGGGTAGAAACCAGTTTAAAGCGTCGCGGCTATCAAATAGAATCATTCCTTAGAGGGGATCATGGTCTTCTTGCCATTCGTGATTTGTCTGCCGATGTCATCATTCTCGATTTAAATTTGCCAGTGCTCGACGGGCTGGAAGTATTAAGACAAGCCCGCGCTAAAGGCGTCACTACTCCCGTATTAATTACAACGGCCAGAGATGCTATTGCGCAGCGCATCCAAGGGCTTGATTTAGGCGCCGACGATTATCTACTGAAACCATTTGATATGGATGAACTAGATGCCAGGATCAGGGCGCTGTATCGGCGTGCCCACGGGGGCAGGAGCGACGAGCTAAAATATAACGATATACAAGTGCTAACTAGTGCAAGACAGGTCTATTTAAAAGGTGAGCTCATTGAGCTGAGCCGTCGAGAATATGATTTATTGTTACTTTTGTTAGACAACAAAGCCCAAGTGCTTACCAGGCGTCAATTAGAGGAGAATCTCTATGAAGACGAGCCGGAAAGTAACGCCTTAGAAGTGCATGTGCATAATCTGCGTAAAAAATTAGGTAAACAGCTAATTACCACCGTGCGCGGGGTTGGCTATTTTGTGGCGGCATAAACTTCGTTCTATTCAGTCATTTATTTTAATCAGCAGCATTTTAGTCATGTTGCTGATTAGTGCAGGTATGCTCTGGTTTAGTAGTCAAAAACTGAGCCATGAAGCTCAGGAAGTATTTGATACAGCTCTTGTACAAACTACTTTAGTCGTACAATCTCTACTACCTGATGACCTAGAGGAAGAGGAGTACGAAGAAGCGGAGTCGATACTTTTTGAGATTCAAGAGCAATACTCCGAACAAGTATTAGGACAAGAAAAGCGTCAGAACGATCGGAACCGTTTTTATAAAAATGACATAGTGATAGTCATTCAAAGTGAGTCAGGTCGATCATTAGTGGCAAGTCACCCCAAAAGTACAGAGCTATCACACAACAAAGAAGGCTTTAGCGAACAAGTTGTCGATGGCGCTAACTGGAAGTCCTTTAGTGTTTTTGATAAAAAGCGCAAGCTCTGGATTAGCAGTTCTCACCTTAAAGAAACTCGTACAGAGATTATAAGGGAAGTCGCAGAAAGTGTTTTGCCAGTGCTCTCAATCGGCACCCTCCTTTTATGTTTGGCCCTTTACTATATTGTTAGAAAAGGGCTTTCACCACTGCAAAAAATAAGTCGTGACCTACAGAGCCGTCAAAGCAACAATCTATCGCCAATTGTGCTGCAAGAGTTTCCCAAAGAGTTAGCAACGACTCTGGCATCACTTAATTTGATGTTTGAAAAAGTCGATACCGCAGTGCAGCGCGAACAAGGTTTTACCGATGATGCCGCCCATCAATTACGCACCCCACTTGCCTCAATGTTAGCCCATTTGGATGCATTACCAGAAGGAGAAGTTCGGGCAGCCCTGAAGCACAATATTGGCAATATGAGCCGTCTAGTCAATCAGTTATTGCAACTGGCTAGGCTCTCTCCAAAATCACAGCAGAGCATTGTGCTAGAAAGTGTCAACCTCAATGATCTCTGTGCTGTCGTTATTGCCCAAATGCATCCTAAGGCACTACAAAAACAGATGACAATAGAGCTTATCAACTGCACTCAAAGTGAGGTATTAGCCAGCACTACTCTACTGGAAGCGCTTATCGTCAATCTATTAGACAATGCTATTCACTACAGTAAATCCGGAGACAACCTGCAGATTATGGTTGATGGAAGTGATGAGTACGGGTGTATTAGCGTAATAGATCACGGCCCAGGCATATCAAGTGATGAGCAAAAAAAGGTCTGGGAGCGCTTCTATCGGGTTAATTACTCTCAAGAAAAGGGCTCTGGATTAGGCCTGTCTATCGTCAGAGAAATAGCGACTGTGTTCAATGGCCAGTATGCGTTAAAAGAGACCGAGTTTGGCGGACTCACTGTGAAGATACTTATTCCACTAGCGCACTAAACAGTTTTTGCGGAACTCTCTCATTTTCTATCGCATTCTCCACAATCACTATCTGGCTATCCACTCTTAAGTTTTCTTTAAGCTTTATGGCGCATTATTTTATTCTCATCACAAGGAGAATAATTATGAGCCAACTTTCCAGCAAAGCCATAAGCTTAGTCTGCGTTGACAAACGCAGAGCGACAGATGATGTCATCGTCATCACTTTAGCTCATCAACAAAAGCAGGTAATAACATTTAACCCCGGTCAATATATAACATTGAGCGCCACCATTAAGGGCAAAACTTACGATCGCTGTTACACTATTTCCTCTTGCCCTGAGCAAAGTGAATGCATAGAAATAATCGTCAAGAGAGTCTCGCAAGGCGCCATGAGCAACTGGTTATTAGATCAACTCGGTGTGGGCGATATCATTCAGGCTAGCGAACCCTGCGGACAATTCCACCTAGCTCGTTCTAATAAACCTAAGCTACTTTTACTCAGCGCTGGAGTAGGTGTCACACCGCTATTGTCAATGCTAAGACATATCGCTAAAAGTCACTTAGCTTATGAGGTAATTTTTCACCACAGCGCCCAAACTTCTAAAGATATTATTGCGGCGCATGAGCTGAATGCCTTAGGCGATCAATATCCTCACTTTACTATCAGTTACAACCTCAGCAGAGGACGACCCGACTCTGATTCCAATCAATACAGTGGCCACATTTGCGAAGAAATGTTACAGCGAATCTGCTCTGATATACCACAGCGCGATGTGTTTGTTTGTGGCCCCAATTCATATATGGAGCGAGTACAACAAATACTAACCAAGCAAGGCTTACCCAGTAATCAATATTTTCAAGAAGACTTTGAGATAGCGCCATTAGCAGCAGTGAGAGATAGTAACAATACTTATACAATCGATTTTTGTCACTCAAATAGCCGTACTGAAATAAGCAGTGGAGAAACCGTTTTAGATGCTGCCCAACGCTTAGGTATAGACCTAGATACAAGCTGCTCGTCGGGCATATGCGGCAGCTGTACCAGCTATATTATTGAAGGCAACATCGCAGCACCTCAAGCTCAAGCGATTGATGAAGAAGACATCGGTAGTGGAGAGTTTTTACCTTGTTGCAGTTATCCACTGAGTAATTTGAAAGTGGACTTGTGAATAAAAAGCGTGTGGTTTGGCCAAAAAAAAGCAAGCTACTTCCTTTTCGAAATCCGCTTGTTTATTGATATTGCAGTGAATTGAGAGTTGTTTTTCCTAACTCTCAACCCTGAAATGGTGGAGGTGGCGGGTGAATAACCTGTTCCACATAACCTATTGTTTTATAGCTTCTAAATATAATTTGGTGTTTGTTAAGTGTACCAAAAATGTGTCCCATTTGGCAGTAGAAGAATCAGTGTTTTAGTTACTCTGAGTTCTTAAATTAACTAAGGCTAAAAGGGCAGGCCAGATAGCTGGTTCTGAGTAATTCGAAAGCGGGCGCGGGTTTCGAACTGGTGTCATCTATGCCTGTAGCCAGGAAGGACAGTGGTGAGGCACCCTGACCTTCTTGTTTTAATGAGATATTTGTTAGTTCTAACAGTAGTCTTGATAGTTGAAGGCCTGACGATAGCCAAATAATGCCTGGCTGCCACCTGTGTGCAAGAAGACAATATTTTCATCTTTGTCGAAGTGGCCTTTGCGAACCAGGTCGATTAAACCCGCAGCTCCTTTGGCCGAGTACACAGGATCCAGCATGATCGATTCTTGACGTGCAAATAGCTCGATTGCCTCTATGCCGCCCTCTGTTGGGATGCCGTAGCCGTCACCCACATAATCACAGTTGGCAACGACTTGCTCGCGCTTAATCACACCAGCAATGCCTAAATGCTCCGCCGTTTTTTCAGCTAGTTTAAACACGTTGCTTTCCTGAAGTTCACGCGGGGCGCGTACCCCAATGCCCAGCACGGGTATTAAGCTATTAGACGCCACTAGACCTGTCACTAAGCCCGCTTGGGTACCTGCGCTACCGGTAGCGTGAACCAGAGTGTCAATTCTAAGGCTCATGTCGTTTGCCTGGGTCAGCAACTCCAGAGCTGCGTTTACATAACCCAGAGCCCCAATAGGGTTCGAGCCACCACCGGGGATAATATAAGGTGATTTACCATCAGCAGTGAGGGTTTCTGCAAGCCTTTCCATGGCTAAGTTCATGTCGGTATTAGCAGGGTATTTACTGAGTGAAGCACCAAACAGCTGGTCGAGTAATACGTTGCCGTTGTAGTTATAGTCTACATCTTTGCTACCAGTACGATCTTCCAATAATATATGGCACTGCATTCCCATCTTGGTTGCTATAGCGGCAGTTTGACGGGCGTGGTTAGACTGGGTTGCCCCTTGGGTAATGATAGTGTCGGCACCTTTGGCTATCGCATCCCCCATTAAAAATTCCAGTTTGCGGGTCTTGTTTCCGCCACCTGCCAACCCGGTACAGTCATCCCGTTTTATCCAGAGGTTGGGCCCCCCTAGTAGCTTACTAAGATTTTTCATGGGTTCTAATGGGGTTGATAAATGGGCAAATTGCAAGCGTGGGAAACGTGATAAATGCATGCTTGTACTCCTGTGAAAATCCGACCTGCGTCGTATTTCTGCTAAGTGGATGAGTTAAAGAGCCATCATAGGATCTGTCAATGCCAATTGACCAGTGCCGTTTTCTGTACAAGCTAGTACTTTTTGGCATAAGCTACGATTCATGCGGTTTAATTTCATCGAGATGCATCATCCGCAGCATGAAAAACAAACTTAATACTCCGTACTTTGCAACCTGCTAGAACTAACGAGTAAATTAAAATCACTAGTCAGGTGCAACAAGATAAAAAAATTACCTGATTAGCCATGAGCCTCACCCACCCTTATTAATATTATGAAATAATATATAAATCGCTTAGCTTTAATGGAAGCCGCCTAAACTGCTGAGAGTGATGCAAAGATACTTTGAACCTAACTAAACCGATAATATTAATAACTTAATTTATGCCTGCTAAGTTAAGCGGAGTATGATGGCTAATCAAAGAAAACTATAAAATTGATTGGCAACACTTTACTGCTGATCAAGATGATCGATGGCCATCATTTGCAGGTGTTTTGACAACTCTACTTATTAGAGTGCGGATACCGCAGCACGATACAGGAAGGACAATGGAGTTAAAATGGTTGGAAGACTACCTGGCACTAGCCGAGTATCACAGCTTTTCTAAGGCGGCTGAGGCGCGCTTTGTCACCCAACCCGCATTTGGGCGGCGGATTAAGGCTTTAGAAAACTGGCTTGGAGTTGAGTTGGTTG
>ASZI01000358.1 GCA_000416315.1 Osedax symbiont Rs2 | reverse complement strand
TCATCCCCGCCACGCTGACACCGTTAGTCACTTCGCTGTCGACGCTGGAGCCTATCAATCCACCGACGTTATCGCGTCCTGCGACAATACCTAGTTCATCATCGCCATCACTTCCTGGGACATGAGTTCCGCTCACACTTGCATTTTTAACCGTAGTGTCTTGGCTCGAACCAATTAATCCACCTACATTCTCGCTGCCTGTAACATTCGTATTACTCACATGAACATTTTCAAGCGTAATGCTACGTGCGTCGGTGCTGGATTTGTTCAAGCTGGAACCAATTAATCCGCCAACGTTTAATCCAGTGCCTTCGACACTAGAATCAGACACGCTTGCAGCTATAACCTGAGTGACGTGGTCGCTGAAACCAATTAATCCGCCAGCGTTTGCATTTCCGCTCACTGTGCTTGCAATCACCGTACTTGCCGTCACGCTCGCATCTTTAACCGTAGTGAATTTGCTGTTGCCTATTAATCCGCCAACTCTATCTGATCCAGTGACATTAATATCCGACACACTCACTTGCTGAACTGTAGTGCTATAGCTGTTGCCAATTAACCCTCCAGCCATATAAGAGGTGCTTTTTATGGTCGCCCGAGTTCCATCTATATCTCTTACCCCAGACACGCTTGCATTGGTAACCGTAGTGCCGCCGCCACTCTCGCCAATTAACCCACCAACATTATGCTGTCCTGTGACATTAGTACCTTTCACAGTCACACTCACTGAGTCAGAGTCAGAGTCAGGAGCTCCGCTGATTCCAATGTCAGTCCTCAAGCTTTTGCCTATCAATCCACCAATACGATTATGCTTTCCTATTACCTCGGTATCCGACACACTCACATCTACAATAGTGTTGTAATTGTCATTGCTGCCGCTGCTGTAGCCAATTAGACCACCAATGTCGGAATGTCCTGATACGGTGCTTAGCGTCACACTTGAATCTTGAACCTTAGTACCGGCACCGCTGGATCCTATTAATCCTCCATGCCTTAGCCCCTTTCCGTCTCCGTTTCCTGAGACATCAGTACCTGACACGCTTGCATTTGTAACCGTAGTGTCTTCGCTGGATCCAATTAAGCCGCCAACGTTATCGTTTCCGCTGACATTCGTATCCGTTACACTCACTTCGCCCGCGGCTGTAGGTCCAAAAGGTGCGGAATCAAAACTTGCGACATCAGGCACTCCGCTGGTCCCAATATCAGTATTCGAGCTGGAACCAATTAATCCGCCAACGTTATCGTATCCTTTGACATTAGAATCAGTGACACTAGACCCTTCAACCGTAGTGGTGTCTTCGTTGTAGCCAATTAATCCGCCAACGTTGTCGTGCCCTGTCACATTCGTATTCTTCACATGTACATCTTCAAGAAGAGTAGCTGTGCTGAGTTCGTTACCGTATTCGTCAAAAGAAGCGATACTGGATCCAATTATTCCGCCAACCTCGCTTATTCCTGTTACTGTACTACCCGTCACGCTCACATTGTCGGTCACAGTTCCGTTTCTACTTAAGCCAATTAATCCTCCAAAACTCGAGCCAGCGACTGGCGCGCCTTCGTATTCGACCGGGGCATTGTTTTCTAACATGCTGACATGAGTACCAGTCACACTCGCATTCTTAATCACAGTTCCGAAGTAGTTTTGGCCAATTAAGCCACCAACCATGCTTATTCCTTTGACTGTACTACCAGCCTCTGCCACAGTCCCAGTCACACTCACATTATCAATCGTACTGTTAATGCTGGTGCCAATTAACCCTCCAACACTATAGGAGCCTGAGACTGTATTGTTTGTCACGCTTGCATTATTAATCACATCGTTAATGCTAATGCCAATTAACGCTCCAATATCGTAATCGCCGGTGACCGTACTATTCGTCACGCTTACATTGTCAATCACCGTGCCGTCACTCAGGCCAATCAAAGCCCCCGCTCTTTCGCCCCAGGCCAAAGCCCAGTGGGCCGGGACCTGGGGGTTAGGGAATTCGACCACGGGGTAGTACCCCCCGTAGCTTCTAACTTCAAAATCTTTTAAATGGATATTCTTAATTGAGGTGCTTTGTGAGCCATCACCCGCCCTTGCAAATAGCCCTGTATATCCATACTGTTCATCAATACTGAGATTGGCTATAGAGTGCCCGGCACCGTTAAACATACCAAGATAGGCATTGTTCCAGTCGCCAATACTTTGAAAATTGAGCCCACTCTCGTCTTCAATATCCACGCCAAGCATATAATCGCCAAGCAAGTTATTGTCGATGTCCTGTAACATAGTCAGGGCTGAGTCTGCAGAACTCGCATTATTGATTACCGTATAATCTTTGCCATCGAGCTCAAATTCTGCGTCCGCACCTGTTAAGGTGATCTTGCCACCTTCTGAGAACTGTAAATCATTACTCTTAGCTAACTCTTGATCCCTTGCTAGGCGTTCTTCAGCCGAGTATGTGCCGTTAAGTGATCCAAGTGCATCTGCTTGTCCGGTATCAATAACAACCCCTGAATCCTCTCCTGTGGCCGTTATTTCTGCATTTATATATACTTTATCTGCAGCACTCAATTCCAATATAGCCCCGCCCCATGTCACATCATCCTCGATGTAAATATCATGTCCTTCTTCCATCGATCTGAGTTCAACGGTCGAAAAGCCCTTTCCCATCAAACTTTCTAGGGTAGCCACTGTCATATCAATATCTGGTCCATTGGCTGATACAGCGACAGTAAAATCGTTACTCTCAAGAATTAACTTATTTTCAGCATTCCCTGGGGTATATACAAAATCATCACCAATGGTAATAATATCGCCGGACACTATAAGCTCACTGGCACCTTCCACTGTGCCTGCTAGCTCTACTTTACTTCCTGTTTGCAAACCGGCAGAGAGGACAATCTTTCCTGCGTCATTCACAGCGAAACCACTGGCTTTTAGGGTGCCGGTATTAACCGCTGCAGATAATAAAGTATTTTCTGATTTTGCCAGCAGTAATATATTGCCCTTATTTGCAATTATCTCTCCAGCATTGATCACTTCATTGCCTTTTATCAGCGTATTAAGTTGCTCATTGGTAATTTCAACACTTAAACGCTTACCAAAGCTAAGTCGAATTTTTTGACCCGCAACTAAAGCAACGTCACCATTAATTTGTTGACCCGACAACGCACTAGCTGTGGCGGTTATCCAGCCTTGGTTGAGCACCTTATTTGCTAAAAAAGCTACGCGATTAGCATTTATATGGCCGTGGTTTTCTATGATGCCGGTTAAGTCACCTGTCTCGTTGATAAACTGATAATCGCCTGAAACATTCCCTGCCACGAAAGCATCGTTGCTTATACCGAGGGTTGATACTACTAGGCTTCCAACATTGACTTGTGCTGAGGACGAGAATGTAACGCCACTTGGGTTTACTAGAAACACATGGCCTTTGGCATTGAGTTTGCCGTAAATCCCTGTTGCGCTATTACCCAAAATACGATTCAAAGCGACAGAATTCACATCTGGTTGGTTAAAATTAACTGTTTCAGATGCTGAAATATTAAAATTTTCCCAGTTAATAATTACACTAGGGGTAGTTTGATTAATGTCAGTAACCGATGGGCTGTTGATGATGTCGACAACAATATCCGCAGCGCCTACTACGACACCTCCATTAGCACCCAATTCAGGTGCCGCCCCCGCAGATCCAGAAGTTAAAGTACCCAAAGTTAAAGCTATAGCACCTATGGTTCTGCTGCTTTTTTTGCCGCCGCTTTTCGCCGTTTCACTGACGACCACCAACATGTTTAATGCATGGCTCCAAACTATTTTGAATACTTTGTTCATGGTAAATCCTTTTATTTTTGTGGTGGACTATTATTCACGGCCGTTTTTTGAAAGCGCTTTCATACCTATGAAATCGATTACAAATATTTGTAATCGCTTACACTAACTTGACCTTTTACTGGCATGAATAAATTTAATTTTTATATGGCAGCTTAACTTTTGAATCTATTTGGTGACGTTTTCTAAAAAAGTTAGATGTTATTGTTTTTTTAAAACGTCTATATTTCGGAAAAAATCCGATAAATCAGATAATTAATGGGCATTGTTAAACAACTTTGATTCAATTTCAATCGTTTTGTAGCTTTAATGAAATTTATTTGGTTGTTTTTTCGACAGAGACTGCAGCAAGTCACACCATTGAATTAACTAAGAATCTGCTGATTGTAATAAGGGATATAGATCAATTGAGTAATATTTAAGTAGATTAAGCGGCTCGAGCGCCGCTTAATTTAAAGCCGATCTGTTTTAATTTTGCATTGTCGCCGGCATTTTTATGGCGATTACTTAACGAAGCTTAATGACTCTTTTAATGAAACGTCACTTTTAAGTACAACTTGACGTTGTGTATAGGCTTTAAGTTCGGCTTTGGCTTGCGCCAGGCTAAATAATATCTGGGTTAGCCCTTTTATAGACAACAAAAAATGCATCGACTTAGGAATATTCTCTTGAATCAGATCGTCTTCTAAGCTTAAAAAGGTTTTACTGGACCCTGGATCACCCTGACGTGCGCAGCGCCCGATTAGCTGTCTGTCTATGCGTTTGGAATTGTGTAATTCGCTCATCAGTACACAGACCCCGCCCGCCTCTTTTACCGCTTGATCGAGTATAATGTCAGTGCCCCTTCCCGCCATGTTAGTGGCTATGGTAATACAAGCTGATTGGCCTGCCTGGGAAATAATCTGCGCTTCGAAATCACTGTAATTGGCATTGAGTAACTGGTACTGGAGTCCTTGTGCAGTGCATAATTGCGCCAAGGTCTCACTGTCTTGCACAGTTCGAGTGCCAATTAAGACCGCCTGACCGCTATCTTGTAGCTGTTTTACAAAAAGAATTAGCTGCTGCCACTTTTCCTGCTTGGTTTTAAAAATCACTTTATCTAGTAGCTGTCGGCGACAAGGCAAATTGCGTGGAATAGCCATAACCGGGAACTGATAGATATCCCAGAGCTCTTTACTGGCTTCACTTGCCGTACCTGTCATGCCACATTTTTTATTGAACAGCCGAAAGAAGTTTTGAAAACTCATCCTATCGACGGTCTCGTTCGGCGGGGTGATTGTTACGCCCTCTTTGGCTTCAATCGCCTGATGTAAACCCAAGCCCCAGTTTCTGTTGGGCATTAACCGTCCGGTAAATTCATCGACTATGACTATTTTATCCTCCTTGATGACATAGTGTTTATCGAGAAGGAAAAACTCCCTGGCTGTTAATGCCTGGATCAGCAACTCTTCTCGACGCGACTCCCCCTGCCATTTTCGCGGTAATATCGAGGCCAGCTGAGCAATTTTTTCTTTTGCCGAGGGCTGCAAGCTGATACTGCGATACTCACGGTTAACTGTGTAATCGCGATCAACCTGCAGCGATCTGCTGTTAGATAATGAAACCAACACCGCTTCTGTGAGCAGCTCATTTTCTACCGGCGCAGAAATTAACAGTGGCGATATTGCCTGGTCAATTAAAATGCTGTCAGCTTCATCAATAATAACGCTGTGGATGCCTCGGGTCACCAATGCTGCACTGGGCTGTTTTTGCTGGGCACTGTTTAAGGTTTGCATCTCCAGAGAGCCTATAGCCTCAAGCTTGATCCGATCGCGTAAATAATCGGCCAACAACTCCTGACTGGTGGTATAGACGATATCGGCCCGATAGTGCAATTGCCGCTCATCCGGGGACATTGTGGCTGATACAGCAGCCACATCCACCTTACAATAGTTATGCAGGGGCTTAATGAACTGCATATCACGCTCAGCGAGGTAGTCGTTAACGGTTAACACATGACTGGGGTGTTTATGCCAGGCATACAATATGGCGCTCAATCCAGAGACTAATGTTTTGCCCTCACCTGTCTCCATTTCTATTAGGTAACCTTGGTATAGCGCAATGACCGCCATGATTTGCACCGGGTAAGGTTGCAGACCCAGCACCCGTCTACTGGCGATGGCGATAAGTGCTATAGCTGTATGTAATTGTGGCTGCTGGATCTGGCTTTTACGTTGAAACTGACCTCTGCTCCGCTCCATTTTAGACTCTAATAACAGATCACTTAAGTTGCTGTATTTATCAATGATTGAGCCAACAATTTCGGCTTTCGCACTGAATGATTTTAGGATCCCACTGCGGAATTTAACCCAGCCAACTAATCGGTCTAGCTGTCTGTCTGCCCCCGTTAGCAGGGGTTTCACTGCAGTACTGTTAAAATGGTAGCGCTTAGCTGAAGGTATATGCATAGTCTACTCAGAGCTGGTAACGTTTTTGGATGAGTTGCCTGATACGCCTGCTCCACTGTAACAGTAGTGGTTTAGGTTCCAGACTGATGCGCATTACGCCGGAAACACCATGCACATAAGGTACTGGGCTGACAACCGGCAAACTGGCATAAACCCGGAAGAATGGTTCGGCTGCTTGCCCGTTAGAATCTGCAGCGCCAGTTTGCCCTCCAGTTGCCGAAGTTCGCTTTTCATGTTGAAAGGGAATTACTTCAATAGTGTTGCTGATTAAGTTGTGCTGTTGCTGGCCGCGGATGCGGATTTCAATTTCTTTATTGCCCTGCTGAAACAGGCTTGAATTATCATCTTGCAGCACCGTCGCTGAGAAACGATAGTCATCATCACTGAGTATTGTGCCTATTTGGCTACCTTTAAACAGCCACTGATTTCGCCTTTCGTTTGCATCCGGTGCCGACCAGATACCCTCGACAGTCGCTTTAATCGTCAGGTTGTTTATCCGCAGGCTAAGCTTTTGAATACGCTGTGTTATATTTTTATATTGCTTTTCAAGAGTCGCCAACTCGACTGAGTTTTCTTTTCTGGCCTTGGCTATCTTGTGCACTACTTCTTTACGCTGTAATAACACCAAAGCATACCGGTAGCTTAGTTGTTTATTTCTAAGCTGGATCAGCGCAGTCCCCCTGGACACTGAAGTACCCGGTGCAACTAAAATACGGTCAACAAACCCATCAACTTTAGTGTAGAGATGCCGGGAATTTTTCGCCTCTATTACACCATTGATTCTAAACCTGTCTGGCATAGGCACTAAGCTTAAAAGCAACATTAAACCGACAAAGAAAGCACTTGTTATCACAATAGCTTGCTTTCGACGCCTGGCAATACGATTATTGCTGGCAAGATACTTAAATATTTTTAGTGGCGGCAACACCAGCCACAATATGCTACTAACCACTGCCATGATCAGACCTAAAATAAGATATTGATCAGCAACAAATAAGATAATACCAACAAACACCACTATCCGATAAATGATACTGAGTATTGCGTAGATAGCCAGTTGGTAACTCTCCTTCAGGCTATAGGCGTGAGTAGTAACATTTTTACACTGATAGATATACCGCTCTATCAGAAAGGTCAGCTGTGAGCGAGAGCGTTGATAGAGGTTTGGAATATCTAACAGATCGGATAGAATATAGTAACCATCAAAGCGCAGCAGTGGGTTAGCGTTAAATAACAGCGTTGATACAGAGGCGACAAAGATCATATTGTAGGCGAGGCTATTTACCACCCCCTGCCCGGTATTGGCCCAGACAAACACGGCGATGGCCGCTATAAAAATCTCCACGATCATTCCAGCGGCCCCTACAAAAGCACGCTGCCAGCGCTGGCGAAAAGACCAACTTGAAGTGGCGTCCATGTAAGGCAATGGGGTGAACAAAATCAACATCACCCCTAACGTGCGTACTTCACCGCCATAGTAACGACAAACAATAGTATGACCAAGCTCATGTAAACTTTTGATAAACGCCATGCCCAGATACAGAAGCAGCAGATTCTCGCCGGAGAAAACCTGACTGGATTGTGCCGTGAAATTAGAAAAATTTTCTATTAACACTTTGCCTGCTGCCAAGATCACAAAAATCCACAACAGGGCTCCGAAGACACTGAAAAAAGGCTTCAGCGCAGGCAGTATAAAGCGGATAAACTTGTCCGGGTCAAACAGCGGAATACGCATAAACATAAAGCCCATCAGCTTGGCGCGCATTTGTTTACGGCGTAATTTCTCCTGTCTCTGGTAGAGCACCGCATTATCTGTACTTGAATCATAATGCAGCAAATTATTTTGATGCAATTGGGTTAACAGTTGTATTACTTCTTCCTGGCCCGGTGTGCTCTGTGGGTCTAACTCAAGACATGTTTGCCAGATTTGTCCTACACTCTGTTCGTAGTTTAACTTGGCGATAAATTCATAGGCATACAGTGGTACACGAAAAAAACGGTTGTTGTAGGGATCATTTAAGACATACCACCAGTCACCCCGAAAAAATTGTTTATGCGACTTTACTGTCGTCAGTAAGCTGACTCGAATATCGGCAACCCGGTGCCATGATTCACTGAATGTTCTGCGCGGATGACTCATAAGATTACCACCATAGCCATAGACGGAAAAACGCTGTGGTTTTATGGGTTAAGACCCAGATCAAAGAGCGCTCTCCGACCGCTATTTTTGCTAATCCGCTCATTCCCGGACGCCACCAGTCTTCACGTTTATCGACAAACTGTCCCTCTAATTTGAAGATGTTTTTCCCCTCTTTAACTTCTGCCGCAGGATTTATGCGCGTTAATTCAAAGGGAAAATGCAAGCCGGGCTGACTCTGAAACGCCGACTCACCGGTAAAGCGCTGCTTAATTTCGTGAATGTATTGCTCATCCAGCTCCAACTCTAAATACAGCTGATCCAAGGTTGCCACTTTCAGTAACAGGTCGCCTTTTTTAATCGAACTTCCCGATAAGCGACTCAAATCTCCCTCGACCACCAGGCCTTCTATAGGAGAAGTTATCTGGGCTTGTTTTAGATAATAATGAATTTCTGAAAGCCGTACTTTTGTCTGTTGCCTTAATGAGAAAGCGATATTCATATCAGCCAGTGAATTACTGGCCCGGGCTTTTTCATATTCACTGTTGTAGCGACTTAAATCCGCTAAAATTGAAGATTTCTGTAATTGCAGTGCATCGGTATTTAGTGAAATGAGTAACTTTTTCTCCCCAACTAAATCCCCCGCTCTGGCATAACTTTCTTCTATATAGGCATCGTAGGGAGAAGTGATATAGTGCAAATTGGTCGCCCTGACAATGAAAGGCGCCTCAATTCTATATTCAATTTGAATAACTGCCAAAGTGATTAACATCATGCTCACTAAAATACCCAGCGCCTTAGTTAATGTGTGCTCTACACCTAACAGCTTGCTGAATTTATCACGGCAGTAGTTCAGGAAACGCCGGCCAAACCAGGCATCTTTCTGCTTTTGATAGACTAATTTTTCTGTCACTTGATCACAGCATATACGCAGCCGTAGCAGCTCATCGACGTAGTTAACCCGATTTGACTCTATGCATAAAACGCCAACGACTTCATTGTTATAACGTAGCGGCAGTGTATGTATGTTTTTGCATTGCACTAGTCGGGCTAATTCTGCGTGGTTTCTATACACCACTTCGTTAGAGTCGTTAGGCCAGCTGATTTCCTGTTCCTGATCCGCTGCCTCTTCCATTGCCAGTTCAAGCTGGCGGGGTAACTGCATTTTTTTTTTGAACTTATTTACGTGACTAATGGCTTTTATGGACACATAACCTTGTTCGACCCAGCCTAAACTCACTCTGCTAAATTGATGACGGGTAGCTATTTCATTGCACAAACTTAACGCCGTTTCTGAGTATTTATGGCTGCTTTGCAGCGTCGTCATTAATTCTAAAACTTCGTATGCTGCATCATTATTGATGCCCGATTGTCTAAATTTTAAATGCCGAAGATAATCATTGGGAATATCGGAAACCAACTTAAACAATAGTGTCGCAGGTAGCTCTGGGGTGTGTTCTTTACCGGGCAATATAAAACTGATAGCACTGACTGGGTTACTTTCATCCAATTTTAAATAAGCGCAAAACAATGATCTGTTATTGGCCACATCATTGGTAAAACTGTACGCGGGTGCAGCATCAATAGAAGCCATCCCCTGCAGCGTTGCCATTTGTTCCTCGCCGACGGTCTGCGGGGTGTTTTGCGGTGACAACAGCAGGTTTTTCCACCTCTGCTCAGTGTCCTCATATACGCTTAGCAGCGCGTATTCGGCATTTAATAACGCTCTGATTAAGTCGATATATTCTGACCAAAACTGGTTTGCTTCGCCGTTGAAGTAGCGAAGCTTTTGCAATTTCTCAACCACAGTATTTACATTTGAGCTTGAAGGCATTTTATCTTTTCCAATTTGCAGCTGAGAATTTTTCTTAGTTCTTGAGCTGCACATTTGTCATTTTGATGTGACAGCTTAAGTAAATCTAGCTAACCTTTAAAAGATTGAATTGAATATCTCTGGAGTGGCAAGTTCTCAATTAGCTTCAGCGCCAAACAAGCGCTGAAACTACATCTGAATGAACCTGCGCCGTCAATATACGGCTGCGACAATCTTCAATAGCTATCACGGCAGCCGTTATTATCCGGCACCACTAGCTTGATTCACTTGCTCTGGTTGAGTGGTTTGATTAGCTTGGGTTGTTTGGTTGGCTGGATTTAGTTGCTTGGTCTTATTTGCCTGACTAAGCTCATTTGCCTTAGTGGCTTTGACAACCTTACTGAAAGTTTCAAAGTCTAATGTGAATGCCACACCAGTGTTAGCGGCTTTTTTTTTCACCAATTCAAATAACTGCTGCATATTCATGCCGTCATCCAGTAGTGAATGTAACGAGCCGATCATCACAAATACAGCTTCGAGATCAGAATTGAATTCTAACTTTTCTACAGCGGTATCTGACTGCTCACCCCCTGCTTGTGTTGCCTGAATTTCCAATAATACATTGGCATAGACTTGGAAAGCATTCGCATAGGCCTGTTGCCCCTGAGCTTGCAAATATTGAGACAATACTGCATTTGCATCGATTTGCACTGGCAGTTGATAGGAGACGCTGCGTTTTTCAACCTTGCTGGATAAATTTAAATCTGGCGTATTTTGAACATTCTCGGCGGGGTGCTGGCGCTCGGCTAATTTAGCTTTTTCCTCTACTTTTACTTTGCCAAGTGCAATGTAACGCTGAATTCTCAATTCATTAGAGAGATCTTCGTAATTGAACACACCAATATCACCCACCGCTGATCTCAGGTAAATGAAGCCCCCCTCACCCGCTTGCACTTTGTTGTTAATGACTCTGATGTTGCCCTGATAAGTTTCTGTTCTATTCCTGATATCCTGGCCATCAATCTCAAGCTCGCCGGTTCGGGTGGTAAAAAACACATCGCCGTCTGTCGCATAGTTTCGCACCCCATCGCCAATAATATTCACCGCGTTGCGCTCCTGAACAAAGATATGATTTTCTGAGTTATTAACCATTTCAATCTCGTCAACTGCCACATCCAGATCCTGAACAAATAAGATGCCCACACCTTTGTTGGCATTAAGCGTTAATTTTTTAGCTTTAATATTATCTAGCTCATTAACAACCTTGCCAATTTTTAAATTGTTATAAAATTGCTGCCCGTCAGCTAGTACAGTTGTATGTAGTGAATCAATGGTGTGATTATTGTTGGGATCAATTTTTTCAGCATAATCAATATCACCAGCGCCAATCTCAAAATTGTCGCGGATTTGCCCGTTTTGGGCTGTAACACTGACATGCGCTTGAGATAGTAACTGTGAGAGGTCGACATCAACTTTCGCTGTATAAGTAATATTACCGGCAGCTGATGTTTGTGCCCGGGTACCATCGGCCATATAAATATCGCCGGTTTGCGCGATGACTTCTATATTGCCTTGGCTCTGCACCAGAATATCTGCTTTATCTTCTTGTAAAACAGCATCCTCTGCCTGCAGATGTATGTTACCGCTGGCGGTGACTACATCAGAGTTTTGCTTGATCAGCAGATCCCGACCAGCGCCATTGGCATCAATATCAATATTACCAGAGCCATTTGCATTCACAGCTATGCCATCTGCAGTCGCTGTACCATCATATAAGCTGATGCTGCCATCTATTGTGCTTAAACTGATGGAGCCATTATTGGCAGTGCGTAAATCACTCAATGCACTCTCTGTCAGTAAGTCCGTTGTCGCATTAGCTGCAACGCGATTGATACTGATTTCCTGCACAGTATTGACGCTGATGTCATTATCCTCAGCAATGTGCAAGCCAGCACTGCCCGCTTTTCCTGCAACCACCTCCACTTGGGTATCCAGGGCATTATCATGGCCGGCACCTGTTGCCGCATCTATGCGCAAATTAACACTTTTTACATCTTTGTAGTGGTCGCCACTGTCAGTAATAGAACCTGTGTCAGTGTGTAAAGTCACATTACCTTGGCCTGCGTGTGTGCCACTGAGGTGAATATCTATACCGGCCTGTAGACGAATATTTCCTTGGGCATCATCGCCTGTGCTGACTCTGCTGGTATTCGCCTGCGTGATACTGCCAGAAGTTGCCAATACATCGATACTGCCACCCTTGGTTTTAATATCAGCAGTGTGGGTCTGACTGACATTTTCAGCGGCTAAAACGCTGATACTGCCGGTGCCACTGATAATGTCTGCATTGGCAGTAATTGAGGATCCAGCACCTTGCGCCTGCAGCAGAATGTTACCTGCGCCGCCCGCTTTGACTGCCGTGTCATCATCGCTGACTCCGTCATTCAAAGTGATGCTGCCCGCCTTAGTCACTAAGATAATGTCGCCATCCGTGTCAGTGATCAGGTCACTTTGCGCACTGTCCACGACTTGGCTGGTTGATGCATCTGTGTTAACCCGGTTAATACTGACGCTGACACTGTCAATAATGACTGCATCATCTTCTGTTAAACTGATTGCTCCCTGGCTGGAGTGCGCGCTGAGCTTATTGGCTATGTCGATTTCAACAGCATTGACATTCGCCCCAGTGGCGCCGATGTCACCTTGGGCATCAATACGCAAGTTAGCACCTTGTACATCTTTATAATGGCTGGCACTGTCTGTAGCCACATCTGCATCTATAATTTTACCTGCCGTGGTAACCAAGCTCACATCACCTAGCCCTGCATGTACCCCACCCAGTGTGATATCTTGCTGAGCCTGCAAACGGATATTACCTACACCGTTTCCAGTGCTGGCCTTTGCAGTGGCACTTTGGTTGATACTGCCAGCAGCTGCCAGCAGATCGATACTACCCGTTGAGGTGTTGATGTCAGCAGTATTAGTCTGGCTGATATTATTAGCCGCTAATACGCTGATACTGCCGGTGGCACTGACGATGTCCGCATTGGCTGTAATTGATGACCCTGTACCTTGAGCATCTAGCAAGATATTACCTTTGCCACCCGCATTAACCGAAATATCGTCGCTGTCGGCTCCATCATTCAAGGTAATGCTACCCGCCTTAGCCACCAATATAATGTCGCCATCAGTACCGGTAGTGACATCACTTTGCGCGCTATCCAGTACCTGGCTGGTCGATGCGTTTGCATTAACCCGATTAATACTGACGCTAACACTGTCTATCGTCAGCGCTTTGTCTGCGACTAAGCTAATGCCTCCCTGGGCAGAATGGGCAGATAATTTGTTAACATCAATGTCCAGTGGGTTAGCCTGGCTGGCTACTTTGCCAATGTCTTGGTGGATATTTAGTCGTAATTGATCGGCGACAATGTCCAGATGGGTATCGCCTGCATCAGTTAAAGATCCACTGTCTGTAATGATACTAACTGAGCCAGTTCCGGCATTTATCGCCGCAAGCTCTATGTTGTTAGCCGCCTGAAGTCGCACATTACCCGCTGCACTTGCGGTAGTGATCAATGCATTGTCTTGTTGAATAATACTGCCAGATTTTGCCCATAAGTCGATGCCGCCGTTAACACTACTGATTTGCGTATTAGCTTTTTGCCAAATATTTTGTGCACCTTGCAGTGAGATTTCTTTGTTATGGGTGATAATGTTGTTATTTACCCTAATACTTCCCGCCAGAGCCGCTATGCGCAGCATGCCATTGCCAGTCACTTGCACTACACCATCAACACTGATGTCAGCACTTTTATTCAGCAGCAATATATTGCCAGCATTGGCCACTGTTAATCCGCTACCTGTTATTTGCAAGGCATCGTTTTCATGCATATTGATGGTGCCGTGATTGACTGAACCTTGCACCGTATCTAGCACAGTGTCTATGCCATTGGCATCTGTACCAAAACCAGTAAAGCTAGCAAAAGTAACAGCTTTTGCCTTAATATCGATATGCGAATCACCGCTATCGAAGATGCCGCCGCTGTGAGAGGTCAATGTCACTGAGGCAGTGCCCGCATCAATATGGGCAATGTTAATATTTTGCTTGGCCTCAATGGTAATATTCTGGTTATCTGTGCGAATCTTACCGCCATCATCTTGCTGTACAGCGCCAGCACTTGAGTTAATAGTCACGGTCTGCGCCGCGTAAATATCCGCCTGACTGGTTGCGGTAATGCTACCAGCAGCGATCAGACTAATTTTACCCTGGCTGGCAATCAGATCGCCATTAACCTTGACTGATCCGCCGACACTGCTTTGCGACAGGCTAATATCAGCTTGAGTTGCCATTAAGCTTGCGCCGTTAAATTGAACACTGTGGTTGGCTTCAATAGTCCACTGCGCCGCAGTGGCAGAACTTTGAATCTCAACCGAGTTGGCGACAATTTTAACTTTAGTATTACCCAGATTAAAGTTGCTGTTTGCATGTAATATGCTGTTACCTACGGCACTGGCTTTACTGTAGCTGCTGATACCATTAAATTGCTGATTAGATTGATAAGTCACACCTTGGCCAAATAACGTAAACTGTTCAATATTGGCATCAAAATCAACAACTCTGCTGGATCCAATCGAAATTTTATGATTATCAAATTCGACAACTTCGTTATTCACTTGTACGAAATAGAGTTGATCATTGCCGCCAGTATCGGTTATTTTGGTATTCAGATTAGTAATGTACCCACTGCCTATATCTTGCACATCACCGGTTAGTACCACTACATCATCAGCGAGGCCTAAATCTATTTGGTTAATTAGTGGCATGTCAGTTGACGACAAACTTAAGCTACTACCATCAGCGACAGTCACTGAAAAGTTGTTATTGATAAAAGGATCGTATTCCAGTTTGATACTGTTGCTTATTTGACTGAAATTCAAATGCAATAAACCGGGACCAGCGAGTTTATCCTGACCAAATCCGTCTGTAAAAATGAGCTTCACACTGCCACTATCGAGCTCAGAGATAATCGTATCATTACCAGCATTAGGGGTAATTGTGTGATTACCTTCGCCTTTGATAATAATAGTATCGTCCCCTGAACCGGCATCAATTGTCGATGACGCTCCGGTCACAATGATCTGATCGTTACCACTTGTGGTTGTGATATTCGCGAAACCAGCCCCATCATGATAAATAGTTTCGGCGCCAGTTATGTTAACTTGGGCCTGGATATCACTACGAATATCAACAAGATCCAATCCTGTACCCGCGTCTATCTGGATATAATTAAAACTGCCGTATAAGACAGTGACTTTACCCAGCACATCGACGGCGATGCCAGCCCCTTGTTTTTTGATTACAACCGTTTCAGCAGTGGTGTTTTTATAATAATTGCGCTGGTTTGCTTGATCACCCACATGCACAATCAGAACGCCAGCTTCAATTCTGGCGACTTTCGCTGGTGGCGCTTTAGGGGGTTTGAAACCGGCACTACCTATTTGAAATGATACTGCTTTTCCAAATATTCTGGTTGATACTTTTAATAGACCTGATTCGGATCCGTAAGTAATTTTGGCCGATTTTTCTATTGCAAGCGTTTTACTAGGCAGTGTAAATGTTTTTGAGCCGACAAATAGGTCAATTGTCACTGACAGTTTTGGTGTCTTGAATTCGCCTTTCATCTTCGCTTCCCCTTGAAGCTTAAAGACATAGTTTTGATCACCAAAAATTTCCGTACCATTACTATCTAGGTAAGATATTTCTAATTTAACCCCGGCATCAAATTTAATACCCCCACTGCCCTTAAAAGTTTGCCCCCATTTAGTTTTTTTGAACGAATAACTTTTTTCGTATTCAACATCAGCTTTAATTGTAAACTTGTATTCACCCTCTGTACTGAAGAAGACTGTAGATTCTATATTCAGGCCGATGAAATTCGTATTAGCAACAAAATTAGCGGCGAATACCCCACCTTTGTAAACTAGTTTTCCTGAAGTGTCGAATGACATCATTCCAACAAATGCCGCTGTACCATCAAACGTAATTAAGGTGGTGTTCCCTTGAATAACTTCTTTAGTGCCAGTAGGCAATGAACGGCTATGGGAGGCGGTGTTTATTTTAAGCGCAAGCAAGCCAGAGATTTTAACCAGATTGACGATATTAATATCATTTGTCAGATCTATAGAAGCAAGAAGCCCCCCTTGGTCATAGATAAAGGTTCCATTCGCCTTCAACGAACCTAAACCAACGAAGTCAGCATTGGCATCCACTGCAAGCTGTAATGCCTCTCCAGAGGCGCTGATAAACACCTTACCGTCGAAGTCAAAGCTATCAACTACCTTCAACACGCCATTAGCCTTTAAGGTAAAGTAAGCCCCGGCTTCGGCAAATGACCCATCTAATTTCTCAGCTTGGCCACTGATTGTGATACTGTTATATCCGACTTTAGCTCTGAGCTCTTCAGGTACATCATAGGTAAACTCAGCTCCTGTTGAATTCAACAAAAACTCCATATCAGCCTTAAAAACTAATAGTTTTCCAAGCTCAAAGCCGCCAAGCACCTTCAGCTTAGCAGCGACTTCACCATTTTTTGCTACAAGAAAGCCAATAGTGTCTAGTTCTAATATAGGAGAGCCGTCAGGACCTACTAATATCTTCCCATCAATGAACAGCTCTATTCCAGAATCTGCCAAGTTGGTTGAAATTTCGAGTTTAATACTAAAAGTTGAGCGAATAGTGACGGCATTATCAATTCTGAACTCGGCGTTTCCAGCCATCTCTAAAACTGCCTGTTGATAATCAATAAATAACGCGCTACCGCCCATTTTAATCATGTAACCTTTGTTTAGCACGCCATCTTTATTTACATCTTCGTCAGCGTCTAAAACACCGTTATTATTTAGATCTTCACCATCAAAACTATCAGCCCAATTTATGTAACTTGGTGGCGTCTGCGAGGTAAAGGCATTCATTTTAAATACTGCATTGGTGATCTCAGCGGTGACATAATCAGATTGGCCCAAGCTAAGACCAGCTTTATCAACAGCTAAAGCAACTGCTATATATTGCGCAAGGCCGTCATTAGTAGTCATCGATTGGGCTAAGATTATTGCAATATTGGCATTTTCAAGTACTACACCAACCGCATTTGGATTGACGATTGTGTTGTTATTATCCATATAATAATCGCCGACACCCACAAAGACAGTAACCCCAGAAGCGGCCATGATCAAAGGTTTAATATTGGTTACTTTGTCTCCTAATACAGTTCCAATGTTGACATCGCTGATGGTCGGTGCCAGCTCGACGTATATATTGCCATACAATGAAAAGACCCCTGCCACATTGAGCTGAATGTCATCAACAGTTAGTTTCAATTTGCCACCGGCGAAATCTAATTTGACCGCATCTGTTGTTGTCCCAGTTGGTACCTTGTAAAAGCCATCGTCACTATTGGTATAGTCTATGGCTAATATCCCACTGAGCATTACCGGGACTCTAATAGGAACAATGCCGGCTAGATGTGGAAGGAATGGGAAGTCGGTGACATTCATTTCTACCACCACTCTCCCAGATTTGGCAGTGATGTGCTTCATCCCTACTAATCTCAGCCCCTGTGCTACAATTTTCAAAGACATAAACGTCGGAGTGAAACTCTCTGCCCCAGGGATCAGACCAAGCAATGTTGGTGTTGCCATCAGAAAACCAAAACTGGTATTTTCTAATACATAACCTACAGGCCTATTTTCTTCTTTCAGGTAATCCCCGATATCAATTTTTCCATCGTCATTTTTGTCTTCATAAGAGTCCGCATTTACTCCGAAAAAGATGTTGATGTTGGATCCACCAAAAGACATTGCATCAAATTCTATCTGAGTATTGAGCAGTGCTTTAACTCCAATAGTCAACTGCTCTACCACATCATCAAATCCTTTATTTTTAAGATTTTCAAACATAGTAGTTACATCGCCAGCTATTGTTGCCACCCCCGCTTTAAATGAAGTTCCCTTTTGAAAGGCAAAACTACCCGATATAGTCGCAACATTAGCAATTTTTAGTGTTGCCTGGTCCAATGTTATTTTTAGTATTGGGTCTGAAAAATCTAAATGTACAGGGATGGCTGATTGGCCAGTACCAGTGAGTACCTTAAATCCTTCTGTATTGTTATTGTCAGCGTTAGCTGGAAAACTTTCTTCAAAGTCAATATGGGCTGTCAGTTCAGAGTAACCCTCAATCCATGGCACATCCAGATTCCACAATATTTGTCCATTCTTTATGGCTAGCTTGAGTACTTTATCAAACCCAACAGTTTTAGCCTTTTGGATATTTGCCTTAAGCGCAGCAAAAGTTGGTAAAGGAATCAAATTTGCTGCTTGCACAGGCTGAAAAAGCGCTAAAGCGAAGCTTACTCCCTCAATGGCTATACCTTTTGTACCTAAGGCTTCTAGGGCGCCCTGACCTTTGATACCAGCAAAGGCATCAATATTCGAGCCGCCTAATAATATTGTTTCAACCTGAACATCTTTAAAGTAGGCAAAATCATCAGTGAACGGATTATTTTCACTGACTAAAGTAAAGAAATTTTTGATACTTTGCTTTGCAACATCAGGCACGAAAGCCAAGCTGTCGACTTGCGCGATTGCCGCAGCTAGAGCAGTGTTGCCACCACTTACAATTTTCCCTAGTATATTTGTAATGATTGAGGGTAATCCAGTAGCTACTTGCACAGTAGCCTCCCCACCTTGTTCAAAAAACAGATTGCCTTCAAAAGTCAAGAAACCTGCTGCTGACAACTTGGCTGCATTTAAAGAAGCGGAAACTTTTGCCGTGCCGTAAAAATCAATATATATCGGATCAGCCCTCCCGCCTGTAGATACTCCAAAGCCAACTTTATTGTCGTTACTATCGGATGCTTTAAAACTTTCTGCAAAATCAATTATTGGTGTGCCAGCACCGCCAAACGATGGACTACCTTGATTGATGTTGATTTCAATGTCGCTTGCCGAAAGTGTGAATACATTTTCTAGCCCAACCACTGCTACATTAGCCGCGCTGGCTTTGAGTGCATTGAACGTAGGAAGATAACCACCGAGAGTAGCAGCCGATGTCGGCATTGTAGAAAGAGCTACATAGGCAAATTTCACACCTGATAACGAGAGCCCTTTGGCCCCAGCCGACAAGCCTGTATCAAATTTCAAATTACCGTTTAGCCCCATAAAAACATCGATACCACTACCGCCAACTTTGAAACCGAATACATCGATCTCTACAGAGCCAATGCCAGGAAGGCCGGGTACAGATACACTTGTAGGTATACCTGTGGAAATAGTGACTTTTATTGGGCTAACATAATCAAAAGAGAAAGACCCAAGGGCTTGTACAAAGCCGCCAGCAAGGGTTATCTTGGATTTATGATTAAAGGTTTCTATAGCGCTAGTGCCAAAATAATCCGCATTCAATAAAACGCCGAAATTATCCGCATCGTTTGTATCTTCAAAATCAATCGACGTTGTTGGGCCTATTTCTTTAGTTGTTGGGCCTATTTCTTTATAAGTTAACATCAGTGATTTACTGGTTACTGTAATATCAAAATAACCATTACCATCACCAAAGCCAAACAGACCATCGGCACTGTCAAAGCTACCACTGTGGCTACCAAAGGTGATAATTTCAAACTTTTCACCGAAGGAGGGTATATAAGTCCCCAGCAGGTCAATGTCTAACAAACCATCAAAATCAAATTTTCCGGTGACTTTAACTTGATCGAACTGATTACTGTCTTTACCCGCTATTTCTATTTTCAAAATTGTGCTGTCGTTATAGGAGAGGGTATCTATGTTTTGTATCCCGGGTGAGTTTCCAGGACTGTGGGTACCATTGAGGGTAACATCTGCATTGAAGCTGCCGCTGCCATCAAAAACCTGACCTTCAGTGACCAACAAATCCGCATTTACGTCCACTAAAACATCATCAACTTTCAGGTTATCAGGCTGCTGCATAGCGCTTTGTGCAGCGCTGCTCGGCTGAATTTCATCAAGCCCGGCAAACAGGTCGTTATTGACTGCCACAGCGTTTTGAGTCTCATCCGCCATTGCATGTATATTGGTGACCGGGGCAGGGTCTTCTGCTGGTTGATCCAGCATTGCTAACACTGGATCTGCTGATAGCAGTATCCGCTCTTCCAATGCTTCAAAAGAAATCTTTGTTGCCGTTGACTCTTTCATTTGCTGTTCCTTTATCCACTTTGGATTATTATTTCTTATATAGTACAATTGCTTACGCTATAATATTATTGTGATCTATCACAACGTTCAGATAATCATTTCCATCGCCAATGATCTGAGGCTTCAGTTTTCAGGCTAGTTGTTAGCTAGCTTTATCCTTGCCGACACACCTAATTTCAATTTTCCATCTCTGTTGTCGAACTCTGTTTTGCTGACCACTAAATTACTGGCGGAATCTACAACCGGCGAAACAAAACTCACTTGGCCACTGCGACTTATCTTTTGACCTCCCAAGCTAAAAAGCAGTGTAACGCTCGGAGAAATAGCCATTTTTCGCGCTGTATTTTCATCGACATTGGCGACAAATATCCCGACACTGGAATCAAGTAAATGCACCAGTGGGTAATTGGCTTGTACACTTTCCCCCACATTGTGGTAAATCTTTGTCACTACCCCTGAAAACGGCGCGATTAAAGAATGCTGCCGAACTTTTTCATCTGCCAGTTCGTAGGCAATTTGCTCTCGCTGCTCGGTAACTTCCAACTGTTTTCTTTTACTTAACAGCAAAAAATACTGTGACTTTTTCTGTTTAAACTCTTCACCACTGATCGCACCAGAACTGCGCAGCTTTTGGGCATTTTGATAAATAGAAAAAGCAATTTTTTCCTGTGCCTCACTCGCCTGTAATTCCGTTTTATCTTGCCAAATTAACTCCGCTAACTGACGTTCCAACATTTCCCTGGCATTATCAAAGTTCAATAAAAGCTGACCTTTTTCTACCTTTTGGCCTTCCTCGACATGCAGCACAGCGATGCGCCCTACTACACTTAGACTTAAATCTGCCTGCTGCTTCGCCTCTGTTATCCCTTCAATATGCAAACTGTTTTTATTGAACATTGAAAACTCTGGTTGCTGGGCCTGCAAGTTTCCTTCGATAACGCTAAGTTCTTGCAGCAATTCACTGTCTATTGACACTTCTTCAGAGGCGACTTGGGTAATTGCTGCAAACAGTGTCAAAGTTAACAGCAGCGGCAATGCAATGTTTAAGCTCATGTATCTAAGTCCATTGCCTGGGAATTATTCATCAATGTTGAAGTGGCTGAATAAACTGCCATCGATTTGTTTAACAAGAAAAAGGCTTTTTTGATAGTTTGTCATGCTCAGTAACACTTGTTCTTTTGCAACGGTTAATTGCTGCTCGCTTTCAATCACATTCTCGATTGAGCTGTTACCGTTTTTATATTTATTACGCATCAAGTTATAGGTCTGTTGATCGCTATCCCAGGCCCGCTTTAATGCTTTGATATTTTTGTTTTTCAGATCTAAGCCTTGAATCATTGCCACTAAATGATTGCCCAACTTTATCTTCGTCTCTTCAATATCATTTAGTGCCTGGCGCTTTTTCAAACTGGCACTACTGACACTATTTTTGCCCTTGCGGTTATTTAGCGGAGTGGAAAAATTCAAACCGACACTCCAATTTGCCCGCGTTTCACCGTTAAATGCATTATCGATGGCATCACTAGAGCCCGTGCCGAGACCATTTACTCCGTAACTGGCTGTCAGATCCAATTTTGGCAAGGCCTGATTCCCGGCGTAATCCAGTCTTAGATTTTCTTGTTCGGCTCTCATTAAACTTGAAAGATAATCTGCATTACCTGCATAAAAGCCTGACATAGCTGTATCAACATCTGGCCTGTTGCTTTTGTGATCAGCAATCAGTTTTGCCAGCTCTTTTCTTAAACCACTATTTTTTGTTCGCACACTGTAGGATTCGGTTTGACTGGACACCCCCATGAAGTACTTGGCAGTGTTCAGACTATCTTCCTGCTGCAGTTTTGCCAGCTGCAGGCGGGATTGGGCGTTAGCTAAACGCGATTTCAGTAACAAGACGTCTGTTGCCGGTACATTACCCAAACTGGCACGCCTTTGATTAATCTTCAAAAGCTGGCCTAACTTATTGACTGTTTGCTCTCTAAGTGAGGTGACAAAATCTGCTTCATATAAATCCCAGTAACCGTTTATGGCTTGGTATACAACATTAGAACGTGCATTGCGGTACCCCTGAAACGCAAGCTTTTCTCCTATCTGCGCTACTTTCAAGGGTGCAGTAGTGCCAATTCCTCTGTTTTGTAATAGCGGCTGAGTCATTGTTAAACCGGCAAAAACCACGCTCTCTCGCCCGCGAATAAAATCGGGTTGAATGTTGTTATCCAGCGCCTCCAGATTCAGGCTAAATTTCAATGTGCCGCCTAATTGCATTTTTTTGCTAATAGCCACATCGTATTCTGTGTTTTGTTCTTTGAACTCTGATATTGAGGATAAACTTAATTGTTGCTGGACTGAGTTGAGGCGGCGGTTTGCGTTTCTGTTCGCTGATAGGCTTAAGACCGGATCGAAATCGGCTTTTTCAATTTCAATAGAAAATTTGGAATCTTTCCAGTCCAATTTACGCGTTTTAATTTGAATATTTTGACGGGTAACCAACCCTACATATTCCTGCAAGTTTAACTGCAGCTCATCATTGATCATTTTAGGTGTCGCAGCAGCGCTTTGCGCTGTCATCAAAATTGCAGTGCAAAGGGCTGCTGATGTTTTAATTATCATGAACAAGTGCCTGTGATTATATAACTGAGTTGGTCGTGTCTATGTGCCCATTGACTTGTCGTTTTCGGCATATTTACTGCGTGACATAGCGATAATTGTTTTTGTCTATACATGGGTTTCCTTTTTATCTTTATTACCGATAATATTTGTAATTCATCATG
>ASZI01000357.1 GCA_000416315.1 Osedax symbiont Rs2 | reverse complement strand
CCACCTTCCACCTTCCAACTCGCTACTCAAAAGTCGTATCTTGTTCTCTGGGCGAAGAAAACCAGATATAACTTATTTATAATCCTATCTGTTCTGCTAATGTCATATAATCTGGCTAATCTAAAGGCAGCATAAATTTCATAATCTACTGCCCAAGCCCGGGAGCTTTCACTGCATCCCCAGCCACAGGAGTTACTATGATAAGAAGTCTGAGCATTGTTTCGGGGTTGATCTTATTTGCATTTATCACCACCCATTTATTAAATCTCACTTTGGGGATCATCTCTATCGAGTTGTTGGAGAGTTCACGGCCTTATTTTTTTGCTATTTGGACGAATTTTCCGGTTGAACTGCTTTTAGTTTTAGCGCTGTTGATCCATCCATTGCTGGGGCTGCGCTCAGTGTATTTTAGAAATACCTTGCGTATGTCCGGTCAGGACAAAGTGCAGCTTATTTCCTCGCTGTTGATTATCCCGCTGCTTATACCGCATTTGTTTGCTATTAAAGCTGGGGAGCAAATTTTAGGCATCTCGCCAACTTTTACCGGTTTCCTCACTATCATGTGGATCGATTTACCACTGGAGGGTCTGCGACAGGTATTGTTGGTGATCGTTGTCTGGATTCACGGCTGCATCGGTTTGTTTACCTGGCTGCGACTTAAAGCCTGGTGGTCAGCTGTGGCGCCCTATGTCTACCCACTGGCGGTAGCTATTCCTACTTTGGCTCTGTTGGGTTTTGTTGAGGCTGGCCGCGATGCTGTTACCCGCTATGAACAAGCGCAGGCCAGTGGCCAATACCAATATGGGGCCAATGTGCAAATAGAAAATAAATACCAAAACCTCTATCAGAAAAAATCAGACATGTACGACGCCAAAGATTATAAGTACGAAAACCCCTATCAAAAAAAATCTGATAAGTACGTCGTCAAAGATTATTCCAGTGCCCTTAGTCCGCAACAATTTGCCGCCAGTGCCAAAAGTATAGATGAGGCAAAGTGGATGGTGTTACTGGGTTATTTTTTACTGGTCTGTGCTGTGTTTGTGGGTCGCTTTATACGGCTGCGAAAATACCATGAAAAGGTGCAAATTCACTACGCCAACGGTTTGACCATCAGCTCGGATGTTGGCCCGACGCTGTTGGAAATTGCCATCCAAAACGATGTCCCGCACGCCAATCTCTGCCACGGTAAAGGTCGCTGCGGTACTTGTAGGGTTAGAATAATTAAATCCAGCAGTAGCCTTACCCCTGCGAGTAAATTGGAGCAGGCGATGCTGGATCGCCTTGGCAGTTCGCCGGATACCCGACTTGCCTGTCAGGTTGGCCCGGGGCCTGGAGTCGTGCATCTGCACCGCTTACTCAGTGCCGATGTGCAACCTGATTGCCTACATGGCTGCGCCGAGGAAGAGGCAGTAGAGTGTCCAGAGGCCAAGCAGGCACAAGACGTCGACAACAAGGGGGCTGCAATATGATTAATACTGTTTTTTTGCGCCGACACTTTGCGGTCATTGGCTTTATCCTTCTCAGCCTGTTAAGTATAAACAGTAGCTATGCTGCGCAGCAAAGTATTGAGGGTGAGCAGCTGTCAGCACAGTCAGGCACTGAGATTGAAGATTTTAAACGCTTGTTGGCTGACCCTAAAGTGCAGTATTGGCTGCAGCAATCTATGCCAGTCGATGATGGCTCAGAAAATTTTCAGCAACAGGGTTTCAGGGAAAGTTTTGCCTTACTATTACAGCAGATACGCGATAGGAAATTAGCCTTAATCGTCGCCTGGGATCAAGCGGCTCAAGCACCGGCGATGATCGCTAAAAAGTGGCAATCACAAATGTCCACTACAGAGGCTTTAAGGGCAATTATTTATATTTTAATTTTCCTGTTTGTCGGCGCTGGACTGGAGTGGTTGTACGCTCAGTATACCGGCTATAAATTATTGCAATTGGAACTGATAAAACCTGAATCACTAAAGAGTAAGGTAGAGACAGCTGCCTACCGGGCACTGTTGACTTTCGCCGGGCTGTTGTTTTTTGCCCTGGGCAGTATCGGGGTGTTTCTGTCGTTTAACTGGCCCTCGCTGGTCGAGCATTTAGTGCTGGAAATATTGATTGTGATACTAACAGTGCGTATTGGTACTACTGTGACACGCTTTTTTCTGGCCCCTAAACTCAAAGAGCTGCGCCTGGTTCCACTGTCCGGCATACAGGCGAAAACAGTGCATTTTTGGGCGGGGGTGATGATTTTTTTAAGCGCCTTAAATATAGCGGTTGCCACTGTCTTCGACCATTTAATTAAAGATGTACCGGGTGGACTGTTGAGCCACTCGGCGCTGTCGATTAACTTGATCAGCAACTTGGCGTTAATGCTGGTCGCTCAGCTAGCTCTGTGGCGTATCTACCTGCTATTTAGTAGCAATAATGAAGCAACAGGTGGCAGGGCGAGCTGTAAATTCTGGGCCTTGTATTTCTCTTTTATGTTTGCCATTGTCTATCTGCTTTGGACCATAGATACACCTGTTTTAATGAAGTCACTATTAATAATCGGTCTATTAATTCCACTGACACATTTGTTCAGAAACTGGATAAATTACTTGTTTGATCAGGCGGAACACAAATATCAGCATGTTAGACAACACCTCAATGAGCTAAGTTCTGCCCCTGATAGTGGGCCATCAGCCGCTGAAGAGTCTGCTTCTGAAGCAGATGATGATGAAGAGTTTGCAGCGCACCCCTATCAAAATTATCGCCCTATTGCCCGTCGGCTGATGCGTTTTGTTTTAGTGGTCATTGCCATATTCTCCCTGGCGGTTGTCTGGGGGCACAATTTATTTGCACTGTCTGCTGCAAGCTCGATGACCGCTAAATTCTTTTCTGTGGCTATCGATATAATCGCTGCGGTGTTAATTGCCGATCTGATCTGGGTCTGGGCAAAAACTTATATAGACAAGCGCCTTGCAGATTATGAGCCACCTGAGGAAGGACATGCTCCGGGGCCTGAGGCACGCATGGCAACACTGTTGCCCCTGTTTCGTAGCACCCTAATAGTGACACTGATATCGATGGTGGTGTTTAGTGTATTGGCATCACTAGGCTTTAATATTGGGCCCCTGCTAGCGGGTGCCGGTGTCATAGGTTTGGCGATAGGTTTTGGTGCGCAGACCTTAGTAAAAGATGTGGTCTCAGGTGTTTTTTATCTGATAGATGACGCCTTTAGAATAGGTGAATATATAGAAGTGGGAGACTTGCGTGGCACTGTAGAGTCCATGTCGGTGCGCTCGTTACGGGTGCGCCATCACCGCGGCGCCGTGCATACGATTCCCTTTGGCGAGTTATCGGCTATTACTAACCACTCGCGGGATTGGGTAATTATGAAACTGGAGTTTCGCATTCCCTTTGATACCAACATGAAGTTAGTGAAAAAACTGATCAAGAAGATCGGCAAAGAATTACTGACCAATGAAGATTTTGGTCACTGCTTTATCCAGCCGCTGAAATCCCAGGGGGTGCGGCGCATGGAAGAATTTAACATGGTTCTCGGGGTGAAGTTCATGACCCGTCCCGGCGAGCAATGGGTGATCAGGCGCGAGGCCTACCACAAAATTCGCGATACTTTTGAAGCCAATGGTATTGGTTTGGCCGAGAGAAATGTAAAAGTTCAAGTGCTGAATATTGACACTTTAGATGAGCAGACCAAGCAGGCTGTGGCAGGGGCGGCGCACAATGCGGTTGAGCAGCAATTACCGCCTGGGCCGGTTCCAGATGAACCTTAATAGTATTGGTTATTAGGACTCAATTGAGCCAGTGGTTCAGACTTGCTCCACTGGCTGTTTTTCTCTGCAATGGATGACGCCTATAAAGCATTTAACAACAAGAAGTTGAGCGGCTCTGGCTGCAAGCTTTAGTTTTCGCACGAGTCACATTGACTGCGCTGATTGGATCAGCCGTTGAATAATGACTTTGTGCCTTACATTGAGTATTAGCTGCCACCAATTTTAAGGTGACGGCTGCTCCCATGGAGTCTGCGGGCATCGCTTTAATGGGGTATTGACTGACTAAGCCGTCGTCATTCTTATATTCGATAAACACCGCACTGGACTTATCTAACGCAGAGACTTTATCCACTTTTTTGATAATCTCTAACGCTTTACTGCTGCTGACCCTGTGGCCATCGTCGATGTTGTTTTTGGCCCAAATTTGTATCACTGTTTCATTCCATGAATGTGTCTTGCCGCCACAGTCTATAGACTCGATAGCATATTGTTTTATCTCCGTTATATGCAGGTGCGCGGGGATTTTTTGGGTTGAATCAGGCATCTCTATCACATAGTTTAAGGACGCATCGGGGCTGCGCTCTAATATCTCAACTAACTCTTTTACTAACATAGTGCTCTCCAGTGGTTTATGTTTATGACAAGAGACGCAGTGCGGCGGCAAAGGATGCGAGTTATTTTACCTTCAACAGTTTTTACAGGAGCCGCTCAGAGGGGAAAATTGTGGTCGATTTAAAACATCCCTACTTAAAGGGCAGCACTGCAGTAGTAACTGTTGCAGCTGCGCTCGAGCGCGTAACAAGCGGGACTTCATGGCGCTCAAACTGATGCCTAAATGTTCAGCCACTGCCGCTTGTTTTAGTCCTTGAATGTCGGCCAGTAACAGTGCTTCACTGTAGGGGGAGTCCAGTGCCTGCAACATAGGTTTTAAACAGGCACTGAATTGTTTGAAGCTGTCATCGTCATCTTCTTCTTGTAATAACTCGTCGGGCAATTCGGCATTAGCTCGGCGGCGACGATAGTGATCGATAATGGCGTTTCTCGCCACATGATAGAGCCAGGCAACAGGGTTGTCCGGGGGACATTTTTGCTCTAATAGTTTGACAAATACCTGACTTAAGATATCTTCAGCATCTTGTTGTGTGGCAACTTTTTGGCGAATAAAAGCCAACAACTTGCGCTGATACTCAGAAAATAGCTCAGATGATGGGTGTTTCATGCAACTTCCTCGAGGAAAAAATGGTTGATCCTCAGATAACGTTTGTGCGGGAAAAAGGATGCAACTTTCTCTGCGTATTAAACATTTATTATGATTAAATTTATAAGAGACTAAACAGACTGTAATGCAAAACCATCTTAAGCAAAAGCTGCAATTATATACAGCGGCCGACTTTATTGAACAGCGCTGGAAAAATGGCCGCGGCAGTACCTTAGAGTTAGCTAAAGGCAGTGATTATGCGCCTGCGGATGTACATAGCTGGCGCTTTAGTATTGCGACTTTGAGCGAAAACGGTAGCTATTCTAACTTTGCCGGCTACCAGCGTACTCAAGTGATGCTAGAGGGAGATACAGTGCAATTAGATTTTGCCGGTGCTAAGAAAATACAGCTGCACAAGCTGACTCAGGCCTCTTTTCGTGGTGATCAAGCGGTCAGTTGTTCTCTGGCGACAACGCGCACTGCGACTATGTTAAATCTGATGACCGCCAGTAATTACCTGCAACATAGGCTCGAAGTTGTCAGTCATTGCGGGCCTTTAGTTGATCTAAGTTCAAAGGTAGATTTACTCTTTGTCTATGCCTTGCAGGAGGGACTAACAGTGCAAGTAGCAGGGCACTGTGTGCGGATGAAGTCGGGGCAGTTGCTAAAAATTGACCGAGTAACGCAGTCGAAAATTTCTCTGAGTGTTAGCGCTGGGAAATTACCAGACACAGCGCTGGCGATTATTATCAAATTATTTCGAGATCACTAAAGTTGTAAAATAATGCACAAATCCAGTGTCTATTGTTGTAGAATTGCATTTTATTTTGATTGTATATACAACCTAGCAGGTGGCTGAATGTCGTTACAAGTTTGTCAGGTAATTGAGGGGCGGTTGCCATTATTAATCAGTATGCCGCACAACGGTGAGGGAATAGCTGAAGAAATTCAAACCTCGATGACAGAAATCGGACTGAGTGTGCCGGACACTGATTGGTGCATTGATCTTTTATATGATTTCGCCGAAGAGATCGGTGCCTATACTATAAGACCTCATTACAGTCGGTTTGTTATCGACCTCAACCGTGACCCAAAAGGGTTGAATTTATACCCCGGTGCACAGAGCACTGAACTGTGTCCAACAACTTGCTTTGATTACTCGGATATTTATTTAGAAGATCAGCAACCGGATGACGTCGAAGTACAACGGCGTATCCGCCAGTACTGGCAGCCCTATCACCAGCAGTTATCAGACACTTTAACGCAGATGCAGCAGCGTTTTGGCATCGCCATTTTATTAGATGCCCATTCCATTCGCTCTGAAGTGGCACGTTTTTTTGCCGGCAGTTTGCCCGACTTTAATTTTGGTACCGCCGATGGTGCCAGTTGCTCCGAGCAGCTGCAGCAGCATTTGCAAAATTTTGACGCCGCCCCCTACAGTCAGATAATCAACGGGCGTTTTAAAGGGGGTTATATTACCCGCGCTTACGGACAGCCACAGCAGAACATACACGCAGTGCAGTTAGAGCTGTCGCAGCGTACTTACATGGATGCAGAACAGCTGCAATATGATCAGCAAAATGCTGATCAGGTTAAACAAGTATTGCGCCGTTTAGTACAGCACTTATTAGATTTTGCCGCTAGGGAACAAACCGGAGAGCAGTCATGAAGTTATATGCCAAAAGGTTTTATAGCCCCAGTGGCTGGCTGGAAGACCAAACCTTAGTGATAGAAGAGGGCTTGATAGTCGCTATCCAGCCCGGTCGAGATAGCGAGGCAGAAATAGCCAATGGGCCGGTGATACCGGGCATGGTCAACTGCCATTCACATGCATTTCAGCGGGCTTTTGCCGGGATGAGTGAACAGGGCAGTGAGGGAAAAGATAGTTTTTGGACCTGGCGCAAAGTAATGTATGGATTTTTGCAGCAGGTCACCCCAGAGCAGGCGCAAGTGATAGCAACTCAGCTATACATTGAAATGCTTAAAGCTGGCTATACCTCAGTGGCTGAGTTTCACTACTTGCATCATCAAAGTGACGGTAGCCGTTATGCTAATTTGGCCGAGATGAGTGAGCGCATCTTTATGGCAGCAAATGTTTCGGGTATAGCACTGACTCATCTACCGGTACTTTACCGCTATAGCGGTTTTGGATCACTGCCCGCTAATCAGGGGCAACGGCGTTTTCTCAACGATGCAGAGCAATTTAATCGATTAGTCAGTGATTGTGTAGAGCTTTCCAAGAAATACCCGCAATCACGGGTGGGCATAGCGCCACACTCGCTACGCGCTACTGACCAGCAACTGCTAAAAGAGACTATCAGTCATGTTAAACAGTTAGACCCGCTGTCGCCTATACATATTCATATTGCCGAGCAACAACAGGAAGTTAATGACTGCATGGCATGGCAAAACAAACGCCCTGTACAGTGGTTATTGGAAAACCAGCAAGTGGACAAACACTGGTGTCTGATCCATGCAACCCATATGACAGAGGCGGAGCGCAAAGGGTTGGCAAGCAGCGGTGCGGTGGCGGGTATTTGCCCGACCACGGAAGCTAATCTGGGCGATGGAGTTTTTCCAACCACAGAATATCTAGCAGAGGGGGGGGCGATAGCGATTGGCTCTGACAGTCACATTTCAGTAAATCCTATCGAAGAATTGCGTTGGCTGGAATACGTGCAACGGCTGGTTAAACAGCAGCGGGCGATTCTGGTAACGACTGAGCAGCCCTCTGTTGGCGGCAACTTATGGCAGCGCGCTGCCAGTGGTGGAGCGCAGAGCATCGGCAGAGACTGCGGTGAGCTGGCGGTAGGTAAAAAAGCGGACTTATTGGTATTAGATGAATCACAATTGTCACTGTTCGCCCATGACAATCAGCACTTGCTGGATAGTCTTATTTTCGCCAGCCATAAAAA
>ASZI01000356.1 GCA_000416315.1 Osedax symbiont Rs2 | reverse complement strand
CTGGGGGTGTTTCAGGGGTGAGTTCTGACATTGTTGATCCAATCGATTATTATTTTTAAAAAGTTTTATTACCGACAACGGCTATAGAAGCGCTAATCACTAGCTATTATTGTGCCAGATCAGCGTCTTTTATTCATTGCCAGGCCGGTTTTAGAGCCATTAACACGCTGTAACTGGTCACTGATCCAATGCCCTGCTGCCACCAGCTTATTTAGGTCAATGCCTGTCTCGTAACCTAAACCATTTAACATATATACCACATCTTCGGTAGCGACATTACCGGTGGCTCCGTTGGCGTACGGGCAGCCACCTAAACCGGATATTGAGGTGTCGATCGTACGTATTCCCTGAGCTAAAGCGGCATAGATATTGACCAACCCCTGGCCATAGCTGTCGTGAAAGTGTACCGCCAGATGCTCAAGCGGTATGGTCTTTTGACAGCGCTGAATAAGCAGCTCTACTTGGTTGGCAGTGCCTACGCCTATAGTATCTCCAAGTGATATTTCGTAGCAGCCCATTTCATAAAGTGCGCTACTGACGTCACTGACTTGTGCCAGGGACACCTCGCCCTGATAGGGACAGCCGAGTACCGTGGAGACATAGCCACGCACTTTAATCTGTCGATCAGTGGCCAGTGCCATAATATCGGCAAAGCGTTTTAAGCTTTGGGAGACACTGCAGTTAATGTTTTTTTGACAGAAAGCTTCAGAGGCCGCGGTGAAGACGGCAATTTCTTGCACACCCGCTTCAATAGCATTCTCCAGGCCTTTTAAGTTGGGGACCAAAGCGCTGTAGCTGACACCTGCTTTAGGTGAATAGCCGCGCATTACCTGCTGGGCGTCCGCCATTTGCGGAACCCAGCGCGCAGAGACAAAACTGGCGGCTTCAATGTGCGTAAGGCCCGCATCTGCCAAACGGTTAATTAAATCTATTTTGGTCTGGCTACTGATGACGGCGGTCTCATTTTGCAGTCCGTCCCGGGGGCCTACTTCAACAATTTTGACCTTTTGCTTGCTCATATTGCAGCCTTAGTAGTTTTGTCAGCGCTGACAGCTAAGGCAATTAGGGTATCGCCTTCAGAAACCAAATCAGATTCAAGAAAATAAATATCTTCAATAACACCGTCATGGGGAGCCAGAATGCTGTGTTCCATCTTCATCGCTTCAATGATAATTAGCGGTGTGCCACTGAGTACTTTATCGCCGCTTTTTCCAAGCACTGCGATAACTCGTCCATTCATCGGGGCACACAGAGCGCCCTCAGTCTGAGAATCGTCTGCAGAGGCTGCAATATCGGGTAATTGATACTGCAGAGCCATGCCTGAATAGAATAAATTTAGCTGCTTCTTATTGCTATAGGCGTGAATCTTAATTTGCCTGCCATCGATGCAAATGCTTAGCTGGTCATCGCGTAAACAGGCCTGAATCTGATAGCAGCTATCTGCTACTGTCACAGTAAAGCTTCTCGCTACAGCGCCGGCTGGCGTTGTGCTGCTAATGTTTTTTTGCGGTTCAACGACTGTCGCCAGCCAATTAGCAGGTTCTTCCCCCGCCGATGGCGCCAGCCACTGTATTTGAGTAGCAGGTAATTGATTTAAACGCCATTGACCAGAATGGGCAAAAGGGGAGTGGTGGCTATCTGTATTGCTACTATTAGCTTGCGCTAATATTTGGCAGCAGCTGGCGATCGCCAGGAAAAACTTGTGATCAGTCGTGTCGTCAAACAGGGCCGAATGGTTTTTGTCAATAAATTGGGTATCTACTGCACTGCTGGCAAAGGCTGAGCTGCTAATGACCCGATCTAAAAAGGCGATGTTGTTCTTTCCCCCGACAATCCGATAATCGCCCAGCGCTTTATGCATACGCGCAATTGCCTGCTGACGATTTTCTCCCCAGACAATCAGTTTGGCAATCATCGGGTCATAGTAGACACTGACTTGATCCCCTTCATCGACACCACTGTCGATACGCACATGCTCGGTGGCGGCGGGAGGGCGCAGGATATCTAATTGGCCGGTGGCTGGTAAAAAATCGTTGCCGGGGTCTTCAGCGTAAATTCTGCACTCAATAGCGTGGCCATTGACACAGACCTGAGACTGACTCAAGGGCAGTTTTTCGCCACTGGCGATCTGTAATTGCCACTGCACTAAATCTACATTAGTGATCATTTCAGTCACCGGGTGCTCTACTTGCAGCCGGGTATTCATCTCCATGAAATAGAAGCTTTGGTCTTCATTGTAGAGAAATTCAACCGTGCCGGCGCCGACATAGTTGATCGCCTTGGCTGCATTAATCGCCGCCTCACCCATCGCCTTTACCACTGCTTGATCAATTCCGGGGGCGGGCGCTTCCTCGACAATTTTTTGATGACGACGTTGAATAGAGCAGTCGCGTTGTGACAGATACACGGCATTGCCCTGCTGATCACAAAATACCTGCACTTCGATGTGCCGGGTCTTGGTCATATAGCGTTCAATTAGCATCTTACTATCGCCAAAGGCGTTTTGTGCCTCGCGCTTGGCCGCGCTGAGTGCCGAGTCAAATTCCGTCAGTGAATTGACCACCCGCATTCCTTTACCGCCACCGCCGGCAGTGGCTTTAAGCAGCAGTGGAAAGCCGCAGTTTGCCGCCTGCTGTTTTAATACACTGGCGTCTTGATCATCTCCATGATACCCAGGTACTAGTGGTACTTCGGCTTTTGCCATGATTTCTTTGGCGGCGGACTTAGAGCCCATAGCAGCGATGGCCGCTGCTGGTGGGCCAATAAATACAATGCCTTGCTGTTGGCAAGCGAGAGCGAATTCGGCGTTTTCTGAAAGAAAACCATAACCTGGGTGTATCGCTTGAGCGGCGCTAAGCTGGGCGATTTGCAGAATCTTATCGGCACGCAAATAACTGTCACTACTTTGTGCAGGTCCCAGTAAATAAGCTTCGTCAGCCATCTTCACGTGCTTGGCTTGTGTATCGGCGCTGGAGTATACAGCGATGCAGTGAATTCCAAGTCGCTGGGCTGTTTCAATGACCCTGCAGGCGATCTCGCCGCGATTGGCTATCAGTATTCGGTTAAACATAAATGGCTACCTTTAGGTCAGCTTGAGCTGTAGCTGAGAATAAGATTAAGAGACGGGTAAAAGCTGAAACATGGCGCTGCATTAACTGTTCTGCCAGCTGGGGGAGCGTTTTTGCAAAAAAGCACTGAGCCCTTCAACTCCCTCTTCACTGGCTCTGATCCTGGCAATGCGCGCAGCAGTATCGGCAATCAGTGCCGGCTCAATTTGCTGGCCGCTGACATCCATAACCAGTTTTTTTGCCGCCGCCATCGCCAGAGGCGCGTTTTTTAACAGTTTGTGTAGCCATTGCTGGCTCTGTTGTTGCAGATCTTCAGAGTTTTCTGCAACTTGATGCACTAGGCCTAAACTTTTTGCGCTCTGAGCGTCAAAGGGTTCACCGCTGATGCAGTAGCGACGCGCCTGGCGTTCGCCAATGGCTCTTACCACGTAGGGACTGATAACCGCTGGGATTAGCCCCAGCCTCACCTCACTGAGACAAAAAGTACTGTTGGCATCGGCAAATACCATGTCACAGCAAGCCGCCAAACCTACCGCACCGCCGTAGGCTGCGCCTTGTATAATGGCTACACTGGGCTTGCTGAATCGATTCAAAACGTCCATCAGTCGCGCTAGTTGTTCTGCATCGGCCAAATTTTGCGCCGCACTGTTGCTGGCCATGCGTGCCATCCAGTTGAGATCGGCTCCGGCTGAGAAGTGCGCGCCGTTAGCTTTAAGGACTAGTACTTTAGCTTGTGGCTGTTGCTCGACGCTCTCAATAGCAGCGATCAGGCTGGCTATCATCTGATCGTCAAAGGCATTGCGTACATGTGGGCGGTTTAAACACAGTGTCGCGATGCCGTTGTCGGCTAGTTCTAAAAGAACATTTGTCTGACTCATGTTGAATTCCTATAATCCAGAGAAAGTAGCAGTGTTGGCTACATTCTAAATATACCAAATTGACTTTCTGCAACAGGTTGAGTTAAAGCTGCTGCCAGACCCAGTGCGATGACATCGCGGGTTTGTGCGGGATCGATGACACCGTCATCCCAAAGCCTGGCGGATGCGTAGTAAGGGTGGCCCTGTTGCTCGTAGGTGTCTATGATAGGTTGCTTGAAGGCAGTTTCTTGATCTTCTGACCACTGCTGGCCACGGCGCTCTTTGCCATCGCGAGTGACTGTTGCCATCACACCTGCCGCCTGTTCGCCGCCCATCACTGATATTCTGGCGTTGGGCCACATCCACAGGAAATTGGGGTCGTAGGCGCGACCGCACATACCGTAGTTTCCGGCACCGAAGGAGCCACCGATTAAAACAGTCAACTTAGGGACAGCAGCGCAGGCGACCGCGTTAACTAACTTGGCGCCATTTTTTGCGATACCTTCAGATTCGTATTTTTCACCTACCATAAAACCGGTGATGTTCTGTAAAAACAGCAGCGGTATTTTTCGCTGGCAGCACAACTGGATAAAATGTGCGCCTTTAAGCGCGGATTCAGAGAACAGCACCCCGTTATTGGCAACAATACCGATTAGCTTGCCGTGAATTCTGGCGAAACCTGTGACTAAAGTGCTGCCGTAGAGCTTTTTAAATTCATCAAATTCAGAGCCATCGACAATCCTCGCTATCACCTCACGCACATCAAAAGGCTTTTTTAGATCAGTGCCGACAATGCCGTATAACTCCCTGGCATCGTACAGTGGCTCAGCTATTTCAGCAGTAGTAGCAGAGTCGGCGGTTAAGTTGAGGCTGGCAATACAGTCGCGGGCGATTTGCAGCGCATGGGCATCGTTTTGTGCCATATAATCGGCAACGCCTGAGACTTTGCAGTGCACATCGGCGCCTCCAAGAGCCTCAGCGCTGACTTCTTCACCGGTAGCAGCTTTAACCAATGGCGGACCCGCCAGAAAGATAGTTCCCTGCTCCTTAACGATAATCGATTCATCGGCCATCGCCGGGACATAGGCACCACCAGCTGTGCAAAGGCCCATAACCACCGCGATCTGGGCAATGCCCTTTGCAGACATACGTGCCTGATTATAGAAGATGCGGCCAAAATGATCCCGATCGGGAAATACCTGATCTTGCTGCGGCAAGTTGGCGCCGCCAGAGTCGACCAGATAAATGCAGGGCAAATTGTTCTTTTCGGCAATTTCCTGGGCCCGCAAATGTTTTTTGACTGTCAGCGGGAAATAAGTGCCGCCTTTTACGGTGGCGTCATTGGCGATGATCATGCACTTAATCCCGCTGACTTCGCCGATACCGCTAATGATGCCCGCACAGGGGATAACATCTCGGTACACTTCAAAGGCCGCCAGTTGCGACAGCTCCAAAAACGCAGAACCTGTATCCAGCAGTGCATCTATTCGGCTTCTTGGAAGCATTTTTCCCTTGGCTAAATGCCGCTCCCGGTAACTGGCACCACCGCCATTGGTCACAGCGGCTACTTTTTGCTGTAAGTCATTAACCGCCAGCTGCATGTCTTGCTGGCGCTGTTGAAACTCAGGACTGTGTGAGTTTATTTTAGATTCTAATATTGGCATCGGCTCTGTCTCTTAGCTAATATACATTCAGTATTGTCTTTATTGATTTGTTTTATATGATTTTTAGTTGTCTAAAAACAACTCTCTGCCGATCAGCATTCGCCTGACTTCTGAAGTGCCCGCGCCTATCTCATAGAGTTTTGCATCGCGCAGCAAACGCCCAGTGGCGAAATCATTGACATAGCCGTTGCCGCCTAATAACTGAATCGCATCCAGTGACAATTTAGTGGCAGTTTCCGCGGTATATAAAATACAACCGGCGGCATCTTTACGGCTAATCTCGCCGCGCTCTGCCGCCATTGCACACATATATGTATAAGATTTAGAGGCATTCATCTGCGTGTACATGTCGGCTATTTTTCCTTGCACCAACTGAAACTCACCGATGGCTTTGCCAAATTGTTGCCGGTCGCGAATGTAGGGCACACTGATATCCAGTGCCGCCTGCATGATTCCCAAGGGGCCACCTGAAAGCACCAGCCGCTCGTAGTCCAGGCCACTCATCAATACCGCGACCCCAGAGTTCAGCTCGCCTAAAATGTTTTCTTTGGGCACAGGGCAATCCTGGAATACCAGCTCACAGGTATTGGAGCCGCGCATCCCCAGCTTGTCGAGCTTTTGCTGGCGGCTAAAGCCTGGAAAATCTCGCTCGACGATAAACGCAGTAATACCTTTAGCGCCAGCTTGCAAATCTGTTTTTGCATAAATAACATAAGTGTTGGCATCAGGACCGTTAGTGATCCACATCTTGTTGCCGTTAAGCAGATAGTGATCACCGTTGTCAGTGGCGTGCAACTTCATCGATACGACATCGGAGCCTGCGTTGGGCTCTGACATCGCCAGTGCGCCTATGTGTTCTCCGCTGATTAGCTTTGGCAGATACTGGGACTTTTGCGCCACAGTACCGTTGCGATTAATCTGGTTAACACATAAATTGGAGTGAGCACCATAAGACAGACCCACTGAAGCACTGGCTCGGCTAATTTCTTCCATGGCGATAACATGTGCCAGATAACCCATGGCAACGCCGCCGTACTCTTCATCGGCAGTGATTCCCAGGAGACCCATGTCACCAAATTTTTTCCACAGATCATTGGGAAATTCATTGTCCCGATCGATTTGAGCGGCTCTGGGGGCTATTTCTTTACTGGCAAAGTGGTTGATTTGCTCGCGGAGCATTTCAACTGTTTCACCTAAACCAAAATTCATTTGCCGGTACTGTGCAATCATTATATGTCCTCTGTTAATTTTCTATCGCTCACAGTGCATAGACGACTGCGATGGCGTTAACTGGGTTAATCCTGCAGCTCGTTCAGTGCTTCCAGGCAGCGCTGTTGGGCATTGTCTAATTCTAACTGCAGCATATTGATGTCATGTTGTTGTTGCTTGAGGGCAATTTGACGCTGATCGATTTTCGCCAGTAATAACTGCAGTTGCTTTTTACTGCCACCTTTAGTGGTATCCCATAAGTCAAACAGCTCTTTTATTTCCAGCAGCGAAAACCCCAGGCGTTTGCCGCGCAGAATTAGTTTCAGTTGTACTCTGTCCTGGCGAGAATAAACCCTGGTCTGCCCGCGTCGACTCGGTGTCAGCAACTGGTGGTCTTCATAAAACCTGATACTGCGTGTCGTTAGGTCAAATTCAGCGGCCAGTTCGCTGATGCTATAGCTGGTTTTATCGGTCATAACTCTATACATAAATGGTTAATCGAAATTAGAATATAGGGGAAGTTTACGTAAACGTAAAGCAATATAACAATATTCAGTTTAATTCTGCTAGCCCTCAGTAAATGTGTTGCTCTTGACGCAGTGAAAACACTAGAGCTGAGCTGGGCCACGAGCTGTGACTTGTGTAGCATAAAGTGTCGCAGAACTGGAGTAATATGGCGGTAGGCGCCATGCTTTTAAGTGCTTGCGCGTACAATGATAGATCAAGCCCGAGACTACACAGCTTTACAGCGAGGAGCAGTCATATGAAAACACTGATTTTTATTATCAGCTCATGCGCCTGTGTCTATTTGCTATTGGTTTTACTTCTGTATGGCTACCAGAGAAGTTTTATTTATTTTCCATCCCCAGCAAACAGCGGCAATTTGCCGGTTGAATCTTTTTTCAATCAGGGAGAGCAGATTGATGTGCTGGTGCACAATGTGGGTAGGGACAGCGCTATCATCTATTTTGCGGGCAACGCCGAGTCGGTGGCAGCCAGCTCCCCGATATTGGCTAAGGAGTTCGCAGAACATACGTTGTATGCGGTGAATTATCGCGGTTATGCAACCAGTAGTGGGGTGCCAAGCGAAAATGCGTTGAACAGTGATGCACTGCATATCTACGACAGCTTGGCCGGGCGTCATTTACAGATCACTGTGATAGGTCGAAGCTTAGGGTCGGGGGTAGCGACTTATCTGGCGGCGCAGCGAAAAATTCAGAAAATGGTGTTAATAACCCCTTTTGACAGCGTTCTGAATATCGCCAGAGACAAGTTTCCGTATTTTCCTATCGCGCTGTTATTGAAAGATAGCTATGACTCTGTGAGTCGGGTAGAACAGATAGTGGCAAAGACGCTGGTGATCCTGGCAGAGCATGATCAAGTGATAGCGGCCAGTCATTCGCAGCGACTAATTAAGGCATTTACTAAAGGGCAAGTGCAGGTCAGGGTTATTGCCGGTAGTGGCCATAACGACTTATCAAACACAGTCGAATATTATCGGCTAATCAAAGATTTTTTGTGACTGCGATTTAGCGACGGCAAATGCTTATACTTGCACTGACAGAATATGAGATAACAGTATGCAAATAAGATTATTTTTAGGGCTCAAGCCCGATCTGGCACAGATACAAGCTTTAGTTGCACTGCAACAACAGTTAGCCGGTACGGGGCGACCAGTGCCTGCCGATAATCTGCACATGACGTTGTTTTTTCTCGGCACTATAGAGCAGAACAAAGCAGACATCTTTGTGCGTGCTATCGATAGTCAGATCTGGCCAAGTTTTAGCGTGACTTTGGATCAGTTAAGCGGGTGGCAAAAACCAAAAATACTATGTCTGGCGGGCAGTGTCAGTGATGAAAAATTGAGCAGCAGTGTGGCTAACATCCGAGCAATCGCTAAAACAGTGGCGCTGCAAGATCCCTTCACTACCTATACGCCGCATATCACCTTAATGCGTAAAGCGATAGCGCTGCCAGACAATAGCCAGCAGTTGCTGACAGAGCCTTTAGTAATTAACCCTGACTCAATGCATTTATTTCAGTCAATTAGTCGTGAGTCGGGGGTCGAATATCAGATCATAAAATCTTGGCCACTGCGCCGCTGAGTTAATATCAAATAAAGCAGCTAAGATAAACAATCATAAAAATATGTATTAAGGGGATGCTGTGAAACTGTTTTGCACAGAAAATTCGCCATTTTCACGGGTGGCCAGAGTTCTAGTGATAGAACTTGGTTTAGAGGCTATTATAGAAATAACGACGGTCACTGTCAGAGATAAGCACAGTCAGTTATTGGCATATACTGCCAGTGGCAAAGTACCCGCACTGTACCTGGGAAGTTCACGAACCCTCTGTGATACCCGGATGATTGCCCAGTATCTGGGGCACATCGCCGGACAGGTCAATGTGGTAGCCAGTGTGGATGAAATCGAGGATTATGCCTTTGAAGGTTTCTGTTTAAGTGTCTTAGAAAGTTTTTGTGTCTGGGTGAGGGAGGCCAGGCGAGACCCGGGGCAAATTTCACAGCAGCTGATTGAGTTAGAGCGGGCAAGGGCAATACGTTGCCTGGGTTATTTAGAAGAACAAGTCGAAAGGTTAGAGCAGCGATTTACTTTGGCGGCGATTGCTATTGCCTGCGCTCTGGATATAGCCGATCGGCGACTGGGTTTCACTACTGACAAGCAACATCCAAAACTGCAGCAGTGGTTAGTTAACGTCAACAGCAGGGCCTCCATGCAAGCGAGCGTACCGCAAAAGCTTTTGCAGCAAGCGCGCTAGAGGAAAAACATAAATACCGATTAAGATTTCAATAGTGCTCTAAGATGAGCCACGACAGTTCTACCCAGTGCATTTATAGCGTAGCCACCTTCTAACATTGAAATGATTTTTCCCCCACAGTGCTGGTCAGCAAGCGCCACCAATTGCTGGGTGATCCAGTGATAATCTGCATCGATAAGTGCGTGTGAGGACATCGAATCTGCAATGTGACCGTCAAAGCCCGCAGAAATTAAAATCAGCTCGGGAGAGAAATCATCGATCAGCGGGAACCACTGACTGACAGCCTGGCGATATTGCTCAGAGCTAATGTCAGCAGCCAGTGGTAAGTTGTGTACATTGTCGGCGGATGGTCCGTCACCACTATAAGGGTAAAAAGGGTGCTGGAAACTGGAAAATAACCGTATCTGTTTATCACCTTGCACAATACTTTGGGTACCGTTGCCGTGATGCACGTCAAAATCTATAATCGCTACCCGCTCTAATCCATAGTGTTTAATGGCGTATTTGGCCGCTATTGCAACATTGTTAAAAAAACAAAACCCCATTGCTTTATCTTTTTCTGCATGATGCCCAGGTGGGCGAACCGGACAAAATGCTGCCCGGTGTTTTTTCTGCATCAGCAAATCCACGGCCATCACCCCGGCACCTGCGGCGTATTGCGCGGCACTTAAGGTCGCTGGCATCATTTGTGTATCGGCATCAATATTCAGTACCCCATGAGTGGGAGCATTTTTGTATATATCATTAACGTAGCTGTGTAGGTGAGCACAGTGCAGTTGCTCTAAGGTCACTTTCTCACTGTGGTACTGGGGGCAGACAAAGCTGAGCCCGGAGCTGATAATCTGATCGTTAATGACACTCAATCGCGCCGGTTGCTCGGGGTGCTGTTGCCCCATGTCGTGTTCCATACATTGGGGGTGTGAAATTATCGCAACTGACATCTGCACTCCTTAAATTTTACGGCTAGTAGGGTAGTGTACCTGGATAAGTTGAACCTATCACTGCGGCTTTAGTTTTAACTCGAAATACACTTCATCCTGATCTTGTTGTATTTTTTTAAAGTCAAAGGCACTAAAAATGTTTTGCATAGGCCTATTGTCTTTGCGGGTATAGGCAATCACAGCGTCTAAATTTCGCTCCCTGGCGATACTGATTAGCCAGCGCAGCAATGTTTTTGCCATTCCTTTGCCCTGCTGTTCCTCACGTACTACAAATGCCACTTCAGCGCAGTTTCCCTGCGCCACATAATAATAGCGGCCGACCGCTTGAATTTTTTCACCCGGGCCTATGTTATTGGTAATACACAGTGCAACATCAGTACTTTGATCCACTGCCACCAAACTAGAGGAGGTTTCTCTGGACATGCGAGTCGGTCGATAGTTGTAGCGCATTAACAAGGTTTCTTTTTTGTGTGAATAAAAAAATTCTTGTAAGTGCCTCTCATCTGACGGTGCCAGGGGTCTTAAAATAAACTTCTGGTTATCTAAACGTAATATTTTGTCTTCAATATCTCCCAGCTCCGGAACTCTGCAAGGGGACTGCAGCTGATAGTGGGGAACGCGCATATGCTTGCGCACTTGCGCTAAAAGCTGCTCTCTGAACTTAGGGTGCGCTATTTTAATAAGCTCAAGTGCCCGCTGGCGAATACTTTTGCCGCGCAGCGTGGCTATTCCATATTCAGTGACTACGTAGTGAACATCTCCGCGAGAGGTGACCACACCGCTTCCCTCGGTAATAAAAGCAGTGATTTTGGAGACAGTACCATTTTTAGCAGTGGAGGGCAGAGCGATGATAGGTCTGCCACCTTTGCTCATAGAGGCCCCTCGGATAAAATCTACCTGGCCTCCGATGCCACTATAGAATCGGTAGCCGATGGAGTCTGAGACCACCTGGCCGCTTAAATCTACTTCTATGGCGCTGTTAATGGATACCATGTTGTCATTGCGGGCAATGTTAACGGGTGAGTTGACGTATTCAGAGGGGTGAAATTCAATATGAGGATTGTGATCAACAAAGTCATATAACTTCTTGCTTCCCATGCAAAAGCTGCTAATTATTTTACCATTGTGAAAGGTTTTTTTACGGTTATTAACGACCCCGGATGCCACCAGATCAATCAGGCTGTCACTAAACATTTCAGTGTGTATGCCTAAGTCTTTGTGATCATTGAGATAACAGAGTACCGCATCTGGGATTTTGCCTATCCCCAGCTGTAGTGTATCTCCATCTTCAATCAACAGTGATACATACTGACCGATTTGTTCGGTAACCGGATCAAGTTCAGGGCTCTGCAGTTCTACTATCGGCTCATCTATGAGTATGCAATGGTCGATCTCATCGATATGGATAAACGCCTGTCCCGATGTGACTGGCATCTGCGGATTAATTTGGGCCACTACTATGCGAGCAGCCTCGGCGGCAGCTTTAACGACATCGACAGATACACCAAAAGAGCAGTAACCAAAATCATCGGGAGGGCTGACCATAATCAAAGCCACATCCAAAGCGAGAATGCCCTCTTTGAAAAGTGATGGAATTTCGGAGAGAAAACAAGGTGTGTAATCTGCATAACCCGCTGCCACTTCGTCTCTGACACCGCTGCCTAAAAACAATGAGTTAATGGTGAACATATTTCGATGCTGCGGTTGCGCCCATTCTGGCGCTTGTAGGGTTAGTATGTGAACCAGCTCTACATCGGTAAGTCCCTGTGCGTTTTCAATCAAGTTTTTCATTAAAGCATTCGGCGCGGCGGCGTTAGAGCCAATAAACATGCGATTACCAGAAACTAAAATTTTACTCCAATCTAAATCAGCTTGGTCAATAAACACTGTGCATCCTTTATCTTTGTTTCCTGAAAAATACAGGCAAGTGATAGCTAAAGCTGGATACTTTTGGCCAGTTAAACGCCTGACTAGACAATTGATTTAAGCTGTCTTTGAGCGCGATAATGTGGCAAAAAAATTACAACTTTGATTCTGTTGATTAATTATCGCATGTTGCCTGCGTCTAGATTATTGATCTATATCTATGCTTGAGCAATTTTTGAATAGATACAACGAACAGCTAGTGAATTCTATTTATCGGTATTTGCTGCAAGCTTTAAAGCCTTAACTATGACTGGCGGTGCAGCATCTTGATACAGTCGATGAGTATCAGAATGTGAATTCTTTTCATCTGTATTTGCTACAAGATCTAAACACCTTGACCTATACTTCACTGTGCAGCATATCAATACAAAGTGTCGTCCCTGTCAGCAGAGCTTTCAGTCCAAGTAAAAGGCGTCATAGCTTTAGGTAATCTTCGCCAGGTCTTAACTCTTTGGATTGTCCGGATGATAATCCTGCGAAATAAGCAAAATACTCGCAACCTTTATCTATTGTATTGATGAGTGAGTGAGTGAGTGAGTGATTAAGATTAAAGCTGGAGAGAAGATGGGAACTGTAACTGATATTAGCAGGGCAAAATTTACTGTTGGCGAGTTGATTTTGCACCAACTGTTCAATTATCGCGGAGTGATTGTCGATGTAGATCGAAAATTTCGCGCCACTGATGCCTGGTACGAACACATGGCAAAATCGCGGCCTGCAAAAAACAAACCTTGGTATCACGTATTGGTGCATGACAGTAACATTACCACTTATGTAGCCGAACAAAATCTGAAGTCAGATACAAATCCTGCGCCTATTAACCACCCGCTATTGCAGGAGTACTTCAGTGCGTTGGAAAATGGCAGCTATGTCAGTAATCAGCCTATAAACTAACCGAGCTTTATGTTTTTATGGTATCTAGATCAAATTGATAATTGGAAGTGC
>ASZI01000355.1 GCA_000416315.1 Osedax symbiont Rs2 | reverse complement strand
GCTAAATCAACCACATGAATATAATCACGCACTCCGGTGCCGTCTGGTGTATCGTAGTCATCGCCAAATACATTTACTTGCGGTAATTTGCCAATGGCAACGTTAGCGATAAAGGGCATTAAATTATTGGGAATTCCATTGGGGTCTTCGCCGATAAGGCCACTGCTGTGGGCACCGACTGGATTGAAATACCTGAGTACGGCAATGCGCCAATTAGCATCCGCACTGGCAACATCTTTTAAGATATTCTCGATCATCAGCTTGGTTTGCCCGTAAGGGTTGGTCGCTGATAGCGGCGATTGTTCGGTAATAGGCACCGTTTCTGGATCGCCGTAAACCGTAGCGGATGAGCTAAAGACCAACTTATGACAGCTGTGCTGCTGCATGACTTCAAGCAAAGTCAGTGTTGATTGGATATTATTCTGGTAATACATCAAAGGCTTGGCAACAGACTCACCTACCGCCTTGTAACCGGCAAAATGGATAACACTGTCAATAGCGTAGCTTTTAAAAACTTTGTCCAGTAATGGAGCATCATTTATATCGCCTTCCACAAACACCAACTCACCTTTGGCAATAGTGCGAATGCGGTTAAATACTTCTTGGTGGCTATTGCTTAAGTTATCTATCACACCCCCCAGCTGACCTGCCTCTAACAACTGAACAACAGTATGACTGCCTATATACCCTGCACCACCTGTAACTAAAATCGCCATGCACTTTCCCTGTTTTTTGCAATAAAATTAGAGACATTATATATCAATTTAAATGCTTCGGCACACGAGCAACAGACTAGAACACTGCAGCCTCAGCCATTAGAGGCTGTGTGAAGCTCGTGTTAGTACTCTCTTGCTTCGTTGTAAAATAGGCTAACACGTTCTCTTTAACGAATTGTTAAGTCCCAAGCAGAACCATGTATTCAAAGGTATATTATTTTGTCACATGATATATATTCAAAATGAAAATCTTAGACTAAACTGAAACTTACTGATCAGCAAATTGCTAAGCTGTAGCTAATACAGATAAGTTGTTGGATGATATATACCAAATTTCGTCGAAAAATTAGAACTTTTTCGGGTTTTCGTGTAAATGAATCATGAGTCATTGATAATTTTAATGTTTTTCTAACACTTAGAGATTATAGAACCAATTTTTAAATCAAAATATATTCCTGTTGATTTCGGGTACTATTAAAAATTTAAATATCCAACGGGCTAAAGAACATTTAATTATTCACGAATAATCGTAACTTGAGAATCATATCGTGCTGTAGCCTCAAACTGTTTGTTGTTTAATAACTTTATTGTCCTGCTACTGATGCATCTAAGCAGTGAATTATAATTTGCTATTTTATTGTTCATATTGCTGTCCATAACAAGCTGTTGATTATGGACATTACGAAAAACAAACATAATGTACGGTTATTTCTACGACATACAGGAGCAAAATTTTGCATATTTTAGCGAAAATTGTCAAGAGGTTGAAAGAATTATTTGATTTATGGCCTGAGCCAAATTTTGATAAAGAGATTGAGCCTCACTTTCTTTTTATTATCACTCCTCCTTATTCTGGTTCAACAGCTATTGCAAAATTTTTAAATACCAGCAAAAGAACAACCATTTTGCAAAAGAGAGCGGAGGGGCAATGGCTAATACCTGGCATGTGTCAAGATGATAGATGGAAAAGTGATAAAGCTATCAATTACGATTCCGTAAAATCTGTTTGGTTGCATAAATTTCAGAAAATACGGAAATCAGGGAAAAATATTGACGTAGTTATCGAAAAAAGTCCTCCTAATATGATGAGAATTATAGAGCTTTCATCCCAGTTTAAATCTTTCTCACTAATCGCTAACAACAGAAACCCTTATGCTAACTGTGCCAGCATCCTCTATCGACATCATGATGCTAACAACATTGGAGAGGATAATAGAATAGAGGCATTAACATCTATTGCTAGCAGTTGGATAAAGAGAAGTCTTGTAATTAGTGAATTGGTCTCCGAATATAAAATACCCTTAATAACATACGAAGATTTTTGTAAGGATCCGTCTACTTTAGTGAGTAAACTTAATCTACCTCACGGAGTTACTGATACAATTGATATGAATGCCGTTGTAAAAGTTAAGGATTATATACCCCAAAGGATTTTGAACCAAAATGATAGACAGATATCTAAACTAACTATTAAAGAAATAGATCACTTAACTAGTATCTTTGTAGAAAATAAATTATTACTAAAAGAATTTGGTTATTCGCTTCTACAATCATGATTTAACTATCCGCAGAAGCTGTATTTACAAAGCTACGCATGCCTTTTTTGATACGAAATATAGGACTAAAGACTGTTTCGATGGTAACTCTTAATGAACATTGAGTACTCAAAGTGCTCATTTTCATTGGTAACTACAGAATATTACTCAAGTGACTTCCCTTTTTATATTTATTTGATACAAAAATTACGCCTTAAGCCAAACTATTACGCTTTCGTGAGCAAAAAATCTGCCTAGGTAAACCATAAGGGTTCCAAGGTTAGTTATTGGCATCAATATCAATCGCTGAAGCCGCCCTTCCTGTAAAATTCAATATACCAGCTCAGCAATCAAGAATGGCAATCCCCCTTATATTTTCCAAGTGGCTCGACGCCGACTTTCTGTTTTAGAGTTCTGTAGTAGCTCATAACCGAATGTGGTTAGATTCTCTACAAGCAAAAGTCCTTGCAACCCAGCAATTATCCACAAACTTTTGCAGATGCTTGAAACGTATTACAACTATTGCTTCGTTGGAAAGGTATGAACTACTTATTCAGCTTTGAACGGCACGGTCTTGCTAATGCCCCTATGTAAGTCAGAAAAAATCTATTCCCCTACTAAGAAATTCGTTTGCTTTAGGACTAACAAAAATATGCCAATTCAAAAATAGCAACACGAATCCCTGAAAGCAAATGGCCTATAGGTAGCTATTTATCAGGCTTTGCCGTCACCTAGGTTCACTTGTTATCGCAGGTCTTGGTTTATCGATATCTACTGTCGGACAAAACTATCATTATCATTGTTCGTATGAAGTACTTTCCTAGAACCACTGCCATGTAACAGCCACCCGGATAACTTATTTAACCCATTTTTTTATCGTCTATGTTGAGGTAGATCAAACATCGGCGGGACAAGAAGGGAGTCAAAAGACAGGGAAAGCTGGAGAATCAAGATTTGAATGTGACGCTTAATGGCCGAATAAAAATGGCTACAGAGCGTTTTTTACCTATATTATCTGTTTTTGCTACATATCAATTGATTTACAGTTGTTTCTAGCTTAAAACAGCTGCAACATACTACTTTATTAATAACATTCTTCGTAAGCATTAACTATGATCCTTCCTATAATCCTCTCCGGTGGTTCCGGTACTCGTTTATGGCCTCTTTCACGGGGGAATTACCCTAAGCAGTTCCTTGCCCTTAATGGCAAGCGCACAATGTTGCAGCAAACTATTGATAGATTGAGTGGCTTAGATCATAGCCCTTGTATGTTGATTTGTAACGAAGATCATCGGTTTATTGCAGCTGAGCAAATCCGACAGCTAGGGATTGAACACAGCGGAATTTTTTTAGAACCTGTCGGTAGAAATACTGCACCGGCGATTGCGCTAGCAGCGTTTAATGCGGCACAAAGTGCATTAGTGAATAATATGTCGGGAATAGTCAGTGGCACCGATACACAACCCCAAGAAGGTAATGATCCGGTGCTTTTGGTATTGCCGGCGGATCATGTGATAGAGGATGTCGAAGCCTTTCAGCAGGCTGTAAATACTGCTCATCGGTTTGCTTTTGAATCAAAGATAGTGGTTTTTGGTGTAGTGGCGGACGGGCCTGAAACAGGTTATGGCTATGTCCGTAGAGGCGCACCAGTGAGCTGCCAGCAATCCATGTCAGGAGAGAATAGCGCGGAAGGTGTTGCTTTTAGCGTTAAAGAATTTGTTGAAAAGCCTGACTTAGCCACAGCGCAAGCTTACCTAAAAGAGAATGATGGTACAGCCATGGACGGTGCAGATACTGCGGATAAATGGTATTGGAACAGCGGCATCTTTATGTTTAAGGCCAGCTGTTATTTAGCTGCCCTTAAACAATTTAGGCCGAATATATATAGTGCCTGTAAAAAAGCCATGAGTAATTGCCAGGTTGATAATGATTTTGTGCGTGTAGATGTGGAAGCTTTCAGGGCCTGCCCGGATGAGTCTATTGATTATGCAGTGATGGAGCCACTGTGTAGCTCTTACAATACAGCGGAAGATGCTGATCAGGTAGTTGTTGTTCCTTTAGATGCAGCCTGGAATGATATAGGTGGATTTTCTGCACTTTGGCAAGTCTCGGTTAAAGATGTAAATGAAAATGCCTTTACTGGCGATGTGATGTCGATTGATAGCAAAAATAGCCTGGTGATTAGTGAGGATAAATTAGTAACTGCCATTGGGGTAGAAGACTTAGTCATTATTAATACTAAAGATGCACTACTTGTGGCAAACAGAAATAAAGCACAAGAAGTCAAAGCTATTGTTAATGCACTTAAGCAAGAACAGAGGCCCGAAGCGACAATTCACCGTGAGGTTTATCGGCCCTGGGGCAAGTATGACTCTATCGATAATGGTGATCGTTTTCAGGTAAAGCGGATTACAGTGGCTCCCGGTGCTAAATTATCGGTGCAAATGCATCACCACCGAGCCGAACACTGGATAGTGGTATCTGGTACCGCCAAGATTACTAATGGCGATAAAGAAATTCTGCTCACTGAAAATCAATCCACCTACATTCCACTGGGTACCATACATGCGTTGGAAAACCCTGGTGTTATACCCTTGGAATTAATCGAAGTTCAGTCGGGCTTATATCTTGGGGAAGATGATATTGTCAGGTTTGACGACTGGTATGGAAGGGACTGAAGGAATAGTCGTGAGTAGTGACTGTAGAAGGGGCAGTTAGACAAGATATGAGGGTGATGCATGTATGCGGGAGATCAACCCCACAACCAGTGGAGTGTTGTATAGATGGATTTTCGTTTCAATATTATCTAGTATGCCTGCAATGAGTCATTTGCAGCCATATAAAAGTGGCAAAATGATCATTAGGAACAAACAAACAAACCAGAGGCAGCAATTAGCGGATAGCGATTTAGCTCATTAATACTAAGCGGACATATATAGCTACAAAAAAAGAGCCGTAGGTAAAAATTCTACGACTCTTTTTTATTTTAAACTTACAGCAACACTAAAGCTGTAATAGTTTGGCCTTAAGCACTCTTTTTAAAGCTAACAAATTTTTCTTAAAGTACCAACTTCCGTATATCGCTTAGCACCGCATTCAGATACGTCATAAACCTTCCGCCGTCGCCGCCGTTGATGGCGCGATGATCGTAGGACAGGCATAGTGGGAGCATCTTGCGAGGCTCAAACTCACTACCGTTCCAGCGGGGTTTGATGTCTGCTTTTGAGATACCTAAGATTGCAACTTCTGGGGTATTTACTATCGGCGTGAAACCTGTGCCGCCGATGCCGCCTAAGCTTGAGATAGTAAAGCAGGCGCCCTGCATCTCGTTGGGCTTAAGTTTGCGATCTTTAGCTTTGCCAGCCAGTTCAACAGCTTCGTTGGCCAGCTCGTAGATGCTCTTTTTATCGGCATCTTTGATTACAGGGACCATCAAGCCGTGCGGGGTATCTACAGCAATGCCTATATTGATGTATTTCTTTAGCACTAAGTGCTGACCGTCGGCGTGCAGGGATGCATTAAAGCGCGGGTGTTCGGCCAGAGCCTTAGCCACTGCTTTAATGATGAAAGGCATTGGCGTTAATCTAACACCGGACTTCGCCGCTTCATCTTTCATCTCCTTGCGAAACGCTTCCAGATCGGTGATGTCCGCTTCATCAAACTGAGTTACATGCGGTACATTCAACCAGGCGCGCGACATGTTATCGCGAGTCAGTCTGGCGATCTTGCTGAGTTTTTCTAGCTCAATTTCACCAAACTTGCTGAAATCGATTTCCGGTACCTGTGGAATACCTGTGCCAGAAGTTACAGAAGCACAACCAGTGGCAGCAGTTGGCGCTTTCTTAAGCGCCGCTTTGACCCAGGCTTGCATATCTTCTTTTAAGATACGGCCTCGGTTGCCGGTGCCTTTGACTAAAGTCAGATCAACACCAAATTCACGGGCCAAGATACGCACGGCCGGGCCGGCATACAAGGTTGACTGGTTTTTCTTGGCCAGATCAGCAGGTGCGGGCGCACTAGCTGCAGCAGCAGGTGCTGAAGGAGCAGTTGCTGGCGCGGCTACAGGCGCTGGAGCAGCGACTGGTGCAGGTGCAGAACCTGCTACTTCAAGGGTCAGTATTAGATCGCCTTCGTTGCAGGTAACGCCTTCTTGCATAGCAATGGCGGTGACTACACCTGCTTTAGGTGAAGGTACTTCCATGGCCGCTTTGTCAGTTTCAACAGAGATCAAACTGTCACCTTCAGCGACTGTATCGCCTACCGCAACCATCACTTCGATCACGTCTACGTCAGTGGCGCCACTCAAATCTGGCACTTTAACATCTTCTTTGCCACCGCTAACTGCTGGGGTAGCAGCTGGCGCAGGTGTCGGAGCCGTCGCCACAGGGGCTGCAACTACTGCTGCTACTGGTGCCGCCGCTTCGCCGGTAACTTGCAAGCTTAGGATTACATCGCCTTCGTTGCAGACGCTGCCCTCTTGCATAGCAATGGCTGTTACCACACCGGCTTTTGGTGATGGTACTTCCATCGCCGCTTTGTCGGTTTCAACCGAGATAAGGCTATCGCCTTGCGCGACTGTATCGCCAACGGCGACCATTACTTCGATCACGTCAACATCGGCTGCGCCGCTTAAATCGGGTACTTTAATGTCTTCAATAGCACCGCTGGCTGCAGCTGTTGCTATCGGGGCCGCTGCAACAGCTACTGACTGCGTTGCGACTGCAGCAGGTTCTGCTACTTCTACAGGGGCTGTCGCTGCTGTGCTCAAGGTCAAGATAACATCGCCTTCATTGCACACCGCGCCTTCTTGCATGATGACTTCAACGACAGTACCGCCTTGTGGTGCCGGTACTTCCATCGCTGCTTTGTCGGTTTCAACGGAGATGATGCTATCACCTTGTGCAATTACATCGCCCGCTTTTACCAATACTTCAATAACGTCGACATCTGCTGCGCCGCTTAAATCTGGAACTGAAATTGTGATTGTAGTCACTACTTTTTTCCTCATTTCTTTCACTATTCAGCAGGGCTCGTTGTACAAACCCTGCCGGTAATTACTTGTGGCTATTACACAGTCCAGGGAGCAACTTTTTCTGGATCAATATTAAACTTGTGCATAGCTTTAACAACGTCGGCGCCTTTAAACTTGCCTTCTTCCTGCAGTGCTCGCAGTGCTGAGATAACGACGTAGTAACGGTTAACTTCGAAGAATTCACGCAATTTCTCACGGGTATCAGAGCGACCAAAACCATCAGTACCTAACACTTTGTAACGCTGTGGAATGTATTCACGCAGCTGGTCCGGGTACATACGCATGTAATCGGTCGCGGCGATAACCGGCTCTTCGCCAGCTAAACATTCAGTCACGTAAGCGGTGCGTTGGATGTCTTCTGGGTGTAAGAAATTCCAGCGCTCAACCGCTTGCGCTTCGCGGCGCAGTTCGTTGATAGAAGTGGTGCTCCAGACATCAGATTCAACATTGTACTCGGTACGCAAGATCTCTGCTGCTGCGCGCACTTCGTTTAAAATAGTACCGCAACCAATAAGCTTGACTTTCATATCACTGGATTTACCTTGATCCAGTAAGTACATACCTTTAATGATGCCCTCTTCAACGCCTACTGGCATATCCGGATGGCTGTAGTTCTCGTTCATGGTAGTGATGTAATAGAAACGGTTTTCACCTTCCTTATACATGCGACGAGTACCGTCCTGAATGATCACCGCCAGCTCGTAGCCGTAGGTAGGATCGTAGGAGATACAGTTGGGAACCATTTGCGCCATCAAGTGCGAGTGGCCATCCTGATGCTGCAAACCTTCACCGTTAAGCGTGGTTCTACCAGCGGTGGCGCCGATCAAGAACCCGCGCGCCTGCATATCACCGGCTGCCCAGATAAGGTCCATAACCCGCTGGAAACCAAACATTGAGTAGAAAATGTAAAACGGCAGCATCGGGCAATCGTTGTTGACATAAGAAGTAGCGCATGCCATCCAGGCGGACATAGCGCCCGCTTCGTTGATGCCCTCTTCTAAAATCTGGCCTGTCTTTGACTCTTTGTAATACATGATCTGATCAGAGTCATGCGGGGTGTAGCGCTGACCGGCAGATGAGTAGATACCCAGCTGACGGAACATACCTTCCATACCAAAGGTACGGGCCTCATCGGGAATAATAGGGACTATGCGCTTGCCGAGGTTTTTGTCTTTGAGCAGCGTATTTAACACCCGGTTGAAACCCATCTGGCTGGACATATTACGCTTGCCACTGCCCTTGAGGCTACTGGAAAAGTCTTCCAGTGGAGGGGTATCTAAACGGGTAAAGTCTGTGGCGCGAATCGGGTAGGAACCACCGAGCGATTTACGCCTGTCCATCATGTAGCGCATCTCTGGTGATTCCGGAGATGGGCGATAGTAAGGCATGTCTTTTAGTTGGTCGTCTGCCAATGGAATGTTAAAGCGATCGCGGAAATCTTTAAGATCATCCATCGCTACTTTCTTCATTGAGTGGGTATCGTTTTTGGCCAGACCTGATTTACCAGTACCGTAACCTTTAACCGTCTGCGCTAGTATAACCGTTGGCTGTCCCTTGTGGGTCCTGGCATTCTCGTAAGCTGCATAGACCTTGTAAGGATCGTGACCACCACGATTAAGTCTCATGATCTCATCGTCGCTCATGTCCTTAACCATTTCTAACAGCTCAGGATACTTGCCAAAGAAATGCTCACGGGTGTAGGCGCCGCCGTTGGCTTTGTAGTTTTGCAACTCGCCATCACAGACTTCATCCATACGCTTTTGCAACAGACCGTGTTTGTCTTTAGCGAACAGTGGATCCCAGTGACGACCCCACAGACACTTGACAACATTCCAGCCAGCGCCGCGGAACGCGCCTTCAAGCTCTTGAACAATCTTGCCGTTACCGCGTACCGGGCCGTCTAAACGCTGCAAGTTACAGTTGATAACAAAAACCAGATTTTCTAGCTTTTCAGTGCCCGCCAGTGAGATAGCACCCAGTGCTTCCGGCTCATCACACTCGCCATCACCTAAGAATGCCCAGACTTTTCTGTCGCCGCGATCAATCATTTCACGGGCCGACAAATAGCGCATGATGTGCGCCTGATAAATCGCCTGAATCGGGCCCAAGCCCATAGATACGGTCGGGAACTGCCAGAAATCAGGCATCAACCAAGGGTGTGGGTAAGATGGCAGACCTTTGCCGTCTACTTCACGACGAAAGTTATCCAGCTGATCTTCGGTTAAACGCCCTTCAAGGTAGGCACGTGCGTAGATACCCGGAGAGATGTGCCCCTGGAAAAACACCATATCGGCATTCTGACCATTGGCATTTTCGTTACCGCGAAAGAAGTAGTTAAAGCCTACGTCATATAAAGTTGCCGATGAGGAGAAACTAGAGATATGTCCGCCCAGTCCATCATCGTTGTCGTTGGCGCGCATTACCATAGCCATCGCATTCCAGCGCACAAATGATCTGATACGACGCTCTACAAATAAATCACCGGGCATACGTGCTTCATTAACCGGCGCTATCGTATTGCGATAAGGTGTCGTTAAAGCAAAGCTAGTGCCTACACCTATTTCCTGAGCTCTGCGACCCAGCTGACTAAGAATATACTCGGCGCGCTTATCACCACTGTTATTGGCAACAGCTTCGAGGGCTTCTAACCACTCACCTGTTTCTATTGGATCGACATCGTTAATTAAATCGTTTTGCATATCGCTATCTACACTCATCGAGCAATCATCCCATTTTTAACATAAAAAAAGCCCTTCGAAGGAAATTCAGATACTGTGCATTGCCACTTATTTTCACGGCTTCACCGGGAAGCAATTAAAGTAGCTGCAAATTCTGAACTAAGCTCGACTGGCTTTATTAAAACTATGCAATTAAAGTTGTAGTAATACTACATTTTAATGCCGCAAAAGTCTATAAAAGCGACCGTTTTGCGGCTAATAGAGAGAATATGTAGTATTAATACATACTATTTAAGCCATTACTATCAACAACTTAATCAATATATTTAGTGAATTTATCAGTTACCTAGAGCTTTTTATAAAGCTTCTGATCTGTTTGTTTTTCAACCAATTTCAGGGCTAAGCATAACATCCCTAAGGTTAAAAAGACCAATTTTACGGTGCGGGGCTGCCACAAGGGTGTCGCGCATTACTACCTACCATGATAATAGTAAATATTTCCCGACATGCTAGGAAAATTAGTCGTAAGTAGCGAGTCGCGAGTCGTAAGTTAAAAAACAAACAAAAAAAAGCCACAAAACTAGCTGT
>ASZI01000354.1 GCA_000416315.1 Osedax symbiont Rs2 | reverse complement strand
TTTTAGCTTTGGTAGCAAAATATACGACGTTAAATAAAGACGACGTTTGTCCGCTATTAAATATATTCAAACAAAAAACTTATGTAGCCAAAGAGCATGTTTTAAACCCTGACAACCAGAAAAGTCGCATCTTTTTTATTTGCTCGGGACTTGTTCGCTACTATTGTATGCAAGAAAATGGCAGCGAGTGGAATAAGTCATTCACTAGTGAAAACATGATCAGCACAGCTTTCTCGGCAGACTTTCTGGGTCAAACATCACCCTATGCAATGCAGGCAATGGAAAATACCACGCTGCTGGTCGCCGATCATGCAGATTTTGCTGCACTGTATGACGGTCATTCCAAAATTGAGCGACTTGGTAGAAAGCTGCTAGAAGCTGCATTAATTAATAAGATGAACCGTGAGCGCAGCTTCTTAATCGACACTGCAAAAATTCGCTATCAAGAATTTGTCTCGCAAAATCCACAGCTGGCATTGCGCATTCCCAAATACCATTTGGCCTCTTTTTTGGGAATCACCGAATCTAGTTTATCGCGGTTATCGAAATAACTCATATACTTGCCAAATGGCAAGGGAATTAGTCTGTTTAATGGATACACTTGTGCTCTCAAAACAACGTATTTGTGAAGCTTATAAAGGTTTACTGTGCAATAGAGATCAGCAGAAACGATGAACAAACTTAAATACCTAAAGTTTAACCAAGTCAATATTAACGACTTTATGTCCTTGTTAAATCAACAAAAAATCAGAGAGCACTTAATCGAACACCCGTTATTCGACTTAGATACAGTGAGTTCGTGGATGAATGCTAAGACCGCGCTAGACAGTATTCAAGGTTGCATTGTACGGGCCATCTATGCAGGTGGCACCCTAGCGGGTTGGTGCGCCATACAATTAGAAGATGGGAAATACGAGATTGCGATTGTTCTGGACCATGATTTTTGGGGTATGGGTAAAAGAGTCTTCTCCCAGATGATTTGTTGGGCAAAAGAGTTTGGCCACGATGAGGTCTATATACATTTTTTGCACACCCGCCCACCTTATAAGTTTTTGCGTAGAGTCGCCAAAAATGTCTATGAAACAGAGATTTTTGGGAATAAGTTCACCACTTATCAATTAACAGTCAGCTCAGCACTTAAGTTTAACTAGTTCTAAGCCACTAAATCGAAAACGTTTTCGCAACTTTGCATAGAGGTAATACGGCTGATATACAACAACTGAAAATAAAACGGCATCTAGGCAGCACTGCTTGCGACTCAAGGCTTGGGATGCTTTATTTAGCTCAGACTCAAAAAGGCAGATCAATTTTAAAACCCGGCATTGTCTTGTACTCAGACTATTGAATTTGCTTTTTTTTAGACTATTTGTAATGAGGGAGGGTGAGACAGGTCACGGCCCATACTGTGTGAAAACGCCTTACAAGATATACTCCAACAGATAGTTCTCTGGTGAGTTGATAGGAAACGCTTTATTGAAGGTGCTAATCGACCACAATGCCTGTTATTGCCTGAGACATTAGATGATTATATTGCCAAAGATATTCCCGTACGGACTATTGAAGTTTATATAGAAGCACTAGATCTAAGGGAGCTTGAATTTAAAGGCGTTGAACCTCAAAATACTGGCAAACCTGCCTACCATCCCTCAGTTTTATTAATGATCTACATATACGTATACCTAAATCGTATTCATTCAAGCCGACGTCTTGAGCGTGAAACACAACGCAATGTTGAACTCATGTGGCTTACTGGACGTTTAACTCCTGACTTTAAAACCGCCCCAGACTTTATCTTCAATGCGCCCCGCATGAACACAAAGGGTGCTTAGATTGGTTTTACTGATTCCTTTTTACAGTCATGGCTACCACCTTTAATCGCAGATAATTTATATCACTAAAACTATCGGAGCCGCCGTCACCGATAGCACAGAACTAGCCACCAGTGACGATGCTAAACCTTATTCTTCATCTGGAATCAGCAGAACCTTTCCGGCACTTCTCCCCTCTTCGAGAAAGCGATGGGCGGCCTGACCTTCAGACAGTTTGAATTCTGTAGGAGCTTTAAGCTTTACAACACCTTGAATTAGCCAGTCAAAGATCTCTTTAGAGCGTTTCAAACGTTGTTCTTTTGAAGTCAGATAACTCCATAGGTCACCGCCGGTCAGAGTCTTGCTAGTATCCATCAACATACGTGGATCAACAGGTTCTGGATCAGCGCCACTCATGCCGTAAAAGACAATAGTGCCACAGGTTTTGGTCACGGAAAAACTATCCATCAGCGTGGAACCGACACTGTCATAGACCACATCCACGCCCTTGCTCTGGCTGATCTCCATGACTCTTTTCTGCCAGCCCTCTTCCAGGATCAATGCGTGATCGGCTTTGGCTTCTAGAATATCGGTGATTTTACCCCTATCACGAGTAAGTCCAATAACGGTTGCGCCACGTAACTTACATATTTGCGACAAGATCTGCCCTACCCCACCAGAAGCGGCATGAACCAGAACCACATCACCTGACTTGACCTGATAGCTGTCCGCTGCCAGATATTGCGCGGTTAGTCCCTGTAATAATACCGAGGAAGCCGTGTTGAAGCTGATGTCATCCGGCAGTGGTATGACATGCTCCACTGATGCAGAAACATATTCAGCGTTGGAGAATGGCACATCGGCAAAAGAAACTCGGTCACCGACTTTAAAGAGGGCCGATGTGGTTTTAACCACCACGCCAGCACCTTCGTAGCCGGCAATAAAGGGCGGGGTACCTATTAAGTGGTAATTGCCTTTGCGGCGATAAATATCGGCGTAATTTAGGCCAATGGCTTTCATTTTGATCAGTACTTCATCAGCATTTAAGAGCAGATCAGGTACATCGCCATATTCCATCACTTGCGCACCGCCAAATTTCGAAAAAGTCAGGGCTTTCATCCTATTTCCTTTCAGTTTAAGTTTTTAAATTCGCTTGCTCCGCAAATATATCCAACCCAACTTGGTTTGACTAATCATCTTTCGACGCCGTAGACTGTAGAAAATATACTGGCTTATATCGAGATTGGTAATGCGCTCACCAAATCTAAATGCTCTGAAAATGTTTGATGCCGCGGCCAGATATCTGAATTTTCGATTAGCAGCAGAAGAACTGAACCAGACTCAAGGGGCTGTGGCTCAACAAGTAAGCCGGCTGGAGAAAGACTTGCAGCTCCAGCTGTTTCATCGCCAACCACGCGGGCTTAAATTGACCCAATCAGCCAGGAATACCATCGTATCAATTCGACGTGCTTTAGCCTTGATTGATTCCGCTACCCATAAGCTGCAACCCCTGACCCCCCGTATTTCCCTGAGTGTCCCACCCTCTATTGCCTCAAAATGGCTGGTTCCTTGCCTCAGTCAATTTTCCCAAAATTATCCCGATATTGATTTGCAAACTGATGCCAGCGAGCGGGTGGTAGATTTTCATAGAGATGAAGCGGATATCGCCATTCGCCAAGGTTTCCCACCCTTTTCTAACTACCTTCAGGTTGGTAGGACCCTATTTTTCTAGACACATATCTGGTTCTCAAAGTTTCTTTTATTAGGCCCGTTAAACTTCCGCTATGGGTCAACTCCAGATACAGGCACATAAATCAGCTAAAGTATCATTCTGGCCGTCTTTACCTACTTACGATCGGGTCTTAGCCAATAATTCGAAGTGTTAAATCAAGTACGAGCAACTAAATTTTAGCAAACACTCTTTACTGAGGATCAAGGGTAATACTAGCAGTACAACTGCTGGAATTTGGCCTATCTTATAATGTTGTCTACTGCCTTATAACGCCCTGTTTTTTAACTTCCAACAATGCCCTATTAAACTCGCGTGCAAGATGTGGGTACCTAGATGAAAAGAAACTATACAACTGAATTCTCATCAACGGTGGTTCAAGTCTTTGTATATGCAAATTTTTTAGCTCTCCAGAGAGTAATAGATGGTCCAATACCCATGGATCTGAGATTAAGATATCTGCCCTTTTTGCATATAAATATCTGACGGCCTGCTCGATCGAGTTTAGCTCATGAGTATCGTTATTTTGTAAAAATTTCTCTGCAAACTTAAGCCCCCTGACAGTGACAATCCTATAGGGCTGTAAACTTTCCCACCCCGATATTTTTACAGTGTCCGCCCTCGCGTAGGCATATAACAACAGCTCCCCAATAGGTTCTGACACTTTTATTGCCGTGGGGTTGGATAGCGAAAATGCGGATATTCTAGCTAATTCTGCATGTATTAAACCGGCTTTAAGTAAAGTGGCCGCTCTCTTTGCCGGGAATACTTTCAGCTCTATATTGATCTGCATATTTCTGGCTATTTTTTGAACAAACGCATCGGTAACTTTGTAGATCCGACTGTCTGCTTCAATCCCGGTAATAGCCATAATCACTTTTTGCCCTGCAAAACACGGTTGCACAACAGATAGGAGTAGCAGAATAAAACACAGCAATTTTTTCTTCATTTCGGATAGTCAGATCAGGGATTAAATTAGGAAACGCCTATTAGTACTATATCCCAATAGCCATCCTCAGTTATAAATTTCAGGCAAACTACTATGACTGGATTATCCGCCACTGACTGAACATATTGGCAACTCACAATATAATGTCTATTAAACGTACAGTATGATATTTTCAG
>ASZI01000353.1 GCA_000416315.1 Osedax symbiont Rs2 | reverse complement strand
TACCTATATAATGCAGCGCTAGATTTAAACCAGTAACCAAATGACAGTATTAATCACAAAAAACGCCAACACTGTGGCCGGTAACAGCACGGCTGAACAAATATCGCCCATGTTGTAGCGCAGACCAAATACCGCGTAGATGCTAAACATCGGCATACAGGCCAGTATCAGCGCTACCGAGTTAAACAGTGCTGACATCGGTGGCAATAGATAAATCATTAGCGCCACACACAGTGGGTGCAGCAGTAGTTTTCCAGTCACTATCAATGAAATATCAGTCATCATGCCTTTAGGATTGACACCCACCAACATCCCACCAATGGTAAATAGTGCTAGTGCAGCAACTGTCTGAGCCAGCATTTGCACGGCTGTGAAAATAATGGCCGGAGGTTTAATAGCAAAAAATACGCTTAACAGACCCAGCAGGATCGACAAGATGATAGGGTTTTTTAATAATTTGGGCAATGCGCTTCGCAGTGAGGCGAAGAAACTATCTCCCGCCTCTTCTCCGGTGTCTGCTAAGGCCAGCGCCAACGGCAAAATAAAGATATTTTCAACGATCAATGTCAGCGAGAAAGGCACCAGTGCCGCCTCGCCAAAAAGCTGGGTGATTACCGGAAATCCGATCATCAAGCTGTTGGATAGACTAGCGCCTAATCCAAACATCGCGCACTGAGTCAAACTCTTACTGCGCGCTTTAGCGATGGCAAATAACAAACAAAAAGACAGCAGTGAGCCCAAACCAAAGATCAGCAGATAGTTAAAGTGCAAAATATCTTGTAATGAACGGCTGCTCAAAGCTTTAAATATGGCTGCAGGCAAGCCAAAGTTGATCACAAACCAGGCAAAAAATGATATTGCCTGACGGCTCAAATAACCAAGTCGAACAACAGTATAACCTGTGGCTATGAGTAAAAATATCGGACTGGTGAGTACCAGAATGTCGCTAAAATCTTGCATAGTTAATTTTCAAAGATGACTGCGAAAATAAGGGTAGCCATCCACCCCGGGACCACTGCCTCTGTTCCTGTGAGTTTTTGTACATTGTTTGGCTATCAATAAAGACATAGAACTAATGAGTGCCAACACTATCGCTGAAACTATGCGTGGGTAATTTTCAAATAGTATTGTGTAAAAATGAAAAATCACCCACACAGGAGCATTGTATCAGTCCCCTGTGTAGGTGCTTAAGCAGATAAAACTTAGACCATGGTTGGGTCTGGCTCAAGTCCCATCAGAGAGCGGCCGAGGATCTGCTTACAGACATCGTAATCTGTGTAAGCATGCGCCGCTGTCATGTGAGAGTCGCGGAATAATCGTTGCACTTCATTATCGCTAAACCAGCAACTGCCACCAGCCACCTCAAACAAACGATCTACTGCTTGGATGCACATTTTTACAGCATAAGCTTGATTGGTACGCCAAAAAGCCAGCTCTTCGTCGCTGGGATAGCGCTTTTGCTCACCCATTTCACGGTGCTCGTCCCAAGTTTTTTCCATAAAGGCACGGGCCGCAGCCACTTGATGAGTGGACTCAGCCAAACGCATTAATGCAGGTGTCGCCTGCCCGACTTTTGCACCGGTATAAGCTCGCACCCGATTTTTTGTAATATTGCGGTACACTTCGAGCATGCGCTCCGCTATGCCCAGACCAATGGACGCAAAGCCACAGGCAAAGTAAGGGCGATAAGGCGCGTAGAAAATTTTACTGTCAGGGTATAAACCAAATCCCGCTGACTGGCCCGTCATCATATTTTTAGCCGTTTCAATGCGATGCTCGGGAATAAATGTATCTGTTTTAATTTTTAGCGTTTTAGTACCACTGGAACACATACCTGCTGAGTACCAGTCATCTTCAATCTCATAATCAGCTCTTTGCACAACACCAAAACTATAGACTTTCTCACCATTTTCGCCATCGCGCAAAAAGCCCAATATTGCCCACTCGGCGTGATCACAGCCCGAACTCCAACGCATATCACCGTTAAACAGAACGCCTCCCTCTGTTTCCACTACTTTACCAAAAGGTGCAATACTACTGCTGGCAGTCGCATCCGGGTTTTCTCCCCAGAAATCATCCTGTGCTTGCTTTGAGAACATCGCCATTTGATGAGAGTGGGTAGCCAGTAGGCTGCTAGACCAAGCAGTACCGCCACAAGCACCTGCTATAGCGGCGATGCAATCAGTCAGTTCAGGTAAAGACACCTCCAGCCCACCGTAGGCTTTAGGCTGCAGTGCACGATGAAACTTAATCGATTTTAACAGGCGGATGTTCTCTTCTGGAACCATTCTTGCCACTTCGGCGGCAGCCGCATTTTCAGCGATACGTGGCAGTATTTCACGAAGTTTATCGAGCAGTGGGTTAGGTCTGTGCATTGTCTAGCTACCTCTGTTGTTATTAATGGATATCCAAAGCAATTAATCGCTGATCGCCTGGTCCTGAATTCGCAATATCAAGCTTGTATGCTCATTGCATTTGTAGACAGTGTGCCGTGAAATAATTGTCAGGAGAATGGATATTCCATACAGTTTGTTGTACTTTTGACAGGCCACATAAAGACATCGTCATTCAGAAACAACATTAAAACTGTTAACAAACAACGGATTATATAATTTTCTCTGTCTGATTCTGTTGAGTTTCGTATCATATTGCACGTTTCACTCATTTTACATAGGCTTAGTTATGCACAGCTATCCAGCGGCTGAAGACCGCCAGAACCGCTCCGATATACCTAATATCCATATTGGAGAAGTATATAATCAGTCCTACCCCGACGCTGATATTCACTACGAGAGCTTAGATAAACTCGCGCTCTTTTTTGGTCGCAATATGTCTGTGCACTATCACGATAGGTTCTATCAGTTGCACGTCATTTTGCAAGGCACTGTCAGAGTGCACTTGGACGAGGTGAGCTACAGCGCACAAGGGCCGATGTTTTTCCTTACCCCACCTACAGTACCGCACAGCTTTTTGATCGACGATAAAGCCACCGGGCACGTGATCACTGTGCGCCAACAGTTAATTTGGGAGTTACTGGGTGATATTGAACAACTGCACTGGCAAGGCATTATGAACAGACCACTGTGTGTTGAGCTCAAACCATCAGGAGCCGATGAGAATCCTGCCGCTCAGCGAATGCTGCAGCTACTGGTGATGATGTCTAGCGAAAACAACCCTGATAACCTGTTGCACAATAGAGCGCAACGGGCATTATTGCAGCTGTTGCTGATCGATATTTCACGCCTTGCCGACCAGCGCTCACCGCAGCAAAATACCCAAAAAGAAGACATCAGAATATTTCATCTTTTCAATAATTTAATCGAGTCGAAATTCAAACTACACTTGCCTTTGGCTGTTTATGCCAGTGAAATAGGGGTCACAGAGGCGAGACTAAACAGTATCTGTCGCCGTCTGGCAGGGCTTCCTTCAAAGCGGCTAATAATGGATAGAATAGTGCAAGAGGCGCGACGAAGCTTAATTTTTTCCAATGCGCCTGTCACTGAAATTGGCTATCAGTTAGGCTTCAAAGACCCCGCTTACTTTGCGCGCTTTTTTCGCCGCAATACAGGGGTTAGTGCCAGTAATTTCCGCCTGCAAAAAAAACAAAACAGCATCAAGTAAACTGTCACTCAGGCTGGCATTAATCTTTCTCATTGCCTATGGAAAGTACCAGTGAAGCCACGAAAATTAGATTTTCTTAGCGCTACAACTCCTATACTTTTGTAACAACAAAAAATAATCAACGCTGCACTGTTTGTTCAGATGCACTGTTATTAATAATAAAATTACAAAAATGATTTACGGAGCCCCTTCATGTCCACAGCCCCATTTGACGTCAAAAATTTTCGCCGAGCACTAGGTCAATTCCCCACAGGTGTCACAGTAATCACTACTTTAGATGCATCCGGCAACCCTGTTGGTGTCACAGCAAGTAGCTTTAACTCGGTATCGATAGAACCGGCACTGGTACTTTGGAGCATCGATAAAGGGGCCAATAGCTTAAGTGCCTTTGAAAATGCCAAACACTTTGCTGTCAACGTATTAGGCAGTAATCAAGTAGCGACCTCCAACAATTTTGCCAGTCGTGGACAAGACAAGTTTGCCAATGCTAACTATCGCACAAACGTCCATGGCATCCCTCTGCTTGATGATTGTGCAGCACAATTTGAATGTAGCACATGGGCTGTTTACGAGGGGGGAGACCATCTTATTTTAGTCGGCCAGGTTCAGCAATATAGCCACCAAAGCGACACCGCACCACTGGTCTTCTCGCGCGGCAGTTACGCGGTAACAGCGCAGCATCCAATGATGACCCAGCCCTCAGTGTGTGATGATGATAACGCTGAAGATTTTGTCAGTGACTACCTACTGTATTTATTGAGAGAGACCTACCAGCGCTTTAGCGACAAACTCTATCCCGAACTTAATCAAGTCTGTGACGTTACTCCCCAGGAGTGGCGGATTTTGGCTCGCATGGCCAATCGATCACAAATAGCAATGAGCTCACTGTCTGAAATGGTGATGCAACCGATGCAGTCACTGCGTCAAACAACCGATTGGATGGCGGGGAAAGGTTTAGTCCTCTACCCGGACAATGAGACGTTGGCCGTTACTGATGAAGGCGCTAAAATTGCAAAACAGTTACAGGAATTAGCGTTATCACAAGAGACTCAGCTATTGGACAATCTTGATTCAGAGCAGGCCCTAACAATCAAAACCGTTCTAAAACAGCTGATCGAAAAGCTGGCTTAATTCTGCATTAGTACCTGAACAGGGGGATATTGATAACTCCCCTGTTCTTTGCAGCGAG
>ASZI01000352.1 GCA_000416315.1 Osedax symbiont Rs2 | reverse complement strand
CCATCACGACCGATACCGGACATTTTAACCCCGCCAAAAGGCGATGGTAAATTACGGTTATTTTCCGAATTGACCCAGAGCATTCCCGCTTCAACTTTATCGGCCATGCGCATTGCACGCCCAGTGTCAGCCGTCCAAATATAGCCTGACAACCCATAGGGAGTATCATTGGCGATGGCAATCGCCTCTGCCTCAGTTTCAAAAGTAATTGCTGTCAACACAGGACCAAAAATTTCCTCTCGGGCAATCTTCATCTGATTGTTAGCATTGGTAAATAAAGTAGGTGCCACGTAGTTACCAGCTCCCAAGTCACTTCTCGCCTCTCCACCCACCGCGATAGTAGCGCCATCTTCGCGCGCCGCATCCATGTAGCTGAGAACTTTTTCATAGTGGGTTTTATGCACTAATGGCCCAACTTCAGTGGCAGGATCAAGTGGATGACCGACTTTAATATTACGTACACGTGCCTCAAGTGCCGAGATAAACTTATCTTTAATCCCCTGTTGAATCAACAGACGACTAGAGCTAGTACAGCGCTGGCCGTTTAAGCTGTAAATCATAAAGACAACCGCATCCAGCGAGCGCTCAAAATTTGCATCGTCAAATACAATCACTGGGTTTTTACCGCCTAGCTCAAAGTGAACACGCTTAAGGGTTGGAGCCCCCTGTGCCTGAATCATCGAGCCAGTTGCTGTTTCACCGACAAAAGCCACTGCTTTTATGGCCGGATGCTCAGTCAAACGCTTACCTGCGACTTCGCCGAATCCGTTAACCATATTCCAGACACCTTTAGGCAGGCCTGCTGATTCTGCGCATTGCGCTAGAATAGCGGCGGTCAATGGACTGAATTCGGCTGGTTTATGTACGATAGTACAACCTGCCGCCAGTGCCGGTGCTATCTTCCAAGTGGAGAGCATAAAGGGAGTATTCCATGGCGTAATGATTGCCACAGGTCCTATAGGATTGCGCACTGTGTAGTTCGTGTGTTGATCCTGGTGCAGCGACAAGCCATTGCGTGCCTCGGGCGCCTTGTCGGCAAAAAAACGAAAGTTAGCAGCTCCGCGCACGGCAGCTTGACGCATAAAGCGCAGTGCCTGTCCACAATCGGCAGATTCGACCAGCGCAATTTCCTCGGCGCGCTTTTCGATTTCATCGGCAAGTTTGTGTAATATTTTCTTGCGCTGCGCACCTGGCAGAGCGGCCCACTGAGCCGCTGCGTCTCTGGCAGCAGCACAAGCGGCATCCACATCAGCCACGGTACCTTTAACAACTTTTCCCAGAGAACTATTATCGATAGGAGTCAGGTTTTCAAAGGTCTCGCCCTCGCTTCCCAGACTCCACTCTCCGTTAATATAATGACCTAATGTGTTATCTTTGAACTGTGAAAGATAGGCATCTGCTTTGGCAATATTCTGCTGTAGTATTTCACTCATTGGCTAATCCTCTTCATAAAATTGATATTTCTCGCCACCGGCATATTAATACTGATCACCGTAAAATTGCTGCTCACTGACGATATGTGTTTGCAGTGCTCCCACTTTTTCTATTTCACAGACCACTACATCACCGGGCTGCATATCTTTAAGCCCTTTTGGTGTGCCTGTAGCAATCATATCTCCTGGTTGAAGTGTCATAATTTCACTGAGATATTCAATCAAAAAAGGCAGATCAAAGATCATGTCCGCTGTAGTGCCGCTTTGGGTTAATTCACCGTTTACATGAGTGGTCAGCGCTAAATTACTAATGTCTCCGACGTCTTCCCGATCAATGATCCAAGGACCTATTGGGCATAGAGAATCGCGGCTTTTTACCCGAAGATTGGGTCTGTAATAGTTCTCCAGGAAATCTCGAATCGCAAAATCGTTACACACTGTGTAACCTTGAATATGCTCCATCGCATCTTCACGGCTGATATTTTTACCCGCTTTGCCAATCACTGCTACCAACTCACATTCATAATGCTGGAATTCAATGTTATCCGGTCGATAGGCGTTTTGCTTATGACCCGTTAGCGTATTGGCACCTTTGAGGAACACCAGTGGCTCAGTCGGTGGCGCAAAGGATAATTCACTGGCATGATCCGCGTAGTTCAACCCCAAAGCAAAGATAGTTCCTGGCTCTTTAACAGGGCAAAGCCAAGTGACATCTTGTTCGTTTAATTCGACCCCATCGGCGTCGAGTAGGCGATTGTCTGTGTCGATGCTAATGTCTAACTCAACGTTGTTGTGTAGTACTCTTGCACGTTTCATTCTCTATTCCTCAGCCTGCTACTTGATTGCTTAACTCTGTTACACCTGCAATAGCAGAGCACACTTTATCGCCTTTATTGAGCAAGATTCGCTCACCTTTAAAACCGACGGCAATCACATCACCCGGCTCTAAAGTCATAATGTAGGAGATACTACTGATCAATTCTGGAACACTGCGCTGCATTTGTGACAATGGAAACTCACTGGCCAGTTCGCCGTTTACTTCTGTAATCACGCTCAGAGCACTGAGGTCTGACACTTGATCAATGGGTGTTACTTTAGCCCCTAGAGGTGCGGTTCCATCTAGACATTTACCTTTGATGTCTGGACGGTAATAGCTTTTTTCTTGCAGTGAAAAATCGTGCAGGATACTAAAGCCTGCAACGTATTCAAGCGCCTGCTCAGCGCTGACTCGGGTGCACTTTGTCGCTACAACCACAGCCAGACTTGCACCGACGTATAACGGACCACCCGTACTTGGCCAGTCGATAGTGGCTGCCTGCGTATTCCAGGTATTGTGCGGCTTAAAGTAAAGTACCGGTTGGGTTGGCGGCGCTTTATAAGGCGCTTCACTAAATTCCTGCTGCATTGCTGATAACTGCTCAGAATCGTTTAGTGCAACACAGATCAGTTTGCCTTTGACAATAGAATGTCTGTTCATTGTATTTTCCTACTCAATCTATTAATAACCGCTGGATTGACCAGCGTCGACGCTCTCAGCGCCTTGTTTGAATTGTTTCGCCAACGCTCTGGCCGCATTGCCTAAAAGCAGAGTATCAACTCCTACACCGACAAATTTTGCGCCTTTGGCAACATAGGCATTGGCTTTGTCTGTATTAATACACAACAAGCCCGCCGCCTTTCCCGCCTGATTAATGGTCGCTATTCCCTGCTCTATGGCAGCCACCACCTCTGGATGATCGGGGTTGCCAACATAACCCATAGAGGCAGACAGATCAGAGGGGCCGATAAACACCGCATCGACACCATCAACTGCGGCAATTTCGGCAAGGTTTTCCATTGCCGTGCTGGTTTCTGCCTGCACTATCAGGCAGATTTCATCATTAGCTTTTTGTAAATAACCGGGCACGTTATTCCATTTGGCAGCGCGTGCCAGTGAGCTGCCCAACCCTCGAATTCCCTGCGGTGGATACTTCACTGCGCGCACTAACTCGCGCGCCTGTTCTGCACTGTCGCACATTGGAATCAGCAGACTCTGCGCACCTATGTCCAATAGTCGTTTTAGCAGGGCAGTTCGCCCCTCTTCAGGACGAACTATTGCCGATACTGGGTAAGGGGCTATCGCCTGTAAATGCCGCATCGTTGACTCAAGCTCAAAAGGTGCGTGTTCTCCGTCAACTAACAACCAGTCAAAGCCGGCCCCGGCAAGTATTTCTGCACAGCTGGCATCAGGTAAACCCATCCACAAACCCCAGAGTGGTTTATCACCTTGCAGAGCCCGTTTAAACTGATTGACTGGTAGGGCACTACTGTAATCTTGCTCTTTTGTCATGCTTTAATCCTCAGACAAACTTAACCGAAATGCCACCTAGTGGTCCGTAGTCGGCATGTACTGTATCACCGGCCTTAACCGGAACTGGCCGGGTAAAAGAGCCCGATAACACAACCTGACCAGGTTCCAATGCTACGCCGTGTGGGGCAAAGCGCTTGCAGACCCAGCAGATGCCATTAGCGGGGTGACCTAACACACCTGCTGCCAGCCCTGTCTCCTCAATTCGACCATTGAGATACAACAGTGCGCCTGCCCAACGCATATCAATTTCTGTCGGTTTGATCGGTCTGCCACCTAAAATAATGCCGGCATTGGCCGCATTGTCCGAGATAGTGTCTAATACTTTGCGGGTATACCCCGTTTCTGGATCAGTACGATGACAGCGCGCAGCTATCAGCTCTAATGAGGGAACAACGTAATCAGTTGCATTTAACACATCAAATATCGTCACATCATCACCTTCAAGGCGATCTTTTAGGACAAAAGCGAGCTCGACTTCGATCCGTGGGTCAAGAAAATCATCCACTTTAATTTCTGCGCCATCGGCGAAGAACATACTGTCCAGTAAAACGCCGTAGTCCGGCTGGTCAATGTTGACAGCCATCTGCATTGCCCGTGAAGTCAAACCTATTTTGTAGCCTTTGACCTTGTCCCCTTCGGCTATTTTTCGATCAACCCAGGTCTTTTGAATCTGATAGGCATCATCCATGTCCATATCTGGATAAGCTAAGGTCAGAGCGGGAATCTGCTGTCGTTGGTTTTCCGCTTTATAAAGTTGCTCAGCGGCATCCTTTATTTGTTCTGGTGTGAGCATAACTATACCTTTTAGGTTAAAAATACCTTGTCAAGACGAGCGCTCCACAGAGGCATCAGTTTGACATTAGTGAAACTAAATCTGCCATCAAATATACTTAATATGTTAACTAATTACTAGTGCTTATTTTAGTCATATCAGCTCACTGCTCGATAGCAACCTCGCCTCAATCCAATAAACTAGCAATTTATAGACTCTGCACTTCCCCCATCACTGAGCAGCGGTATTGAGGGTGCTCTGTTACTCAGTAAACCTGAGCATTTAGTCGCTACAAACCGCCCATACAGATGTACTTAGTTTCAAGATA
>ASZI01000351.1 GCA_000416315.1 Osedax symbiont Rs2 | reverse complement strand
TCCGATCGCAGTAGCTTTATACTAAGTTTCGAGTAATAATTCCCGGCAACTAATATGTCCTTAACACAAATCCTCTTATCTAAGTTCAGCAGCACAACAATAGGGAGTAAGCATGCGATACCCAGAGTCAAAATTGCCGGATGTAGGCACAACAATTTTTACGGTAATGTCGCAGCTGGCAGCGGAGCATAATGCGATCAATTTGGCGCAGGGGTTTCCGGATTTTAACGGCCCTAAGCTATTGCTGGATGCCGTTGATAAACATGTTTCCTCCGGCGCTAACCAATATGCGCCAATGGCAGGAATCCCAGAGCTAAGAGAGCAAATAGCGGCAAAAGTGCAAAGACTCTACGGCCGCAAAGTATGCCCTGATACCGAGGTGACTGTTACATCCGGTGCCACTGAAGCTATATATGCAGCAATTGCTGCGGTCGTACACCCCGGTGATGAAGTGTTGGTGCTAGATCCCGCCTTTGATTGCTATAACCCGGCCATAGTGCTAAATGGCGGTGTAGCAGTACACTTGCAGCTTAAACCGCCAGCGTTCGCTCTGGACTGGCAGGCGCTGGCCGCAGCTATCACCACAAAAACCAAACTGATTATTTTCAATACACCGCACAACCCGACGGGAGCAGTAATGAACCATTCGGATCTGCAGCAGCTCAGTGAGCTGGTCAGAGGTACGGATATATTATTGATTGGGGATGATGTGTATGAACATATAATCTTTGACGATGCTGAACATTTGAGTTTCGTCAGATACGACGAGCTCTACCAGCGCAGTTTTGTCATCTCCTCATTTGGTAAAACTTACCATGTCACTGGCTGGAAAATTGGTTACTGTGTTGCCCCTGCCTGTTTAACCCGTGAATTTCGTAAAGTGCATCAGTTTTTAAACTTTTGCACAGCAAGTCCGCTGCAGTATGCGCTGGCGGATATCATGGAAAAGCAACCCGAGCACTATCTGCAACTGCCAGCATTTTATCAGCGCAAGCGGGATTTGTTTAACCAGTTAATGGCGCCTGGTCGCTTTAGTGGGACTGCGGCGACAGGCAGTTATTTTCAAGTGTTGGATTACTCTCAGATCAGCGATTTAGATGATATGGCATTTTGTCAGTATTTAACTAAAGAGGTGGGGGTGGCTGCTATTCCTATTTCAGTGTTTTGCAAAGTAGCACCGAAAATGCGCCTGGTCAGATTCTGTTTCGCCAAGAGCGATGAAACCTTGCAAGCAGCTTGTGAAAAGCTCGTACAGCTATAGCGGTGCTTGCTGTGTCAATTGGTTTGCAATCATCTAGTGCTGGCCAGCTGTTTGTTTAAACCATAGAGCTATATCTGGCGGAAGATCCAAAGTTTTTCCTGTCTAGATATCCCTTCAGGCTGTTATTGTTGCCTATTAGAAACTCGCTTATACAGTGAGTTTTTCACCATAGTTATCTGTGTAGTAACTTTTTCGCAAAGCTAAATTGCGCTGATATTAGCTGATGATTTTAACCCCGGACTTGCTGTCTGCATAGGCTGGGGAGTATTATTAACAGTCGACTATTAAGAGTGATACACCTTTGTCTAAAAAATCCCAAAGCAAAAAACAAGAGCGGACTCAAAGCCTTAACTATTTTGGTAAAGATTTGGTTCGCCGCTGCGCAGCGCACTGTGAGCTCTGTGCTGCAGGCTCTGTGCCACTGAGTATCTTTGAAGTAGAGCCCGTCCCTAAAGAGCCTGAATTAAAGCATTGTCTGATGATCTGTGAACTCTGTCAGCAAAATTTGTTGCGACCTAAAAAGATGCAGGTTAACCATTGGCGCTGTTTGACAACGACTATCTGGAGCGAAGTGACGGCTGCAAAAGTCGTCGCTGTGGTAGTGCTGCAATATCTAGCTGCTGATCATGCCTGGGCACAAGAGTATTTAGAGCAAGCGTACCTGGATGCACAAGAGCAGGCCTGGGTCGATGACTGGAGTTTGTAGTTAAGTTGTAAATTACAGGCAAAAAAAAGCGACCCTAGATTGACTAGCGTCGCTTTTTTGTTATCTGCATTGAGCTAAGTCAATGCAGTAGTCTCTACTTGCCCTTGCCAGAGCGGGCATAACGCTTGCGCTCGTTTTCTGTAAGTAGCTTTTTACGTAGACGGATGTGGTTGGGAGTCACTTCTACTAACTCGTCATCTTCGATAAAATCTAACGCTTGCTCAAGTGTGTATATGATAGCAGGTGTCAGTTGGATGTTTTCATCAGTACCTGAAGCACGTACGTTGGTTAGCTGCTTGCCTTTAATAGGGTTAACGGCTAAATCGTTAGTACGCGAGTGAATACCTAGTAGCATTCCCTCGTAGACTTCGATGTTAGGCGTGGCGAATAAACGTCCGCGCTCCTGTAGAGTCCAGAGTGAGTAGCCTAGTGCTTTACCTGTAACCATAGAAACCAGTACGCCGTTCTTGCGGTAAATTACTTCACCTTGCTTAACCGGACCGTAGTGATCAAAGACCGAAGTCATGATGCCAGTACCTGAAGTCATGGTCAGGAACTTACTACGAAAACCAATCAGGCCGCGAGAGGGCATGGTGAAGGTTAGACGAATGCGATCGCCGTCAACTTCCATATTGGTCATGTCACCTTTACGGGTGCTCAACTCTTCAATAATAGAGCCCTGATGTTGAGATTCTACATCGATAACAACTTCTTCAAACGGCTCTTGAACAACACCGTCCACTAGACGTTGAATTACTTCAGGGCGAGACACTCCCAGCTCAAAACCTTCACGACGCATTGATTCGATCAGTACTGACAAGTGTAATTCGCCGCGACCAGAGACAATGAATTTCTCGGGTGAATCACCTTCCTCAACTCGCAGTGCCACGTTGTGAATTAGTTCGCGATCCAGGCGTTCTTTGATATTACGGCTGGGGACGAACTTACCGTCTTGGCCGGCGAAAGGGGAGTCGTTAACCATAAACGTCATAGAGACTGTTGGCTCGTCGATGCTAAGTGGCGGCAGAGCTTCAACGTTATCCGGATCACACAAGGTGTCAGAGATAAATAGCTCCTCTATACCCGTAATACAGACGATATCGCCAGCGTGCGCGTCAGTAACGTCGATACGCTCCAGACCTAGATGGCTCATGATCTTTTGCACTTTAGCGTTGCGCTGCTTACCATCTGCACCGATAACAGTGACTTTCTGGTTTAGCTTAACATTACCGCGCTGAATACGACCTACACCGATAACGCCGACATAGCTGTTGTAATCCAGTGCTGAAATCTGCATCTGGAAAGGACCATCCATATCAACCTTTGGCGAATCTACGTGTTTAACAATTGCTTCAAAAAGCGGGGTCATGTCATCGGCTAGATTTTCATGCTCAAGCCCTGCAACACCGTTCAGTGCAGAGGCATAGACGATAGGGAAGTCCAGCTGCTTGTCGGTAGCGCCTAGGCTGTCAAACAGATCAAATACTAGATCTACGGCATTGTCAGGGTTGGCACCAGGGCGATCGACTTTGTTGACAACAACAATAGGGTTTAAGCCCTGTTCGAAAGCTTTTTTAGTCACAAAGCGTGTCTGTGGCATTGGGCCATCAACAGCATCGACTAACAGTAATACGCAATCTACCATTGACATAACACGTTCTACTTCACCACCGAAGTCGGCGTGACCAGGGGTATCAACGATGTTGATGTTGTAACCGTTCCACTCAATAGCAGTATTTTTTGCCAGGATAGTAATTCCGCGCTCGCGCTCCTGGTCGTTAGAATCCATGAGTCTCTCTTCACCAGAAGTGCGACGGTCTAAAGTACCAGATTGCTCAAGTAGTTTGTCTACTAGTGTGGTTTTACCATGGTCGACGTGCGCAATGATTGCAATATTGCGTAACTTATTAAGATCTTTAGCCATTTTTAATACATTACCTATAAATTATTTTGAATTTGTACACGGTAATGTACACATTCGTAATACTACCCATTTCTGGGTGGGGGGAAATTTGCGGCTCATTATACGTCTTTATCCCGCTAAACCCCACTACTATTTTAATTGAATAATTGTCCGCAGCAAAGATAGCTGTACT
>ASZI01000350.1 GCA_000416315.1 Osedax symbiont Rs2 | reverse complement strand
TGCGAAAAAAAAGCCAATATAAATGAATATACTGACTTTTAGTTTTAGCTAACGAGCTAGTCGTTAGCAAATACTAAGCACTAGCGCTTAGCGAACTTTAACGAGAGAGAACTTGTTGCCTTTGATCTCTAGCTGACGGTATACACCGTTAACTTCACCAACGGTATTGAACTCAATGTTAGTGGCGCCAACGTAATCGATCTGACCGCCACCGGCAAGAATTTCTAAACCTTTTTTCAGCTCACCCGGGTAGATCTTAGTACCAGGAGCGTTAGCTACTGACATCATGTTAGCCTGGATAGATGCGCGATCTGCGGATCCGCCAGCTTGCATAGACAGGGCGATTAAAGCACCAGCGTCGTAAGAAGTTCCGTCGTACGGGCCTTCGCCGCCGATTTTGTTTGCTTTAGCCATCTTCACAAAGTTGGTCATCGCGTTGCTTTCTCCGCCAGGAGAAGTACCGATAGTATCAACCATGTCAGCGCCGAAAGCATCTACTAGAGACTGGCCAATCATGCCATCGCCCAGGGCGAAAGTTTCAAATGCACCGGTATCGATAGAGGCCTGAATGATGCCTTTACCACCTTGATCTAAGTAACCTAGTACCGCTAGTCTCTCGCCACCAGAGGCCGCAAGTGCCGCAACTTCAGCCGAGTAGTCAGCCTTGCCATCTTCGTGAGCTGCAACGATAGAGACTTTTCCGCCGAGTGCTTTAAAAGCGGCAACAAAAGAGTCGGATAAACCTTTGCCGTAATCGTTGTTAGTGTAAGTAACGGCGATGTTGGTTGTGCCTGCTTCAAAGACAGCGTCAGCTAGTACTTGGCCCTGACGTGCGTCAGAAGGTGCTGTGCGAAAGAACAGACCTTTGTCTTCGATGGTGCTAAGTGCAGGGGTAGTCGCAGACGGAGAAACCATTACTACTCCGTTGGGAACAGCAACTGAGTTAGCGATAGCTGTTGTTACACCAGAGCAGTCAGCGCCCATGATAGCGACAACTTTATCAGCAGTGATCAGACGTTCTGCAGCGGCAGTTGCAGCTGAGGCATCGATACAAGTTGAGTCGGCACGGATTGGTTCTATAACACTGCCACCGAGCAACATGCCGGAGTCAGAGGCTTCTTTAAAAGCTAGCTCTGCAGATGCAGCCATGTCCGGAGTCAGTGATTCGATCGGACCTGTATAGCCTAAGATAACGCCTACTTTGATGCTGTCGGCAGCGTTAGCCAAACCAGATGTAGCCAATGCAGCTGCTAGAGCGACGGTCAAAAGATGCTTTTTCATCGGTATTCTCCAAGTTTTCTGATGTAGTGCCTGCGGATGTTTTGTCAGGCAGCTAATACCATTTTTAGTTTTATTATCATTATACAGTCATGGCATTTTACACAGACTGCGCTTAAATAACAGACAGTTAATAAAATTAACTGCCTGCCTTTAATTAGGTACCTATCAGCGATAAGTACTTAAAGCTATAGGGGAGTCGCACAGTTTTGCTCTGTGTGCATCTCCCATAGCCAGTTAAGTATAAAACTGGCCAATTTTTTCTCGCCCGCGGCCTACCTTTTGAGAGAAAACCGCGGCGTTGAATTAATTATGCCCTGATTTCTCTGGAAGGATTCCCCCCGGAGTAAAACGCATCACCAACAACAGAACAGCTCCCATCACCATCAGGCGCATATACTGAGCGCTGCCGATCAAATGTGTACGCAAGTCACTGCTGGGATCCATGCCTGATGTGACCATGCTCATTAACCAAGTACCCAATGGTTCTGCCTCGATCCAGACGAACCAGACCAGGAAACCTCCCAAGATAGAGCCTAAGTTATTGCCTGAGCCTCCCACTATGACCATTACCCAAATAAGGAAAGTGTAGCGTAGTGGGTTGTAAGTTCCAGGAGTGAACTGTCCGTCCAGTGTGGTCATCATAGCGCCGGCAACCCCCACTCCCGCCGAGCCAATAACAAATATCTGCAAGTGCCGGGCTTTTATATCTTTGCCCATGGCCGCGGAGGCTGTTTCGTTATCGCGAATGGCACGAACCATACGTCCCCATGGAGAATTCAGCGCCAGCTGACACAGCGTGAACAAAATCACTAATACCGTTAAAAATAATCCGGCGTAGCAAAGTTTTACAAATATCCCCGAGGCATCCATAACCAGCGTCTTCAGAGCTGCTGCACGTTCATCTGTCGCTAAACTGGTCAATGCACTAGAGTTTAAGCTCTGCACCAGATCGATAAACCAACCACTTTGCTGCAAGTCAATTTCAAAGGGACCCGGGCGCGGCAAGCCGGTGACATTTTTTGCCCCACGGGTTAACCAGTCTTCGTTCTTTAACAGCGCGACGATGATCTCTGCTATACCTAGTGTGGCAATCGCCAGATAATCGGTACGCAGACCCAATGTCACTTTACCGATCAGCCAGGCGGCGCCTGCGGCAAACAGACCACCGACCAGCCAGGAAAAGACAATAGGTAATCCCATGCCACCTAAGTAGCCAGTTTTAGCCGGATCTACTGCCTCAATGGCAGCACTGGCCGGATCGTAAAAATGTCGGGCCAAGAAGTACACGCCTAAAGCAGCCAGGAAAGTAACACTTTTGCGCAGTGGTCTTTTACCCCAAAGCTTATTGAGGATAAAGACAAAGCTGCAGCCGCCAACCAGAGCTAATACAGCCAGACCCATACCTGTGCCACCGGCACTCCAAGCTTCGTCTACCGGCTGTGTAGATACCAGTACTGCAGCGGCACCGCCCAAGGCACAAAAGCCCATGATACCGACGTTAAACAGTCCGGCGTAGCCCCATTGGATGTTCACCCCTAAGGCCATAATTGCCGAGATAATACACATATTGATCAGTGTCAGTGCTACTCCCCAAGACTGGGTGGTACCGACAAATATTAGCAGCGCCGCCATGATAGCGAAAACCAGATAGGGGCGCAGTGTGCTATTTGTTAAAATATTCATACTACTTTCCCTTTAAATAAGCCGGTAGGCTTAACCAACAAGACTAAGACTAAAATGACAAAGGAAACCGCGAATTTATATTCAGTGGCCAGCAGTTGCACTAAGCTGTCCGGTTCCATATCGGTCGGTAGCAGATAGATTAAAAACTTTTTGTAGACGTAGGTAATTGCCACTTCCGAGAAAGCCACAATAAAGCCTCCGGCAATCGCCCCTATTGGCTTTCCTAGTCCGCCGACGATAGCGGCGGCGAAAATGGGCAGCAGTAGCTGGAAGTAGACAAAAGGTTTGAAGCTCTTATCCAGGCCATACAACACACCGGCAACAGTGGCCAATATGGCGGCTAAAATCCAGGTGATGCGAACGATTTTATCCGGGTCTATGCCCGAGAGTAAGGCCAGGTTTTCGTTGTCGGAAAAAGCGCGCATGGCTTTGCCTGTTTTGGTCTTCTGCAAGAACCAGAACAGCGCCGCCACGAGGGCAATAGCAATAACGATAGTGATTACCTGAGAGCTGCGCAGTGCCAGCCCCTCAGCAAGTCCGGACCAATCTTTAAACTCGCGGGCCTTGAAGATAAAGCGCTCACCGTCTGCAAAACGTTGGTCTTGAGGGCCGATAACAAAGCGCACTAAGCCGTTCATGACAAACATCACACCGACTGACACCATTACAAAAGTGATAGGTTTTGCACCTATACCCCGATAGTGTCTGTAGACGTAACGATCGGTAAATAGCAGGAACCCGGCAGTTAAAAGGATACCAAACGGCAGAGCCAAAAGTGCGGTAGGTAACGGACCAAAACTGATACCCATGGATTGGAACCACCAGGTAATCAAAATAGTAACCATGGCACCAAAAGCCATAGTATCGCCGTGGGCGAAGTTGGAAAAGCGTAAGATACCAAAGACTAGCGTGACACCCAGTGCCCCGAGTGCCAATTGAGATCCGTAAGTAAGCGCCGGTAAGATAACGTAGTTAGTCATCAGTACAAGGGCGTTTAAAATGTCGATAAATTCAGGCATGTTTTATCCCCCCAGGAATGATTTACGTACATCTGCGTCAGCCAATAGCTCGGCACCGGTACCGGTAAAGCGGTTTTCACCCATTACCAATACATAACCTTTATCTGCTATTTCTAGCGCCTGACGTGCGTTCTGCTCAACCATCAATACAGCGACGTCTCTGGCTCTAACTTCCAGGATACGGTCGAACAATTCATCCATAACAATAGGTGAGACACCGGCGGTAGGTTCATCCAGCATCAGCACTGAGGGACGGGTCATCATTGCCCGACCCACTGCCACTTGCTGTCGCTGTCCACCGGACAACTCGCCAGCGGCCTGAAAGCGCTTTTCTTTTAAAATGGGGAATAGCTCGTAAATCTCTTCCATAGTGCCGCTAATATCGTCATCGCGGATAAAGGCACCCATTTCTAAGTTCTCTTCGACAGTCATGCCGGTGAATACGTTGTGAGTCTGTGGTACAAAGCCAATACCATGGCGAACCCGCTGTTGTGGGGACATATGTATAATGTCTTCACCGCCGAGGGTGATGCTACCACCGGTCATCTGTAACATGCCCAGAAAAGCTTTCATCGCGGTAGATTTGCCGGCACCGTTGGGGCCGACTATAACAACAACTTCACCTTTAGCGACTTCTATATCGCAGCCTTTAAGTATGTCGGGTCCACCGTAGCCACCGCTGAGGTTCTTACCTACTAAATAGCTCATGATCTGGCCTCACTGCTGGCAGCTGGTTTTTTGTTCTTCACACCTGTGCCCAAATAAGCTTCTATCACCGCTTCATTACTGGTGACTTCTGCGGCAGTGCCCTGCGCCAAAATTTTACCGTCAGCCATTACTATCACTGGATCACAGAGCTTGGCGATAAAGTCCATATCGTGCTCGATCATGCAAAAAGTATAACCGCGTTCTCTATTCAGTTTAATGATAGCATCGCCAATTTCGCCGAGTAAGGTGCGATTGACGCCTGCGCCTACTTCGTCGAGTAATACCACTTTGGCATCGACCATCATAGTGCGGCCCAGCTCCAGCAGTTTCTTTTGACCACCTGAAAGGTTACCCGCTAATTCTCGGGCCACGTGACCAATTTTTAGAAAATCTATGACTTCTTCGGCTTTTTGTCGAATCTCGCGCTCTTGCTTTTTGATAGCACTGCGTCGGATCCAGGTATTGACTAATTTTTCACCCAATTGATTAGCTGGAACCATCATCAGGTTCTCTAGTACAGTCATAGTGGAAAATTCATGGGCGAGCTGGAAGGTGCGCAGTAGACCTCTATCGAAAAGTTGGTGCGGCGCTAAACCGTCCATGTCTTCATTATCGAGTAGAATGCGGCCGTGAGTAGGCTTGTGCAGGCCGGCAATAGTATTGAACATCGTGGTTTTTCCGGCACCGTTAGGGCCAATTAAACCGGTAATAGAGCCTTTTTTAATTTCAAAGCTCACATTATCGATTGCTCGAACACCGCCAAAATGCTTGGAAATAGCATCGACTTTGATCAAGAAATAATCTCCTGTGTGGCAACTCTCTTTTGACGCATAAACTCATCCCTTGTGGGGAACAATGAATTGATGCAGAGCTCTAGCCTTTATTATTATGGATATTTTTATCGGCTCTTGTAGAACCTCTTAAAAATGCAAACTGTTTTAAGTATAAAGCATTTTGCAAGACAAGTTTCGCATTGAAACTTTTTTAACCTGCAAATGCAAGCCCCTTTTGCTTTTGCGGGCATATTTGCAGATAAAAATAGTGTCAATATTTGCTGTCTAAAAATAGCACAAAAAGTAAATTTATGTGGTTTAAGCGAGCATGAGTAGGCAGAATAAGTAAAATTAGTTGCATCTACAACAAATAATTTTGTCACTGATTGCTGGTAAAGCTAAACTTTGACTGGTTAAAATTCAAACTATTTTAAGTTCAACGGATAAATTAAAAGCTAAAAGGGTGATTACTGATCGATAAATACAGCTAAAAACATTTTCAAACAAAGGTATTGGCAAGAAATGCCCAAGATACACTAAGTATATTGGGCGAATTTTCTGAGTTACAGCTGGTTTAAGAAAGCGGCGATGCTGCGAACCCCACGACCATTAGAACCGGCTGACCATAGATTGTTGGCGCTGGGGACGAAACAGGCAGCCAAATCCAGGTGGATCCAGTTTTCGGGTCTATCAACAAAGCGCGACAGGAATCCTGCTGCATTGCTTGCTCCGCCCGTGCCGCCGCCTGGAACCGCTCGGCTATTGGCAGTATCGGCGTAGTCTGATGGGCATTTAAAGGCATGCTTAGCAGTCAGAGGCAGGCGCCAGGTGAGATCGTATTCACACTTGGCGACGGCATCGAATTGTTGCGCCAATTGGTCGTTCATACAAAATAGAGCATTGTATTCATCGCCCATGGCAGTCAGAGCCGCACCTGTTAAGGTCGCAGCATCTATAATAATTGGTGCCTGTGAGGCGCTGGCATCGATCAGACCGTCAGCCAGCACCAGGCGGCCTTCAGCGTCGGTATTGACGACCTCAACGCTGACACCGTTGCGGTATTTTAATATGTCTGAGAGTTTGTAGGCATGGCCGCTGACCATATTTTCAGCACAGCACAAGTACAGTTTTACACGCTTTTGCAGGCCGTTGAGAATCGCCAGTGCCAGGGCGCCAGTGACCGTAGCGGCGCCGCCCATATCACATTTCATATTCAACATGCCCAGAGAAGATTTCATGCTGTAGCCGCCGGTATCAAAGGTGATGCCTTTACCGACTAAAGCGGCGGCGGGGGCATTATCTGCACAGCCTGCAGGACAGTAGTCCAGTACTAAAAGGGCCGGGGGTCTGTCGCTACCACGACCGACACCGTGAATACCGACATAGCCCTGCTGCTGTAGTTGGTCACCGCTAATGATCTTATAACTGATAGAGGCTGGCGCTAAGTGGGTTAAATAGTCCCCCGCCTGGGTCGCTAACTTCATAGGCGACAACTCTTCAGGAGTCTGATTGACAATCTGTTTGACCCAACTGTAGACGCTAATTCTGTCCTGCAGTGTTTTGCTCTGCGTTTCTGTCAGTGTTGCAAAACCGATTTCAGGGCTACCTTTTGCATCGTAGGCTCCCTGCCAGAAGTGCCACTGAGCCTCCACTGACCAGTCGCCACACAGATTTATAGCAAAGATTTTCATCTTAGTGAAACTGCGAGCGCACTGTTGAATCTTCTCCAAGTTGTCCGAAGTGTCTGTTGTATCTTCTAAGTGAATAGTGGCGCCATCGCCGTTGAAGGCGATGTTATTGTCTGCCCCCCAGATAGCGTCAATTTTATCTGTAGAGAGAGAAACTTCTAAGACCCGGGTCATAATAATGTCCTTTAATAGATGTTGGGAGGCTATAGAGGATAGGTATTAGCTCGCTGTATGTCCAGTGCATCGGGCAGGTAAGTTGTACTTGCAACTAATTGACTAAAGCACGATGATTCAGTTGCTTAGATAAGAGGCATGCACAACCCATCGCCGAACTAAGCTTGAGAGCTGACAGCGTCACCATCAATTATAAAATGCCTAGCAAAGTGCTTAGCCGAGCTGTTTTTATAGGGAAAACAGCATGCAGATTAGATAACCAGAACACTACTCAAGCTGGTTGTAAGACTGTCAGTCTCTGGGTGGGGGTGACTCTTCATCTAGAGCCATACGCAATTTTAGCTCAGTTGCGCAAAACAATCGCAGATCCGGGACGAAGTTTTCCTTGCGCAAATGCCGAGCCTGATCCGCGCTAACGGGTCCTACAAACATCAACCGATGAGAGACACTGTAGCGGGCGTTGTTTAAGCCAAATACTTTTTGTAATATATAAAAGGTCAGATAGTGATTGTCGACGATAGCGTAAACAGGTCTGTTGGAGCGCAGTACGATCAGTATCAGATCTAAATCAAACAGCTTGTCATTATTTAGTGGTGAATGTCTCTCCGGGCCATCGGAGAAGATAAAGTCGTAGGGGCGATCGGGAATTTCAGTGTACCTGACCCCGCGAAAAAGCTTATAAAAACCGTCCACTTTGGGGCTGTGTACTAAGTCTATAATTTGCTTGTGTTTATCGCTCAGGTTATCAGCGGCTTGACCATGCCAATACAAGTCCTCTTCCATCGAAGTAATGCGCCCCAGCGGCCCGCCCTCAGCGGCATTCTCAAGTAGCGCATGGGCCAGCACGACACTGCTGACCCCGGTGCCAAACTCTAAAATTTCTCTGGGTTTGTGGGCTCGAACATACTCATAGAGGGTCAGGAAATCCGACATTGAAGCACCGGTAACATCCGAGCCGTGAGTATATTGCAACATTTGCGACCACAAGTTGGGAATTGCTTTGAGTTTCTGCTGCGCAATACGGTTGCGTCTGTTTACCAGTTTTTCAATAATGGCCGCGCGAAGCCTGACGATAGGTCCCAGACCTCGGGTGTCTAATGGCGGTAGTGGAATAAACTGCTCCTTATAAAGTCCTGAGGTCGATCAGCCGTGGATTTAGTCAGAGAACTGCAGCTCAAAATTGTCGGAGAGGCAGCTTCTGCAGCGGTCACAACTTGAGTATAGTTGAAGCCGCCGCAGTTGCTTAAAGTAGCTAGAAAAGCGCTT
>ASZI01000349.1 GCA_000416315.1 Osedax symbiont Rs2 | reverse complement strand
TTCAGCTAGAGCTTAATTTCGCTAATTTGAATTTGTGGCGCAATATTGGTGTAGTTGGGAATATCTGACATTATTTTTTCTGCATGTGGAGTAAATGCACTCTGAAAACTTTCCAGTGAATCAAATGTCAAATGCCCCATTGCTATATAGGGAGCCTTATCACCAGGGGCGCCTCCCCCTAGGCCATAGTCAACGTGACGACTTTTTATACTGTCACCGAGAAGCCCTTGCACCATGGGCATATGAGTATTGCAATAATACTCTATGTCGAAACTTGCATCTGACGAGTTGGGGTATATTACACTTACTTTAATCATCATTTCTCTCCTTGAAACTTAAATCGGATAAACTTCTAAAATAGACAAAAAACAACAATGTCATTCAGTAACATTGCGTGGCGCAATGACTTAGTTTAATGGCGACAGTCGTTGAGCATAATGAGTATAGTTTATACAGCGAATAAAGGAGGGATAAAGCCGCAAGGACTGGGAATAAAAGTTGTAACTAATATGACATTTAGAGCTGCGAATCTCTACTGCCGAGCTCTGGCGTCAACTAGCCCCGATCATCGACAGTTTATCGGCTGGATCGGCGTGCCGGAAACTGTCGCACTTCAGCGCTGTCTTTGTAGAAAAAAATAACTTTTAGCTAGCTTCTCTTTTATCGGCGCGCCTATATTTAGTCGCGATGAGTATTAGCCGTTTGCCCTAGCGCAAGGTACTCAACGCAGCCTTTCCCTCAATTGAAGAGACTAGCCAGCCGGGGGTCTTGCCAGCAAACCTTGAGATAAGAACGCGGCTAAGATTTTTAGTCAAAGTATTGCCTTTATCGTTATCAAGCTACACTTTGTTATCTGTTTCCGCAGTGTCTATGCTATTTCTGGGGTCGGCATCAAGTGCGTTACCCCACTCTCCCTCAATAGATTCCGACCCTTCACTGATTATATCGATTAACTGTGAAGCCGATTCCGGTAGGGCCTCTACGACTGCCGCTGCCACATCTATGGTATTTTCAGGCGCGACTTCTGCAAGGCGTTGCACTAAATCCAGCGCAGTGTCAGTTTCAATGGCCGTCTGATGCGCGACTTCCATCTTAGACATTGGCATACCTTGCTCTTCTAAACTCTCGGCTATATTACCCATCACCTCTGTTGCGATGGCCGCTGCGCTCTCAGGTACCACTTCAACAATGGCTGCTGCGACATCAACAGCATTATCCGGGGCTACTTCGGTGATGCGCTGCACTAAATCCACCGCCGCATCAGTTTCCAATGCCGTTTGATGTAATTGATCCAACTCAATCTCCGCCTCAATTTCGCTGCTAACTGTAACCGATAGCGAAATGCCAACCTCTGGCTCAGTGTCTTCAGTAAAAGTCGCCGCAACTTCTGCCGCTACTTCCGCCGCTGCTTCAGGGATTGCCTCTACTACCGCGACCGCCAATTCTACGGCGCTTTCCGGCACCGCCTGCACTAAACTCTGCACTAGGTGCACTGCCGCATCCACCTCAGCATCACTCTCAGCTGCCACAGTTTCAGTGTTCTGTTGGTCGACGCTTGGTTCTGGTTGCACATAATTTTCAGTGTCGCTGTCCATGATGTTCTCAGCCAACTCGGTGGCAAATGATACTGCCGTCTCCGGTATCGCTTCTACCATAGTCACTGCCACTGCCAGCGCATGCTCTGGGGCCACTTCCCATAGCTCTGCGGCGATTTCCAATACATCTTGCTCACTGGTATCTGCAGCTTCATCTGCCGGGCGCAAGACTTCGCGCTCATCGGCGACCACCTGAGCGTAATACTCCGCTACCTCCAGTGCCGATTCGGGAGCGGATTCTACCGCCACTTTAGCCATTGTCACCCGCAGTTCCGGGTAGGCCTGGCCAATTTCTGCCGCCACTGAGACTACTTGATCCGGATGCGAGCGCGCCAATTGCTGTACTAGTTCGTAAGCCAGCTCGGGTTTAGTTGAAACAATCGCTAACGCTATTTCCATGATTCTATAGGGAAGAACTTGCTGCATAACTTCGTATAATCGCAGCACATCTATACCTTCTACCGATGCCAGGGCACTGGCCATTTCCACCGCTCGCTGCGGTTGAGCAATGACAATAGCACGGGCCATTTTGACAGCGGCTCCCTGATCGGTAGCGGCGATGTTAATGGCAGTCTGCGCCTCTTGCGACAAATGCTGCACAACCGGCAGATATTCAGTACGCGGATCTAAATCGACCATAGCCGCAATCGTGGATCCCTGCATAACGAAACTCTCCTGTTTTTCAACCGGTAGCGAGTCTCTAGCACCCATTCGATAAACAACAAAAGCCGCCAGTAATAACTGGATCACCGCCAGGTAATAGAACAGTGAGTTGTTGCCAAAAAGATCCATCACCAATGCCGCTGAGTATGGACCTATTACCCCACCTATAGCAAAAGCCAGAATCATGCTACCCATGGCGGCGACCATCTCATTTTGTCGCAGTCGGTCAAAAGCTTCAGAAATACTCAGAGGGTACAGACAGGCGATAATACCGGTAGTGATGCCAGTGGCGAGAAAGAGCGGCCATTCTATTTGCAGTGGCGCTACTACGGTGGCCATTACTCCAACGCTCGCCGAGGTAATCAATAACACTAAAATGACCGAGCGACGATCATATTTATCGGATAAATATCCAACCGGGAACTGCAGTATAAAAGCGCCAAAGATCGCCGCTCCCATGTATAAGGTCAACTGGAAATCAACAATGCTATTGGCCTTGGCAAATACCGGTAACATGTTGAGCAGGGCCGCAAAAACTAAACCGCCGGTAACACAGCAAACCACCCCTAAAGGAGACTTTTTAAACAGCGCAATTATCGACATCGAGGCGATATCTTCGATCACCGGCCCGACATTTTTACTCAGCGCGATTGGAATAATCGCCATACACAGCAACACTCCACCCAATACAAATAAGGTATTGTCGCTGGGTGCGGCAAAGTTCATCAGAAACTGGCCACCAAACAAACCACCTAATACCACTGCATTGTAAGCCGCTAGAATTTTTCCGCGACTCTCTTTAGTAGAGCTATCGCTGAGCCAGCTCTCCATCGCCGAGTAGGCACAGGCATTGCAAAAACCTATGGCAATACGCATAGCACCCCAGAGAATAGGATCCGTGTCGAAGCTGCAGAGTAAAATACTGATAGCACCAAGTGCCACACAACCGGCAAAAACCCGTATATGGCCGGCGCGTTTTTTTAAGTCTTTGCTGTAGATAGCACCCACCAGCATACCAACATAATAGAGCGATAATACTAAACCTATAGTATCGGTACTCAGTCCCTGGATTTGCATTTTTACCGGCAGTAGAACGTTCACTAAACCGTTGCCGAGCATTAAGATAAAGCAACTGACAAAAAGTGATATTAGCGATAGGAAGGTTGTGCCCATGGCATTGATCTCGAATATAGATTAATAATTTGCAAGTAAAAAAACCAGGCGGATGCGCAGTGGAAACTTGCAAGCGTCTAGCGGGTTATAGCCGATAATATATGAACTTTTTTAATAGTAAATCTAACTCTGCAACAAAGGCCAAAAAACGACGCAATTGGACGTAAATGCGCTACAATTCCCGCTCGCAATAATTCGCAGTTAAAATCAGCATCCTTTTAAATACTGCCAACTGCTCAGTGGCAAAATAGCAGGATCATAAATGCAATTTTAGTTGCCTGATGTTTGGCTAAGCCGCTGCGACTGCAAAACTCGATCATCAAATGATTGAGGACAGTTAAATAGGTAATCGCAACAACTTTTAGTTTAGCTTTTAATTTAATTTAGCTGCAAATTTTAATGCCATGCGTCTGCAGCAGTTATATGGATACTCTCCTATAGATTGTAACTTAGTTTAGCTAAAAATTTTAATGACATGCGCCTGCAACAATATGTAGCGCTAAATAGGCAGGATCAAAAGTGGAATTATTAGTAACGCAGTGTTTGGGTAAACCACTGCCCCTGGAAGGATCGATGGCCGAATGATTGACAGCAGTTATATG
>ASZI01000348.1 GCA_000416315.1 Osedax symbiont Rs2 | reverse complement strand
GCCGCAGAAGTCACCTCTCAGCAGAATCTGGCTAAAGTGCCAGGTGCCCGCGCTTATGCGATGGCTGAAATGGCTAAATCCGGAGTTAAGTTTTACTCGCCAACTTCCTCAGAGCTGCAACAGTGGAAGGATAAAGCTGGTCACCAACTCAAGGTTTGGGATGATACTAAGATCGAGCTGGCCGGATCGCTGGAAACTTTTGATAAGTTGCTGCAAGCAGCTGATACTCAAGGAAGATACTACGTCCACGACGTATAACAGCCCCTCTATACCCTGGCGGGGAACCCCGTCAGCGGTTGGTACAACATTTCATAGTCCTCACTTCGACTAGTTAGTAGTAGTGGTGACTATTGCGTTTTTATTTGGGCCACAAATTATGCCAAAGTTACCTGATAGCAAGTCGCGTTTTGCCACTGGATCTTTTTTACAACAGCTGGATGACAATGCGGAGCGCTGGCTGTTACTAATTTTTTATACCTTGATAGTCTCCACCGTCGGCATAGAAGTTATCCGCCGCTTTGCTTTGTCGTATTCATCCAATTGGGGAGAGGAAATAGCCCGGTACGCATTTATCTATCTCGCTTGGATAGGTGCTGCTGCCGGGGTCAAAGACCGAGCGCATATACGTATCGATATTATTCTCAATTTTTTACCGAGAAAAGGACAGCTGTCGGTCTATATTTTTGGCGACCTAGTGATGTTGGTCGTCGCTTGTCTGGCCTTCTACTATTCACTGGAAACCTTCCTGACCTCACTAAAATTCGGCTCTGTGACGCATGGTTTGGGTATCGCTCAAGCATGGTTTATAGCGGCTGTACCTATAGGTTTTAGTCTTATTTGCTTTCGTTTGCTGCAGTCAATGTGGCGTGACATCAGAATGTTTAATACGCAGCAAGCACTGTTCACTGGTCACAAACTGTTTGACTGATAAAGGTTTCTAGAAGGTAACATTATGTACAATTATTTAAACACTGAAGTTAGTTTAGAGTGGGGCTGGGAACTAGGCGGTCCATTGTTAATTGGCGTGATACTGTTCGCTTTTGGCGTGCCCATCTGGGCCGTGCTGGGTTCGATATCCGTTTTCATACTGCATTTTAGTGGCGCGCTACCTTTGTCGCTACTGGGTGAAGCATTATTTGATGGTATAGATGCTTTTGCCTTGATTGCAATTCCACTGTTTATTCTCACTGGTGATGTATTGGTGCGCACCGGGCTATCACGCAAATTATTAGATATTGCCGAGGCAATGACCGGCGGTATACGCTCGGGCTTTGGCACTGCCACTGTACTTGTCTGTGGTTTTTTTGCCTGTATATCTGGCTCGGATGCCGCCGGTGCCGCCGGTGTTGGACGCATGACTATCGACAGGTTAGTAGAGCAGGGATATCCAAAACCGTACGCCTGTGCGCTAGTCGCAGCGGGAGCATGTACCGGTATTCTGATCCCGCCTTCGATCGCCTACATTATTATTGGACTGGTGCTGGGTATATCCGCTTCAACACTGTTTCTGGCGGCTCTGGTACCGGGTTTATTAGTAATGTTTATCATTATGTTAAGCAATATAGTGCTAAATCGCATTAACAAGTTTGAAAATGCCGACGCCGGCTTCTCTGTGTCGCGCATCGGTACTGCCTTTTATCAGGGGCGCTATGCACTGATTGTCCCTGTGGTTATCTTAGGGGGGATTTACAGCGGTATATTCACCCCGACTGAAGCGGCGGCGGTGGCTGTTATTACCACTATTTTCATTGGCCTGTCTCAAGGCACCATCAGTTTGGCAGATTTTCCGAAAATGCTTAGCAGTTCAGCTAAAGTCAACGGGGTGATCCTGCCGATTATAGCTTTTTCTCTGCCGCTGGCGCAGGCACTGGCGGCACTGGAAGTGCCGCAGGGATTTGTCTATATGATCACTGACATTACACAAGACCCGACCTACATCATTTTATTGATGATCGGCATTTTGATCCTGGCCGGTTGTGTGATGGAGACTACCCCAAATATCGTTATTTTAGCGCCTATTATGTTGCCTCTGGCTCAGGAAATCGGCATGCCCGATATCCAGTTCTGCATCATGATGATTACCGCCCTGGGGGTGGGGTTTATTACTCCTCCTTTAGGCTTGAATTTGTTTGTGGTGTCGGGAATAAGCGGAACATCCGTGCTTAAAATTGCCAGCTACGCAGTGCCATTTGTGCTGTCAATGCTCTCGATTGTCTTGCTCCTGGCTTTTATACCAGAACTATCGATGTGGGCGATACCGGATTATGCCCGCTAAGAATAATCACTCTAATAAAAATCTCCCTTAATTTAGGAAATAACGCAGATGACTATCAGTTATTTAAAGAAAGCGAAAAAAAACGCCACCACCCTGGAAGATAATACCCGGGGAATTGTCGAAACAATGCTCAGAGAGATAGAGGCAGGTGGTGAGAAAAAATGCCTAGAATACGCCGCTAGTTTGGATAACTATCAAGGCAATGTTGTGGTCAGTGCTGAGGAAATTGCAGCGGCTGGGGCGATGTTATCGCAGCGCACTAAAGATGATATTCGCTTTGCCTATGATCGGGTGTTTAGTTTTGCCCAGAAACAGCGAGCGGCGCTAATAGATTTTGAGCTAGAACTTAGTCCCGGGCTGTGGGCTGGACAAAAGCAAATAGCTATGAGTACCGCAGGTTGTTACGTACCGGGCGGACGTTATGCGCATGTGGCGTCTGCGGTGATGTCTGTCGCGACCGCAAAAGCTGCTGGTGTTGAACACGTGATCGCCTGCTCACCACCTAAACCTGGCCAGGGAGTTAACCCAGCCATCATCTATACCGCTAATCTGGCAGGTGCCGATACCATTTTGGCTCTAGGTGGCGTGCAGGGAATTGCCGCGATGGCCTTTGGTCTGTTTACCGGCCAGGCAGCAGATATCTTAGTGGGACCTGGAAACCGCTTTGTTGCTGAGGCAAAACGGATGCTCTATGGGCGGGTCGGCATTGATTTATTTGCAGGGCCAACCGAGATTGCCATTATTGCCGATAAAAGCGCTGATCCACATATGGTGGCTACTGATCTGGTAGGGCAGGCAGAGCATGGGCCGGACTCCCCAGTCTGGTTAATTACTACTGATCGCAGCCTCGGTGAAAAAGTGATTGAAATCATGCCAGGCTATATCGCCAAGTTACCGGATACCGCGCGTATAGCAGCCGAAAACGCCTGGAGCGAATACGGCGAAGTGATCTTGTGCGACAGCGCAGAAGAGGCGGCATGTGTCAGTGATCAATATGCTGCAGAGCATCTGGAGGTGATGTGTGATGATTTGCCATGGTGGGTCAATCGTCTGAAAAACTACGGATCTTTGTTTGTCGGTGAAGAAACGACTGTGGCCTTTGGCGATAAGTGCTCAGGGACTAACCATATTTTGCCCACTAAAGGTGCGGCGCGTTATACCGGTGGTTTGTCGGCGGGGAAATTTATTAAAACAGTGACTACCCAGCGTATGACCCGCGAAGCTAACCGGGAAGTAGCGGCAGTGACTGCTCGGATCTCTCGTCTTGAAGGCATGGAAGCGCATGCACGTACTGGGGATGAGAGACTGGCGAAGTATTTTCCCGATGAAACTTTCCAGTTGCAGGTTTCTAACTAAATGAACTTGTTTGATTTAACCGGTAAAGTGGCGTTGATCACCGGCGCATCCTCTGGAATAGGCGCGCAGCAGGCTATAGCGCTGTCGAGTGCGGGTGCTTCAGTGGTGTTACTGGGCCGCCGCCAGCAGAAATTAGCTGCACTGAAATTGCAGATAGAAGCCAAAGGCGGGCAGGCGTGCACAGTGGTGGCGGACCTGGCTGATTTTTCAAGTCTGGATGAAATTGTCAGCGCTTGCCTTCAGCCGTATCAACAGATAGACATTTTGTGTAATACCGCAGGTGTCAATATGCGTCAGCACGCAGATCAGTTAACGCCTGAAAGCTGGGATGCAACTTTACAATTGAACCTTAAAGTGCCATTTTTTCTGGCACAGAAACTGGTTCCGCAAATGTGTTCCAGAGGCTGGGGGAAAATTATCAATGTAGCTTCACTGCAATCACAGCGCGCTTTTAGCAAGGGGATAGCCTATGGGGCATCCAAAGGTGGGATTGTACAACTGACCCGCGCCATGGCGGAAGCTTGGTCATCGCGTGGCGTTAGTTGCAATGCAATCGCCCCGGGTTTCTTTCCCACTGAACTGACTCAGGCTGTGTTTGAGCAGGGCGACTTGAGCGCGCAGTTATCCCAGCAGACGGCGATCGGTCGCAACGGTGAACTGCAAGACCTGGACGGGATCTGTGTTTTTTTGGCCAGCCATGGGTCTGACTATATTACCGGACAGACTATCTATATAGACGGTGGCTTTACGGCTAAATGAGGAATTCAAATGAATACTAAAGTGATGAATGCACTAGTGTACACGGCTACCCGGGAGATGAGTTACCGCAAAGAGCCTGTGCCACAGCCACGCGAAGGTGATGTGCGAGTGAAGATTGTCGCCAGCGCAATTTGCGGATCAGACATGCATGCCTACCACGGAAAGGACAGTCGCAGGGTTGCACCGTTGATTTTAGGGCATGAGGTGAGTGGGGTGGTAATGGATGGCAAGTATCGCGGGCAATTAATGGTGATAAATCCATTAATGACCTGTGGGCAGTGCCGCGATTGTCTGGCGGGGCGCAGTAACTTGTGTCAGCAACGTGAATTAATAGGCATGTATCTGCCGGGTGCCTTTGCTGATCAAGTGGCAATTTCGGAGCGTAATTTACTGCCTGTGCCTGCAGGTATGAACCCTGTGCATGCCTCGATAACAGAACCGACGGCCACAGCATTACATGCAGTGGCACTGGTAGAGCGGGTTTTAACGAGGCCATTGTCTGAGGCGCGCGTTCTGGTTATAGGCGGCGGGGCGATAGGTTTACTGGCGGCGCTAATCCTTAAAGCCAAAGGATGTGTAGCGATTGACCTGGCTGAAACCAATGCCCTGCGCCGGCACAATATTGAGCAACAAGGGGCTGTTAAATGTTTTGATCCAATCACCGATGGTCTCCCTGCACAGGATAGCTATGATGTAGTGTTTGATTGCGTCGGCGCGGGGGTGACTCGCTTGAGCGCCTGCTCAGCAGTGCGCCCCGGTGGCATTATTTCCCACATCGGATTGCAAGATACAAACACCGGTCTGGATATCCGAAAAATAACTTTGCAAGAGATAACCTTGCTGGGAAATTACTGTTACAGCAAGGCCGATATGCTGGCGGCAATCGATATGTTGCACCTTGGACAGCTTGGCAATCTTAACTGGATAGATGTCCGCCCACTGTCGTCAGGTGCCCGGGCATTTGACGATCTGCACTGCGGCAATGTTGGTGCCGCAAAAATAGTATTACAGCCTGATTCACTTTATTAGACAGGGATTTTTAGTGCTATATGCCAACATTAAAGGCTCAATATTTGGCACTGAGAAAATCAAAAACTACTGATAACTGCGCAAATGTACGAAATCATTTATAGGTAATATTAAGATGAACAACAGCGAAAGAATATGGCATGCACTGACAGAAAACGGTGTTGATAAAGTGGCATACATGCCCTGCAACAAGTTAAATGCGGTAATGAAACAGCGTCCGGATAACATAGATGTCTGGGATATCAGTAAAGAATCTATTGGCCTGGGGCTATGTTTTGGTCGTTCATTGGCCGCTAAGCGCAGTGCTATGTTTATGCAAAATACTGGTTTAGGCAATTTAGTCACTGATCTATATACGATGCAAAAGCTCTATCAGGAGGCACTGCCGATTTTTGTCTCCTGGCGCGGTCACTATCAGGAATTAATCGAAGCGCAAGTGATTTTCGGTACCAAGGTTGAAGATCTGTTAAAGGCAATCGACGTTGAATATAAAATACTCGAGACATCAGCAGATCTGCAGGGCATTGAAGAAGATATAAGTAACTGCTTTAGCGAGAAAAAAGTCAAAGTGTATCTGTGTTCACCACAGCTTTGGGAGACCAATAGCCCGGACTACCATGTCTTTGGACAGCCTAGGCTAAATGCTATAGAAGTTCAGGTCAAGGGCTACGAAGGGACCCCCACTGTGCAGCGCGCCGGTGCTATTGCAGCAACTATGGAAACAGTTAATAAAGATGACATCGTCATTTCACAAATAGGTTTTCCCTCTCGTGAATTGTATAGCTGTGACGACAGGACAACCAATTTCTATATGCTGGGGGCGCTAGGTTCTGCTACTGAGGTGGCCATAGGGCTGGCTCTAGAGCTACCACAGCGACATGTATACGTTATAGATGGCGATGGCTCATTCTTCTTTAATCCGAATCAGCTATTTGACCTGGCGGCTATGTGTCCGCAAAACTTGACCGTTATCTGTTTGGACAACGGTAGCTGGGGATCTACTGGAAATCAGCCAACACTGAGCTCTAAAGGATTCAATTTATCTGCCATAGTCAAATCTCTTGGTTTAAAACACACAGGTATGACTGGAGATACCGAGGTATTTCAGGGCATGTTGGCAGAAAAGCTTAACTTTGTGCATTTCATGATAGAGGCGGGGAATAAAGCGGATGACTGTGAAATTCCCTACAGTGCAGTGGAAATAAAACAGCGTTTTATGCAGGCAATAAACTGAAACTATGATGTTGCAATAAACACCTAGCTTCCTGATAACTATATTAGCCAGCTACTTTGAGCAGTAGGTAGCTGGTCCTAATTTAATAACTGCTGTAGCTGCTCCCTTTGATTTAGAGCTAAGTACGTTCTCATTTGTCGATGACATCCTCACTCCGATTTAGATAAAATATCTGTTATAAACACTTTAAGCCCATGAAACTAATAAGTAATCAGGGAATAAAAGATAGCTTTTCTGCTATCATCTGAATTCATCTAGGGATCTGAATAGAACCTACATCAGTGGATATAGAAAATACAAAGTAACTAAAAGAGAAAAAAATGTTAGAGAGCTATAGTTTCTGGCTGGTGGCCATTGTTGGAGTATTAATTACCGGTATTTCTAAATCGGGCTTTGCCGGCGGTGTCGGGGTGATAGCTGTGCCACTGCTGGCCCTACAGGTCGGGCCGTTAAGGGCCGCTGCCATTATGTTGCCGGTGTTGATCTTTATGGATATTCTCAGTGTCAAAGCCTGGTGGGGGAAGCAGCGCAATGATTTGTTGATAGTGTTGTTGCCCGCTGCGCTGTTGGGTATTGGTTTAGGTTACTTGCTATACGATTATTTCAACGAGCAGATACTGATGTTATCGCTAGGGTTTATGTCGAT
>ASZI01000347.1 GCA_000416315.1 Osedax symbiont Rs2 | reverse complement strand
TAAGGTCTATCTTAACGGGGAATTTATCAGCGCCGATCAAGCCAAAATATCAGTATTTGATCGCGGCTTCTTGTTTGCAGATAGTGTCTATGAAGTCATCCCTTACTATCATGGCAAGAGCTTTCAAATGGAGCTGCACCTGCGTCGCCTGCAACAAAGTTTGAGTGCGCTGAATATATGCGCTGAACACAACTGGCGCGCTATAACCGATAAGCTGGTGGCCATTAATGGTGCAGGTAACTTGTCAGTCTACCTACAAATCACCAGAGGGGCAGGCGAAAGGCGCTCTCAGGCGATAGATATCAGTATGCAGCCAACAGTTTTTGCCTGCACAAATACGATTGAAAACAGTTACCGCGCCCCAGTTGACTCTGTTGTCGCAATCAAAGTGATCGTCTGCGATGATTTACGCTGGGGCCGTTGCGATATTAAGTCCAATAGCTTGCTGCCCAATATTTTGGTGATGGAGCAGGCGCGTTTGCAGGGGGCGCAAGAGGCTCTGTTGCAACGCGAGGGGTGCCTTTTAGAAGGTGCCAGTTCCAACCTACTGATAGTTGAAGCTGCTAAGTTGATAGCCCCTGCCAGTGAGCATGCCATACTGGCGGGCACTACCAGCAACTTAGTGCACAAGTTGGCGGTTGAAAATGGCATTCAATACCGCCAGGAATCCATTAGTTATGCCCGATTACTGGCGGCCGATGAGGTGTGGATATGCAGTTCTACCCGCGGTTTATTACCGGTAATACAAATAGATCAGCATACTCTGGGTTGTGGCGCTAAAGGAAAAATGTGGCGCCATATGTATCAACTGCTGGCAGCACAACAGCAGTTGCTGTTCGAGAGCTAGTATTGAATAATGCTCTACTGGGCAACCATAAGTATTGCAAACACCTCACCGCTAGTTGCGCTAACCTACTGTTCTATAGCTGTGATTACAATAAGTGAATCTCTTTTGAAGAGCGTGTATAATGCACAGCACTTCAGTTTATTATAAATGACACAGCAATGAATAAAGTAACATCGACAAAAAAATCTAAAGATACACTGCCTCCCAAAATCGAATTTCCCTGTGCAGATTACCCCATCAAAGTTATCGGCCACAACAGCAGTGGGTTTCAAGACTATGTGCTGCAAGTGATGGCAAAATATGACCAGCATTTAGACCTGCAAAGAGTTACCCATCAAGATTCTAAAAACGGTAAATTTCGCTCAGTTCGTCTGTTTATGACCGCTCAAAGTGAGCAGCAGCTTGTTGATTTAAATGCAGAGTTTAAGGCCTCCGGTAAAGTGGTTACCGTACTGTAAATGACAGCTAACAGTAAATTAATTGTTCGCCATCTGGGTCTGCACCCCTACCAGCCTATTTGGCGGAAGATGCAGCAGTTAACCAGCGATAGGGATGGTGACAGCAGCGATGAAATCTGGCTGCTTGAGCATCAGAGTGTCTTCACTCAAGGCCAGGCAGGCAAAGCTGAGCACTTGCTTAATCCCGGAGATATTCCAGTAGTACAAGTCGATCGCGGCGGTCAAGTCACCTACCATGGACCGGGTCAGCTGATTATGTATTTGCTGTTGGATTTGCGGCGCAATAAACTGGGAGTCAGGGAAGTAGTTACTTTGATGGAGCAGGGGATTATAGATGTATTGCAGCACTATGGTGTCAGTGCCTATGCTAAAAGTGATGCCCCGGGTGTTTATGTAGATCAGAGTAAGATAGCATCACTGGGACTGCGGGTGAGAAGAGGTTGTAGCTTCCACGGTTTGGCGCTTAATTTAAATGTTGATACAGAGCCTTTTTTGCGCATCAATCCCTGCGGCTATGCGGGAATGAAAATGAGTAATCTAAGTGACTATGTCAGTGATTTAAAGAATCGCCAAGTGGCGAGTTTGCTGGCTGATTACATGATAGATAAAATTGGCTACCAAGATATTAGTTACACCACAGAATTTAATTGAGTGATCTTATGATAGAAATAAAAGACCTTACTAATCAGCGGACCCGACCAAAAGGCAAGCGCCTCGAGCAGGGGGTGAAGTTACGCGGTGCCGACAAAATGGCGCGGATCCCGATCAGAATTCTGCCGACAGAAAAGGCTGATATGCTCAAAAAACCACCTTGGTTACGGGTGCGTATGGGCAGTAACGCCGAAGTCAAACGGATTAAGGCGAAGCTACGCGAGCACAAGCTGTCCTCTGTCTGTGAGGAGGCTAGCTGTCCGAATATCGGCGAGTGTTTTAGTAAGGGCACTGCGACTTTTATGATTATGGGCGATATTTGCACCAGGCGCTGCCCGTTTTGTGATGTGGCACACGGGAGGCCAAATCCGCTTAACGAAAATGAACCTCGTGAATTGGCGGAAGCTATCACTGAAATGGGGCTCAAATATGTAGTGATAACGTCAGTGGATCGCGATGATTTGCGTGACGGCGGTGCTCAGCATATCGCTAACTGCATTATTGAGACTCGCAAGCGTTCCGATAGCTTGCAAATAGAGACTTTAGTACCAGATTTTCGCGGTCGCATAGATATTGCAATTGAGCTGTTGTCCAAGAACCCGCCAGATGTGTTTAACCATAACATGGAAACAGTAGAGCGCTTGTTTAAAAAAGTAAACCCAGGTTCCAGTTACCATGGATCGCTGGAATTATTGCGCCGCTACAAGGAGGCGATGCCGCATATTCGCACTAAGTCTGGGATCATTGTTGGTGTCGGTGAAAGCAATGAAGAGGTTGTGCAAGTATTGAAAGATCTGCGTGCACACAATGTCAATATGGTCACACTGGGGCAATATCTACAGCCCAGCAGAGATCACTTGCCTGTGGATAGGTTTGTCACTCCCCAAGAGTTTGACGAGTTCGCACGCATCGCCAAGGCGCTGGGCTTTGATCACGTTGCCAGTGGGCCTTTAGTACGCTCGTCTTACCATGCCGATTTACAGGCATCCGGGGTTTCGATCGGCTAGATTGACCTACCCAGCTCTGACAGGAGCTGGGAGTTCAGTTAATCTGCCCAGCTCACTAGCGCTGTAAAGCACTCATTTCTATTGCGATCTCTGCACCTAGCTGTGCATTGTTATAAACCAACTGTATATTGGCTTCCAAGCTTTTGCCCTGCGTTACTTCTGCGATACGCGCCAGTAAAAACGGGGTGCTCTGCTTGCCGAATACTCCCTGCTGTTGCATATCAATCAGTGCCTTATCAATGGTCTTGCCAATCACTGTAGCTTCCATCGAGTGCTGCTTGGGAATAGCGTTAGTAACGACTACCCCACCTTCGAGTCCAAGCTGCCACTTTGTGATTAAACTGTCGGCGATTTCTCTGGCGCTATCAAGCTTGTAGTCGATCTTAAAGCCGCTTTCTCTGGTATAGAATGCCGGCATTTCATCGCTTTGAAAACCTATAGTAGGTACTCCGTGTGTTTCCAGGTACTCCAGCGTCAGACCAATGTCTAAAATTGATTTGACCCCAGCACAGACGACGGCAACTGAAGTTCTAGCCAGCTCCTGGAGATCGGCCGAGATATCCATAGTCGTTTCTGCATTGCGGTGTACACCGCCAATGCCGCCGGTGGCAAATACTTTAATGCCCGCCATTTGCGCCAAAATCATGGTTGATGCGACGGTAGTTGCACCGTCTTTTTTAGCGGCGACGATAAAGGGAATGTCCCGGCGACTGGTTTTATTGACACTTTGTCCCGCTCTACCTAAATATTCAATTTGCTGGTGGTTCAGACCAACCACTAGCTGGCCCTGTAAAATGGCAATAGTCGCTGGAATCGCGCCTGTGTCGCGAATGATCCGCTCGACATTAAGTGCTGTTTCTACATTTTTAGGGTAGGGCATGCCGTGGGATATAATTGTTGATTCCAAAGCGACTACCGGCTTACCAGATGCTATTGCATCAGCGACCTCATCGCTGACCTGTAAATATTTCTCTAGTGCTAACATGTTATATCCTTGCCTGATAGGTATCTGTGGGCGCAATGGCCCAAATTTTATTAAATCTTCAAGCCGCCACCGGGTGTGGCTAACGCTTGACTGGGTTTGCCTGATCTTTGTTTAAGCAGAATTTGCCATTCTATAAACCGACACGATCGAGTAATTTTTGAATTGTTATTACTGATAATTCTGGGTTGATGGTGGCTTTGGTGGCCAGAGCGCAGTTAGCCGCTGCAAGGGCGAAATAAGCGCTTTCCTGGATATCTATGTCTCGCATCTGACAATGGCATAGGGCGGCCATCATGGCGTCTCCTGCGCCGTTGCTGTTGCTGATCTCAAGTGCCTGGAGTTTTACTAGTTTTTGCTGTTGTCCGTCGGAGTAAAATAATCCCTGTTCGCCTAAGCTGATGTAGATACGCTGCACCCCTTTACCATGAAACCAGTCGGCCAGTTCAGGGAGTTGGCCCGGATGGTCTATTTTAATACCGGATATTTTTTCGGCCTCTATAAGGTTGGGCTTTAAACTGTGTACATGCTGCAAAAATGGCGTGATTTTATCGGCCTTGGCAACGGAGACCGTATCGACGAAGAACGCGGTATTGGGAAGGTTAGAGAAAAGAAATTGCATTAACTCAGGGCTGATGTTGGTATCGAGAACTAGCAAGCTTGCCTGCTTTAACAGTGGCAGTTGTTTTTGCAATCGCTGCGGGGTTAGTTTATCCAGAATTTGCATGTCGGCTATTGCCAGTTGCATTTCTGAATCGCTATCTATAATCGAGAGGTAGCAGGAGGTGGTCTGCCCTGCAATGCTCAGAACCAGTGAGGTGTCGACGCCAGCACTGTTGCTGAGCTCTATTAACTGCCGACCGCGGCTGTCATCTCCTACTGCGGCGATCAAATAACATTTATCGCCAAGTCTGGCGATATTCTCTGCGATGTTCCTGGCGACTCCGCCGGGGCTGCTGGTGACAGATCCGGGGGTAGAGCTGTTGGCGCTGATGCCCGCATCTGGTTTGCCCAGTATATCCATATTGGCACCGCCAATCGCGACACAGAATTTTTGCGCTGCAACAACATAGCCGCGACCTTCAATAATGCCTTTTGCGATTAAGTTAGTAATATGACTGGCAATAGCTGAGCGGCTGATGCCAATGATTTCTGCCAGCTGCGATTGGGAAATCAGTGGGTCGCTTTTGATCGCATTAATTATTTGTTGTTCGCGTTTGGTCATAATCTGGACTTTTGTTGGTTAGTGGACGAAAGTCAATTTTAAATCAGGATAGTGTAGAGAGCAAGATCTAAGTTGGTTAAAATTGTCATTGTAACAGTGTAATTATTGGCTTTTTTACGCAGCCCAGTTGAGCCTAACTGTAATTGACAGCTGGTTGTATTTTGTACAAAAAATCTCTCGATTAGCTGGGATTGTGTGCATTAGTAGAATATTTGCACGAATTTGGAGGCCAAAAGTAAATAAATTAACTTTTGTGAAGTATTCTATTGACTCCTGCTGACAAATCGATAAAATCTGCGCCCATCTTCGGAGGGGTGGCTGAGTGGCCGAAAGCACTGGTCTTGAAAACCAGCGAGTCG
>ASZI01000346.1 GCA_000416315.1 Osedax symbiont Rs2 | reverse complement strand
TTAGAAGAGGCTTGGTGTTGTCTCAAAAAGACAGGAACTACCGAACTCATTTAATCGATCAGAATATAATGCTGGCGACTCTGGACAAGGAAGGGATTATTCAGGATGTCAGCAGTGCACTGTGCAGGTTTCTGGGCAATGGAAAAGAGCAGTTAATCGGTAAGGCGAGCCATTTTTTCGACAATTCTGATGATTTTGAAGAGTTAGAAGAAGAAGTGTTGAGTCAAATTTTGACTGGCAAAGAGTGGCAAGGTGAAATAAAACACTTTAATCATAAAGGCAGCATCAGTTGGGCTAATTCAAAAGTAGTCCCTCAGTACGATGAAAACTATAATGTCATAGGTTTTGTCAATATTCTTGTCAGCATTACCAACAAAAAACTCTCTGGTGTTGATAAGCTAACATCCATGCTCAACAGGCGTCGCTACGATGAAGTTATTGTGCATGAAATGCAAGTCGCCAAGCGCAATGAACATAACTTCACCTTAGTTATTGTCGACATCGATTTTTTCAAAAAATACAACGACCATTTTGGACACCCGCAGGGGGATATTGCGCTACAAAAAGTGTCGGAACAGATATTGTCTTTCATCAATAGGCCCAACGATTATGCTTTTAGAATCGGTGGAGAAGAATTTGCGATAATTTTTTCGAATTTGACGCTTGAGCAAAGTAAATCTTTTGTAGAAAAAATTCGCAAGAGTATTGAATCGCTAAACATTGATCATCCACAAAGTACTGTTAGCCCCTACGTGACGGCTTCCTTTGGCGCTTGTGTGATCGATGGACAAGCGGCCCTACAGGCTGAACAGCTCTATATTGAAGCTGATAAGGCTTTGTATTTGGCAAAAGAACAACGTAACTCAGTGGCCATGACGCAGTGGCGTGAGCAGGAGGAACTTAGAAAGCTATGTATTCCAGCCTCTATCTAGGCTCTTTGAAATAACGCTTCATGGTTGCTATAAATTTAGATGATCTACTGTATTTATTAAACAGTTAGTCTCTGTCTGATTCAGGACTGTCACTGCACTTTCTGGGGATGGAGGTGAGGGCGGGGAGTTGCTGCTTAAAGAAGGTTGAAAAAGCCCTAGCATTATTGGTTAATACTAGGGCCGTGTTCTTTTCAAAATAGTATATTGATTGTTGTTATTTACTTTAAAAGTACGCCTGGTCAAGAATTTCCGGACAATCCCTAATCTGCTGCACAGAGCCACTGAATTGAACCGATCCGCTGCGCATTACTGTCACTGTATCTGCCACAGACAGAGCTACCTCTGTGAACTGCTCCACTAAAAGTACACCTGTGCCACTGGCAACGAGTTGGGAAATGGCACTGACCAGTCGCTTTACGATCAGAGGAGCCAGACCTAATGACATCTCGTCAATAAGCAGATAGCGGGGTTTTGCCATTAAGGCATGGCCGATAGCGAGCATCTGTTGTTGACCTCCAGACATTGTTCCTGCCAATTGACTCTTGCGTTCGGCCAATTCAGGGAACAGTGCATAGGTTGCGTTAAGGGTGTGCTCTACTTCACTGGACTTCAATACAGACCCGGCGACACGCAAGTTGTCGTCGACATTGAGCATTGAGAGCACGCGGTGGCCCTCTGGCACAGCTGCGACGCCAGCGCGACGTACTGCATCTGGAGCTTGGCCGAGAATAGACTGACCATCGACTTGAATTTCACCTTTGGTGGTCGCGAGCATACCGGCAATGGCCAGCACTAGTTCAGATTTACCGGCTCCATTGGCACCCAAAACTGCCGTTACCTTGCCAGGTTCTACAGATACACTGACATTAGCAACGACTTCAACCGCACCGCTTACAACAGATAAATCTTTAATTATTAAGCTCATTAGGCCACTTCCTCGATACCTAGATAGGCTGCTTGCACTTTAGGATCTTCAAGTACTTTGGCTGTTTCGCCAAAGGCTATGCGTTTGCCAAAGTCTATGACCAACGTTTGTGTGCAGATACGTTTAATCAGTTCTACATCGTGATCAATGACCAAGGTAATGGCTCCGGTTAGCTCGCCGATTTGCAGGATTAGATCGCCTAAATGGGTGGTTTCTTCTTGTGTTAAACCACCACAGGGCTCGTCGAACATAATCACTTTAGGCCTGCCAACCAGGCAGCGTGCGATGTCGACCAGGCGGCGCTCGTAGCTATTTAATGAAGCTGCCAGAGTATCGCCGCGCTGGCTAAAATCAATAAACTTTAGCGCTCGGTTGAGATCGGCACGTTTTTCAGATGCCCCTCCCGAAATACCGTCCAGAATAACCCGCAAGTTATCTCTGACGCTTAAGTCATCGGCAATCTGTTCGTGTTGGAAAGAGCGGCGCAGGCCCCAGCGGGTGCGTTGATACGCTGTAAGGGCTGTGATATCTTCGCCCTCAAAGCTGATTTTGCCGCTGCTGGCGAGAAAGCCGGAGATGACATTCATGGTCGTCGTTTTACCGGCGCCATTAGGACCTATGATGCCAGAGACAGGGGCACTAAAGGTCGCCGAGATGTCATCCAGGGCAACAACGCCGCCGAACTTTACATTTAGGTTCTTTAACTCAATCATGTTGTATCCCTCTTTTTCCTGCTAAGCAAAGCAATAATTTGCCCGGAAATCCCTTCAGGTGCGGTGATAATGGCATGCAGCAGTGCGACGCCAAAAATAACCAGTGTCAGATCGGCATCCCAGCCCCAGTCATTAAATAGCGCCGGTAGTACTCGATAGAGCAGCCCTGCGATAACGGCGCCTAACCAATAGCGTGAGCCACCTACAACAGCGAGAGCAAACAGCATAATTGATTCTGAGGCGCGAAAAGTTGCCGAGTCAAGTAACCCCAGGCTACCTGCTAACAACGCACCACCTAGGCCGGCCAAGAGCCCTGATAGACCGAATGCCCAAGCCTTGTAGTAGACAACATTGATGCCCGAGGCCAGCGCCGCGGCCTCTGATCGACGGATCATTGCCCAGGCGCGGCCCGGTGCGGCGCGTCGATGTAGATCGATCAGTGCAAAACCAATTGCCACCACAACAATCACGTACTGCAGATAAGCTGAATCAGACTCGGCGATCACGGGGCGGCGAAAAGGGGCGGCAACTGAAGGCAAGACTCCCCAAAAACCACTGCCACCGTTTGGAAAACGATAAGTAGACAGTACTACTTCAATGCCCCCTGCAGCCATCAGCGTGATCAGTGCCAGATAGAGACCACGCATTTTTAGGGCCGGTAGAGCGAGTATCCAGCCAAACAGCATAGTTACCGTTGCAGCTATGGCGAGATTAATTTCGAACGGAAAATCGAAGCCATGATTCATTCGCAACATGACCCAACCACCGACGCCCATCAGAGCAACTTGCCCCAGCGAGACCATTCCCAGGCGCGAATACATAAAGGCAATGCCAGCGGTTACTAGGGTAAAACAGGCGGCAGAAGTGAAAACTTTCACCCATTGACCATTGGCAACTGCCGGTAGCAGCAAAAATACAACGAGGGTGAAGGCTATACCGGCGTATCCAGAGCGAGTAATTTTCATTATGCATCCCTCGAAAAAACGAGTTTCTGGCCACGCTGCATCCAGATCAAGGCAATGGCAGCGATGACAAAGGGGGCTATCGGGCGCACTTGTTTAAGTAGCGGTGACAAAGTTAAAAGGCTCTCAACCACACCGATAAAAAGGCCGCCAGCCAAAACCAGGCCTAAATTGTTTAAGCGCCCGCAAATTGCTGCAGCTATGGAGGGGATAACCATGAAAGTAATGACTGTAGGCTCCAGGCGGATCAAGTCGCCAAACATCAAGCCGGTAAATCCGGCGATCAGGCCTGAGATTGTCCAGGCGATAGTTTCAACTTTAAGAATAGGTACGCCAATCAGGGCCGACAGATCGCGATTATTAGCCAGAGCACGCATTTGTAAACCAATACGGGTATGGCTTAGAAACAGCCAAATTCCCAATACAATAGCAATTGCCGCCGATATTACGATCATTCGCGTCACTGTGATGCGCAGTCCCAGTACCATTACAGCCTGCTTATCGGTGGGCAGTGAAAATCTGCGCACATCATCATCCCAGATGAAAGCGGTTAGTCCGAGTGTAACGATTGCAAACCCCAGTGTGGCAACCGCCTTTACTACCGGGTCTCGCCACGCCAGCTTAGGAGCAATAACGAGTCCATAGCCAAGCGACAATAGTGTTGCAGCGAGTATACCGACAGCCCAAGTCAACGGGCCAGGCCAGCCCATTTGGCCCAACTGCCAGGCGAGCATCACACCGAACGCCCCTACCGCACCATTGGCAAAGTTAAGTACACCGGTTGCACGGTAGAGAACGACTAAGCCAATGCCCCCCAGTGCATACAAAGAACCTACGGCAAAGCCTGATACTACAAATAGGCCAATAATCTTAGGGGGTTTTCCCCAGGCCAGTAAAGCACAGATCAATAGCATACCGAGCGCATAGAGAAGCAAGTGAAGAATTTTCTGTTTCATTAATATTTTCCAGCGAAACTAAGTAACTGACTCTTGTTTAAGAGTCAGTTTTCGAGCGAGCTTAGCGAAGTTTAAGTGATTTTTCTGTCTCGATTAACTCAGCGAAATACGGGCTTTCGTATTCGTAACAATCGCGTACTTTTTCAAAGCCATCGTCTTTTAAAACCACCATGATACCGGCGTGATTGGGCATGTGACGTTTGGCTTCACCAACATAGTAAGCACCGCAGATCAGATCTGAACGGTAGCCTTTTATATCCTTAATGGCCGCAGTAACGGCGTTGCGATCATCAATTTTATCGGCCGGCATCGCCTGCAGAGTATCGACAAAGAAGCGCGCGGAGAGGTAGCCCGACTGGCTAAAAGTATCACGCGGATCTTCAGGGTTGGCAAATGCATCCATTACAGCTAACCAGTTTTGGTTATCGGGACCCTGACCATCCAGGGTAGTAAGTTCTGCATTGACAAACACTTTGTCGGTCCAGTATTCATCCAGTGCACCGGGAACTGAGGCGTCGTATAAAGGAGTCGAACTGGTCCAGCTATAGACATCGCCAAAGTCTTGTTCCTGCGCAGAGTTTAAAAAGGCAATAGCGAGACCAGCTGGCAGGTTAATAAGTATAGAGTCGGCGCCTGAAGCGACCGCTTCGAGCAACCCAGAATTCACATCTGGGGCCGTCGGGTTTAGCAATACGGAGGAGCCCTGCAGGTTTTTTGAAGTCATGTATCTTTCAACGGCACCGCAAGACCAGTTTCCGACAGAGGGGATTGCCAGACCTATGCAGGCGATGTTGGTCGCGCCCAGCTCTTCAACGGCGTACATAGCGGCACCAATCGATGAAGCTAGAGGTCCCTGGTTAGTTGAAACGATGTTCGAGCTTTCAAAGCACTCAGAAGCGGCGCAAGCTCCGGCCATGGACATTATGTTGTTACGCGCGTACTGGGGAGCATTAACGCTCATCTCAACAAAAGAGCCGTTGCCGACCATCGCGACAACCCCCTCATCTTCTACCAGCTTAGAGGCTACTTGCGCCGCTAATTCAGGGTTCCATTGGTCGTTTTCGACTAAGTATTCAATCGGGCGACCGTGAATACCACCATTGGCGTTTACGCAATTGAAGTAAGCGGCTGCAGCATCCGTTGCCGCTGAGAAATCTCCAGGAGCTGCATTGCCATGGATTCCACCAACTTTGATAGCATCGCCTGAGGCCGCTTTTCCAGTGTTTTGACCACAACTGACATCGGCTTGTGCCAGGTTCGCGCCCATCACAGTACCAATAGCTAAAAGGTAGCCGTAGATTTTATTATTATTAATTTTCATGATCTTTCCTCGTCTGTATTTTTAGAATGAATATTTATTGTTTACTAAGCCACAGCCATTTTTTCGCTATTACTGCGAGAGGCGGGGTTGCAAATTAATGACTCTTTACCTGTGATAAAGCGATAGGTGCGCTCCGCAATCATCATGCAAGGTGCATTGGTATTGCCGGAGATCAGCTGTGGCATGATCGAAGCATCGGCCACTCGCAAGCCCTGAACACCTCTGACGCGAAGCTCGATATCTACAACGGACATAGGGTCGTCATCGGGTCCCATTTTGGCGGTGCCCACTGGGTGGAAAACTGTTTTGGCCGTCTGGCGAACGTAGTCGCGCAGTGCCTCGTCGTCATTTTCGATGCCTGGCGCCGGTAGAGCGCGTTGTTTTATCAGACACGCCAAAGAGGGAGCTTCTAGGATTTCAATACTCTTCTTTACGCCGCGAACCAAAATGTCGAGGTCTTGACTGTCTGAGAAGGAGCCTGCATCAAAGAGCGCGGAATCTTTGCAATTGGCAGAGCGCAATTTGACAGAACCGCGTGATTTAGGTCTAAGAAAACAAGAGCCTATGGCGATGCCATGTTGCTGAATCGGCTCGCGATCAACCCAGCCCACCATAAAGGGCAAAACGTGAAACTGCAGATCTGCTCTTCCTGAGTTGGAAACATCGATGAAGCCCCCAGATTCAACGGCATTGGACGTCAGCATCCCGGATCTAAACATTAAGTATTGAGCCATATGCTTGGCGGCGCGCAGTCCTTTGTCTTCACAAAAGAAAGAAATTGGGTGTTTGGTAATACCTTGTACACTGGTTTCCAGGTGATCTTGATAGTTCTCACCGACACCGGGTAAGTCAGATACAACACTGATCCCATGCGATTGCAGGTGAGCTGATTCGCCAATACCCGACAGCTGTAGTAAACGCGGTGTTTCGATGGCGCCCGCACAGAGGATAACTTCGCCGCTGGCTGCAATTTTATGACCGCCTTCAAGCTCAACCCCAGTGGTACGAGTGCCTTCGAACAATACTCGGGCGACCCGAGTCTCAGTCATTATTTTTAGGTTTGGACGCTTCTCAGCTTCGCGCAAAAAACCTTCTGCCGATGACCAGCGCCGACCGTTATGGGTTGTTGTCTGGTAAAAACCCACTCCCTGCTGGCTCGCTCCGTTAAAGTCTGGGTTGTGAGGAATCCCCGTTTGCTGCGCCGCCCGGATGAAAGCGCGTGATAGCGGATGGTGAAAGCCAGTCTCGGATACATGCAGGTTGCCCTGGGTGCCGTGAAAGTCGTCCGCCAACTCCATATTGTTTTCCATATCGCGATAGACCGGTAAGACATCAGCGTAGCTCCAGCCCAAGTTGCCATTGTCTGCCCAGTCGTCATAGTCCTTTGCCTGGCCTCGAACGTAGAGCATAGCGTTAACGGATGATCCGCCACCTATGACCTGACCTTGCAAGACAACCGAGGGGCGGTTGTTGAGATTGGGGGAGGGCTCACCGACATAGGCGACAATATCACGACCTTTTTCGATCACTTTAAAAAAGGTCGCCGGCATCTTGATGAAGGGGTGGTTATCAGCCCGGCCACTTTCTATCAATAGCACTTTGACAGAGGCGTCTTGGGAAAGCCTTGAGGCAAGTACACAACCAGAAGAGCCAGCGCCCACTACAATGTAATCAAAAGTTTCCATGTTAATACCTCAGTGTTATATGACTTGAATGGCGCAGGATTGTGTAATAGTTTTTGCGCCTAACTGAGCGCTGAAGTTGTGGTAATGCACAGTCAGATCGCTCTCACAAGAGAGCTCATTGATAAAAGCAATACAGTCTGCGGCCAACTTGGACGGCGTCAGTTGGCAGATCGAGTAAGATTTTTGCGAACCGGCGGTTTGAATCGCAGCTAAAGGTGGAAAAACGCTAATGCACGCTTTAGCGGTTTTAGTTTGTTTATCAGTGAATATGTTAATTTCTTCCATCCTTGTTGCCCTTATAGTATTCTTTTTATAATAATGCTTAATATATTAACTAATTGCATAGTTGATCTTGGACTATGACGTCAGATTCTTGGACTCAGGCGACAGGGCTATTTAGTGCCCTTAAAAGTGACAGTGGCGCAGTGTCCATTTAATAAACCAGCAAAGGGTTGATTGTATGTTGACAAAAATCTCATCGACGCAGATGCCAATTGAACGCTTTCAACAGCTTCTGAGTGAGACCTGCGGGGAGTTCCAGGCTAATCCGGCGCGCGGTAAAAGCATGCTTGAAGGGAGAGTATTTCAAGACCGTATTGCAGGGCTAGAGATCGCACATGTGGCGAATAAATTGCAATCAATCCTTCGCACCGATAAAGAGATTCGCAAAGACAGTGGAGAGAATTTTTTTCTGATTACTCAGGAAGAGGGACGCGCTCTGATGATGCAAAACGAAACTGCCCATATGTTGATGCCCGGGGATATGATATTGATCGACAGTTCGGTGCCCTCGGAGTTTATTTTTTTTGGCGAGTTTAGCCGACAGCTCTCGGTACATTTACCTAGGGTGGAGATGCAGCAAAGGTTTAGTAACAATGTCAGAGGCGGCATGTACCTGCCACGGACAGATTATGCAACAGCCAGTCTTTATGGAGTACTGGCCAAAGCGTGCTCAGCACCAGCAGATGCCAAGCTATCGGGGTTCTTGCGTGAGGCGCTATTTTCACTGTTAGGTGCCGTGATTTTAGAACAATCAAGCGCTTCCAATGGCCGGGAGTTTGAAGGGGATATTAGCGGTGCGCAGTTACTTGAACGCGGATTGTCATATATAGATAGTCAATTCAAAACTAGCGATTTGACCATTCAAACCGTAGCTGATGATTTATGTGTATCCATGCGACAACTACAGCGGGCTTTTTCTCTGTTGGGTACTACACCCACCGCTCACTTGTTGCGCAGAAGACTTGAACACGCCTGTCAGTTGCTGTTACAGCGAAGCTCGGGGATGCAAAGCAGTATATTAGTCTCATCCATTGCCTATGACAGTGGATTTAATGATGTCTCTTATTTTAATCGACAGTTTCGACGTTGCTTCGAATGCTCACCTGGTCAATATAAGGGCAATTGATTCGACGATT
>ASZI01000345.1 GCA_000416315.1 Osedax symbiont Rs2 | reverse complement strand
CTTCCAAGTTAGAGGGTCTATAGCTTCCACTTCTACCTGAGCAGTACCATTGCCTAGCATATCCAGTTTTGAGGCAGCGGCGTAAGATAAATCAATAATCCGGCCCTGGTGAAAAGGCCCCCTGTCATTTACCCTGACTATCACACGCTTGTTATTAGCCAAATTTGTGACTTTTACATAGGAGGGTAGTGGTAGGGACTTGTGCGCTGCACTCATTTGATACATATCATATTTATCACCGTTAGCAGTCAGGTAACCGTGAAATTTCTTACCGTACCAAGAAGCGCCACCGCGCTCTTTATAACCCTGTGATGACTTTAACACTGAATAACTTTTGCCAAACACCTCGTACTGACTTTTGTTACCGCCGCGGCTACGAATTTCCACTTTAGGCACTGCGTCTGCCACGTGTGAAACATCCACGTTATTGTCAGGACCATAATCTTTGGTCACTTTGTAGCGACCTTCATTGGTTTTTTTAGCAGTGCTTTGCGCACCTTTATTTGCACAGCCTGCAACCAACATTGTCACTAGCAGCAAACCGAGCATATTGCGGAAATTTTTATAATTATTCATATATCCCTTCAACTTAACTTGTTTTCAGCTTTTATCAGTTCACTCAACTGAAAGACCGCCATCGCATAAAAGCGGCTGCGATTATAGCGGGTGATGACATAAAAGTTTTGTAGCCCAAACCAATACTGATCTCTATTGTCATAGATTAACTTCATTAATGTGGCTCTCTGCTCTTGATCCAGCTGCTCTGCGCCGCCAATAGAGCGCTTACGCCACTGCTGCAAAGTCACTTTAAGATCTAAGCCATTGTTATACCATTCTTTATCTATTTCTTGCGACACTTTAGCACTTATAACGACAGGTTGATCTTTTAACCAGCCGTGTTCTGCAAAGTAATTAGCCACACTACCTATCGCATCAACGGGGTTGTTCCAGATGTCTTTTCTTCCATCGCCATCATAGTCAATCGCGTATTTCCTAAAACTAGAGGGAAGGAACTGGCCTATCCCCATGGCCCCGGCGTAAGAGCCTTTGATTTTACTAAACGACAGCTTCTCTTCACGGCACAAGAGCAAAAACTGTTTCAGTTGGTTGCGAAAATACTCTCCTCTGCGCGGATGATCAAAGGCGATGGTCGCCAGTGCATCTACAACTCTGTAATTGCCCTTCACTTTGCCATAACGGGTCTCAACCCCTATGATAGAGACGATCATTTGTGCCGGCACACCAAACTCACGCTCCGCTTTGGCCAATGCTCTGGCGTGTTTTTGCCAAAATTTATTGCCGTTCTGGATTCCCTTAGTACGGATAAACCCAGAGCGATATTGCTGCCAACTCTTGCGCGCCTCCGCCGGCCTCGCCAATGCTTCGAGAATCGAATCCTTGCGCTTGGCAGTCGTTAAAACTTCAGTTAAATACTCTTTAGTGAAGCCCTCATCCAACATTTCTTGCAGCCACTCTTGTGCCAGTGGATGCTTCGAATAATCAGCCGCATAACTGCCTTGCGAACAAGCTACTAGCAATAGTAAGCAACAGTTTATTATTTTTTTAATACTCATGTTTTATTACAGCCCTCCAGTGGCTAATATTTTTCTGTACTGCATCTTATCTAGTTCACAAGTTGCTGGTTGAGACTTATATAACCACGTTTCTGTGTGTATGTGCCGACATGATAACCCCAAACCCCATCATCAGTGTCACTATTGAAGTTCCCCCGTAGCTCATCATCGGCAGCGGCAATCCAACCACCGGTAAAATCCCACTCACCATACCAATATTGACAAATATAAATACAAAAAATGTCAGGATAATACTGCCACATATCAATCGACCGAAACTGTCGCTGCCCTGCGAAGCCATCCACAAGCCCCTGGCGATAATCAACAAGTACAAGCCTATCAGCGCCACCACCCCTAACAATCCTTGCTCTTCAGCTAAGACTGCAATAATAAAATCGGTGTGTGACTCAGGCAGAAAATTGAGCTGTGATTGAGTCCCCTCGAGCCAGCCTTTTCCCGAGAAACCACCTGAACCTATGGCGGTTTTAGATTGAATGATATTCCACCCCGACCCCAGCGGGTCACTCTCAGGATCCATAAATGTCAGTACCCGCTGCTTCTGATATTCTTTCATTGTCATCCACAGTACCGGCAGACAGGCAGCGGCCGCAGCCATCGACAAAAAGATATAACGCCAGCGGATTCCGGCAAAAAGCAATACAAAGATACCCGAGGACGCGATCACCAGTGATGTACCTAAGTCCGGCTGTTTCATTATTAACAAGGTCGGCAGGGCGATCAGCAGTAGCGCGATACAGCACTGCTTTAAAGTGGGCGGCAACGGCCTGCCCGCCAGGCAGAACGCTATTGTCAGTGGCAGCACTACTTTGATAATTTCCGAGGGCTGGATGCGAATGCCCGGAAGCGCCAGCCAGCGCTGAGCGCCTTTTGCTCCGACACCAAACAACAACACAGCAATCAACAAAATCACACCGCCCGCATACACCCAGGGCGCCCAGCGTTCAAGCAAACCGGGGCTAATTTGTGCGATCACCAGCATCGCGACAAAACCAACCCCCATGCGCACTGCCTGCTTCATCACATAGCCAGAATCCTCAGCTGAGGCACTGTATAAAACAAACAATCCAAAGCCACATAACATCATTAACAAGATTAACAATGGCGCATCTAAATGGGTATAGCTCCAAATTCCAGGCTTGCGCCGCAGGTGCGAACTGGAATTTTGCATCGAGCGGGAAAAATCTTTACTCACAATACCTCGCCTCCCCACTGCTCATCAGGATCCACACCGAGCAGATAGGCGTCGAGAATCTTTCTCGCCAATGGCGCTGCTGTGCTCGATCCGCCACCGCCAAACTCTCCGCCGTTTTCGACGACAACGGCAATTGCTATTTTCGGATCATCTACAGGTGCGAAGGCAATAAACAGGGCGTGATCTCGATGCTTTTTTAGTAACTTACTCGCATCGTAGCGCTCCCCTTGTTTGATGCCTACTACTTGTGCTGTACCGGTTTTGCCGGCAATAAGATAGGGAGCATCCTTCCCCACTTTGCGCGCAGTACCACGTTTTCCATGCATTACTGCAGTCATACCTGCGATTACGGCTTCCCAATGAGCGGGGTTATTTAGCTGTATATTTTCAGGTACCGGCTTACTCTCCTGCTTCGCTGGCTGAATTAATGAAAGCTGGCCACTGCTATCAACCTCACGAAAACCCATCAGCAACTTAGGTTGACGCCAAACGCCTCTATTTGCCAACAGCATCGCCGTGGTCGCCAGCTGTAGCGGCGTTGTCACTAAGTAGCCCTGACCAATGCTCAAATTCAGTGAGTCACCGGGATACCAAGATTGTTTATAGCGGCGCTTCTTCCAGCTCTTAGACGGTAAAACTGCCGGTATTGCCTCAGGCAAATCCAAACTAGTGACTTTACCAAGACCAAACATATCCATGTAATGAGAGATGTTATCAACTCCAGTTTTGTGGCCAGCATCATAAAACCAGACATCGCAAGACTGTGCCAACGCCAGATTCAGATCAACTTTACCGTGACCGCTACGCTTCCAGTCCCGATACTTGCGCTGATATCGGTCATCGGCGATTGTGTACCAACCCGGATCATAAACCGTGTAATCTACCGGCACTGTACCACTGTCAATAGCTGCCAGTGCGGTAATAGGTTTAATTGTGGAACCCGGTGGGTAACCGCCGCGAATAGCCCGGTTAAACAACGGCAGATCCGCAGACTCTCGCAGGGCATTATATTCTTTGTTGGAGATACCAGTGACAAATAAATTGGGGTCGTAGCCTGGAGTTGAAACCAGCGCCAGGATGCCTCCGGTTTTAGGATCTATGGCGACCACTGAGGCCCTTTCGTTTTTCAGTAATTTTTCGGTAATTTGTTGCAGTGGCAGATCTATGGTCAACTGCAGATCTTTGCCAGGCACAGGCTCAATATTTTCCAGTACCCGCATCACCCGACCACGCGCATTGGTTTCGACTTTACGCATCCCCACGGTACCGTGCAGTTCACTCTCGTAAAACTTTTCAATCCCCAACTTACCTATGTAGTTGGTGGCAGAATAGTTTTTCTCGTCAACCCGCTTTAGCTCGCGCTCGTTTATTCTGCCCACGTAGCCCATCGCATGCACTAAAGTTTCGCCGTAGGGGTAAACCCGAATCAAATCAGATTCGACCCGGATTCCCGGTAGTCTGTGATAGTTGACTGCCAGCTTTGCGATCTCCTGCTGGGTCAGGCGAGAGCGCAGCATTACCGACTCATAGGGGCGCCTGCGTCTTTTCAAACGCTTGTTAAAACGCTCCAAATCTCGGTCGCTGAGCTCAATAATATCGCCGACCTGAGCGACGATCTGCTGTAAATCTTTACCCATTTCCTCTTTCAGCACTGTTACTGAGTAACTGGGTTTATTATCGGCAATAAGTACCCCGGAGCGGTCAAAAATCAACCCTCTGGTCGGCTTTTCCGGCTTGAGTTGGATACGGTTTTTGTCGGAGATTGCCGAGTAGCGATCGTTTTCTACTACTTGCAGAAAATACATCCGCGACACTAGCGCGCCCATGGCAATTAATACCAATAGAAAGGCCATCAAGGCCCGAAACTGGAAAGTTCTTCTCTCTTGGGGATGATCTTTAAAACGCGCGTATCCGGACATAAAACCTATTTATGGTAAGGGTGGCCTTGAATCACTGTCCAGGCTCGATATAGTTGCTCGGATAATAGTATCCGTACCATTGGATGGGGAAGAGTCAGCGCTGACAGCGACCATTTCTGATCTGCTCTGGCACTACATCTAGGATCCAGACCATCGGGGCCGCCGATCAACAAACACAGATTGCTGCCGTTCATCTGCCATTTTTCCATTTGCCCTGCCAGCCGCTCGGTCGACCAGGTTTTACCTGTCACTTCCAGTGCAACGACCCAATCAGTAGCGGGGATAGCCGCCAACATTGCATCCCCCTCCCGCTTAATGGCCCTGACTAAATCCGCACCTTTGCCACGGTGACCGAGGGGAATCTCGATCAGCTCGACACTCATCTCCCCCGGCATCCGCTTGTTGTATTCATTAAAACCTGTCGTTACCCAGGCAGGCATTTTTCCGCCTACTGCTAACAGCTTAATTTTCATCTTTGAGCCTCATTAGACGCCGTCTAATAAAATCTATTGAGCACTCTCTTCAATAATTGCTTCAGGTTTCATATCAAAGCGCCACAGCTTCTCCAAATCATATAGCTCACGGGCTTCGGTGGTTAAAATATGCACAACAACATCTGACAGATCAACAATTGCCCAGTCACCTGTATGCTGGCCTTCACTGCTGATTGGCGTTATCCCCTGCTCTTTAAGCTGATCTCCCACATTAACAGCCATAGACATCACATGCCGCTTAGAAGTTCCGCTGCTTACCACCATAAAGTCAGTGACACTGGATTTTCCCTGCACATCGATAACTTCAATGTCTTTGGCTTTAAGATCTTCCAGGGCGGCCACTACTAATTCAATTACTTTTTCGTTTTGCATTTCTTTCTATACCTTGATTTAAATTTTACCTAAAATCAGATCGATTTTAGGTTGCTGCCAACATCGATTTATACAACTGATGTTGTTTTATATAATCGGCCACTGCACTGGGCAGCAACTCGGGGGTTAAACTTTTTTGCAACTGCTGGCGAATCTCGCTGGCAGAAATATTCAGCGGCGACTGTTGATAAAACAGCAGTTTCCCGGCGCTGCTAGCCTTCAGCTCATCGCTGTTGTCCGCTTGCTGTTGCATCAGTGAATGATGCTCTGGGCTCTGGGCCAATTGATAGTTAGGCCGCTGTAAAACAATGATATGACACAAGCTCAAGAACTGCCTATGTCCGCGCCAGCTGGGAAGCGTGCTAAAAGAATCCATACCTATCACCATAATAAGCGGTGACTGGGCGCCAAGCTCCGCACGCAACTGTTTTAACGTATCTATTGTATAAGATGCTGCGCTAGATCGCACTTCACGCAGATCCAGATGAATCTCAGGGAAGGGCTCTATAGCAATCTCCAGCATAGCCAGTCGCGCAGCAGTACTAGTGTGCGGTGCCGTTTTGTGCACTGGCACTTTAGCCGGAAGCAAATAGATACTATCAGTACCTAGCAACTGACAAACTTCTCTAGCGCCCTGCAGATGCCCACTGTGGACGGGATCAAATGTACCGCCCATAAATACATGCATATTAACTGTCGGCTCTGTATAGATACTTAACTCTAGGCATCATTACTGGCGTATCTGCCCGTCGCCTAACACTACATACTTTTGCGAGGTCAATCCCTCGAGCCCAACCGGCCCTCTGACGTGCAGTTTGTCTGTAGATATCCCTATTTCTGCTCCCAAGCCATATTCAAAACCATCGGCAAAGGCTGTTGAGGCATTAACCATCACCGAACTTGAATCGACTTGACGCAAGAACATTCTCGATTTGCTGTAATTTTCTGTGACAATCGCATCAGTATGCGCAGAGCTGTAATGATTTATGTGTTCAATAGCACTGTGCATGTCATCGACTACCTTTATCGATAAAACAGCGGCTAAATACTCGGTCGACCAATCCACCTCTGTGGCTTTGATAGCCTGCGGTAATTTGTCTACGCACTTTTCGCAGCCGCGCAACTCCACCTCTTTTTCAGTGTAGATTCGGCACAGTTGCGGCAACACAGCATCGACAATATCTTTGTGCAGTAGCAATGTTTCCATTGCATTACAGACCCCATAACGGCGGGGCTTAGCATTCACGGCGATAGCAATGGCTTTTTCTATATCCGCCTCATCATCGATGTATACATGACAAATACCATCTAAATGCTTGATAACAGCAACTTTAGCATCACGGCTAATTCGCTCTATCAGTCCCTTGCCACCACGCGGGATTATAACGTCTACATAATCAGACATAGTGATCATCTTGGCCACGGCCTCGCGATCAACTGTTTCCACTACTTGCACGGTATCAGCGGGCAGTCCGGTACACTCTAAGCCAGTAGCTATACAAGTTGCAATCGCCCGATTTGAATGAATCGCCTCAGAGCCACCACGCAATATTGTGGCATTGCCCGATTTAAGGCACAAACTAGCCGCTTCAACTGTCACATTGGGCCTGGATTCGTAGATAATACCTATCACTCCCAGTGGCACACGCATTTTGCCCAGCTGTATGCCGGTATCCAAGTAGCGCATGTCACTAATACCGCCAACGGGGTCAGGCAAACTAGCTACTTGTTGCAAACTACTGATCATTTTATCTATAGCGGGATCATCAAGTAACAGTCGATCTAACATCGGGGCCGAAAGGTTTTTGCCTCTACCCTTTTCAATATCTTTTAGATTGGCGGCGATCAGTGATGCACGACCTTCATCTAAAGCTGTTGCCATCTGCAGCAGAGCAGCATTTTTTTGTCCCGACTCAGCACTGGCAATGATACGAGAGGCAGCTTTGGCTCTCTCTCCTAACTGCTGCATGTAGTGATCTATGTTCATCGTTAACCTATCAGCTCTCAATTTTGTAGACTGTAAACTAGTTTACTGGTGAATTTTCCAGGTTATATTTACCTTTTGCCGCCCATACTCAAGCGGCTCAGTCACTAAGATGGCCACTGTAATAGCTTAATACGATCCTGAGGAAAGCCAAAAAGCAAACATCCTATTATTTAACAACAACTAGGCAATAGAAGATGACTTTTCAGCAAAGGTGCAAAGGGAATTAAATGTAATTATACTACGCCCTCAACCGCTTAATAACCCTATTAGGGCAGATATTTTCTGCTAGTTAATTATAAATACAAATAATGGCAAATAACATTTTAAATTCTCCTGAAACCGCTGCATTTTTTGAGCCATCACCTATTAAATTAGTGACTTTAACCGCTCTGGTAATATTCTCTTGTATTATCGCCAGTGGAGCATTTATCTATGTTTTTGCGCAGAATCAGGCAAAACTCTACACGGACAACCAAGTTGCCACAGTAACTAACCAGGCGTTAGTAACCTTAAAGCCGATGATCCTAGCAAAAGACAGCTTGAGCATGAATTTCTATCTGGGAACTTTAGCCCGTGCCGATTTTATCCACGGAGCTACTTTAGTGGATGCCAAGGGAAAGCTACTAGCTCGCGCAGGGACCAGCAATGGCCCTGCGCAAAACAACCCGCTGTTCAGCCAGCAGCTGCGTATCGGTGAGTTAAACTTATACATAAACAGCCGCCCGAGCGAAAAATTTTTTAAACGCTTACTGTGGATTTTCATCGTATTGGCAGCTCTGACTGCTATGTTCACTTTAGTTGCCGTGGCTTACTTAGCAAAAAAAATATTGCGAGAATTTAGTCTTCAATACAAGCCATTACTAGAGCACCGCTTTCGTATGGAGCTTGCACAAGTTGCAGAGCTTAAAGCAGAGACAAGTCGCAGTGAAGCGCAGATCACTGCCTCAGACAATAATTTGGGACTTAGCGCCAGGGATGAGCCGATCTCTCTGGCCATAGTAGATTTAGATGCAGAGCCCAACAAAACCACCCAAACTGACAGCCCACCAGCCTCCAGTGGGCCGCAAAGTGAAGAGAATGAACAGTTAGTCTCACTGCTCAAACCCGATACAGAACAGCGGATGCCGCATTTCAAGCCCTTTAACACCCAGAGCGAGGTAGAGCTTAAATACCAGGGTCCAGCCAACATGGTCAGCGCTGATATTGAACTAAGCGAGTCTATCCAGCTAATCGAGGAGCCCATTGCGCGTTCGCAGGTTACTCCCTTGGGATCACAAAACCCATTGCTCAGGGCGCACCCTCACGAAGAGCAATTAGACCTGTATTCCCTCGAGCACCAGACCGAACTAAGTTTAAAAGCCCGCGACGCCGCCTACTTATTATTTATTGATTGCAGTAGCGGTCGCGCTCCGATAGAAGACGCTGATGAACACCGGGCTCTGTTGACCGAATATCGTCGCCTGATCAAGCTTGTGGTTAACATATATGGCGGGGGTATCGAGCTGATTGCCAACGGCGATATTAGAGTAATGTTCGATGACAGAGACCCGGATGATAATCACGGTATTCAGGCACTGTGCGCAGCTAAGTTATTTAACCAACTGTACAAATATTATAATCACCGGCAAATCACCCGCATGCAGCCTACCTTGAACATTCAAATCTCGCTGGTGCGTGGCAACAGAAAAAAAGTTGAACTACTGCGCGAAGAGTCACATTTTTTGACCCGCACCACGCTCTCCAATCAACTGATTAGCCACACCCCTCTGAGCGAGGTAAAAGCCCTGAAAAACAGCCTGCTTGATGAAGCTGAGACAGAGCGACAGGACGAAGACAAAATTCTCATTTTAGCACTGAGCCCCAGCTACCAGGAATTGCTGGAAAAGCAGGCGCGGCACTTAGTCAAAAGCTTCAGCTAAAATTGTTATAGAAACCCGAGCAGCGCTTGGGATTGTTTTCAAAATAGTTTTT
>ASZI01000344.1 GCA_000416315.1 Osedax symbiont Rs2 | reverse complement strand
AAGTTGACGTTGCTTGTGAACTGCAATAAGTGCTCCAAAAAAACCTTGCTGGACACGTCGAATGTGTTTGCCTGGCGCGGTTGAATTTGAAATGCAAGGGATTGAAAATCTAGCATGGCCAGGATAAAGCTTATGTGCAGCTTTTCAGAGATAGGCAAGTGGAAGGCAGCTATTAAACGCTTGAGTAGGCTAAGGCAGGTTTTTGCGGGCTATCAAGGCATTATGATGTTCAGAACAGGCAAGAATTGGTCACAGAAGAGGTGATGGCCGCTAAGTTGCCCAGCGAGGGCAAGTGAGTCATATTAAAAAAGGTAACCCCAGAGCGGGGATTACCTTTGTCTATCAGTTGTGGTTTATTGCGCGGGTGTCGGATGGATCTGTTATTAAGTTAAGCAGTTACTATGATGACGCGTATCGCCTCAAGTTTTAGCTGCAGGCTAGAGGCATACTGCTGCAATTGAGCGAGCGCTTCGCGCTGATAGTCGATTTCAGATTCGCGAATGTTGGGGGTGATAGTGGCTAGGGCTTGCAGTCTGGAAATTTCAACTTGCATGTGGCTGTTGATATTTACCATTGCCTTGTCGATCATTGCCGGCTGTTGAGTTTTTGCTATCTTCTCAATTTTTACAATTAACTGTTCAATCTGATCACGGGCGTGTTTAATCAAATTTTGCGCGCTTTTATTGGGCACTCTTTGCGCCAGCGTGTCGATGTTTTGAGAGCTGATAATAGCGGATAGATCAGTGTCATTGGCATCTAACAATATTCGGTGGGTTCCCTGTTCTATATAACGATTCAGCTGCAGCGACTTAGGGGCGGCACAGTGCGGCGTGAAGATAGCTTCTATCAGCAGAGAACCCTCTTTCAAAGGCGGCAGTTTGATAGTACAAAAGGCTGTATTTCCGTAGTCACCACTGAGCATCATATCCATAGCCCCTAATACCAGGGGATGTTCCCAGCTGAGAAATTGCAGGTCATCACGTGACAGTGCGTGATCCCGGTCCCAGGTAGTCGTTATGCCCTCTTCCGAGAGGCCTGGAAAGTGGTGGGTGCGCATGTGATCACCCGGGTGCAACGTAAAACTGTAGTTATCATAGGTTTGCACTTCGACACCAAAATAATCACATAGCCGTTCAATATACTTGGCCAGTACTTGTGGGCTACTAGCCAGCTCAACACGATCGAGAATTTTTTCAGCAGGTGCCAGCCTGCAGGAGTTGAGTTCGAGCATTTTGTCACGACCCAATTGCAGCTGCTGTTCAAGTACCTGGCGGCGGTTGTGTGTCAGTTGCAACAATTGCTCAACCTCTTGTTGCTCCGGGCAGTCAAAGCATTCGAACAGTTGCTGTTTGTATTTGGCAAACAATTGCATACCGATGGAACAGCTGTGTTCGAATGCATTACAGCCCTGGTGATACCAGTCCAGTAATACTTGTTGGGCGCTGTCCTGGTAATAGGGTACATGTATCTGGACATTGTTTTGTTGGCCTATTCGATCCAGGCGGCCGATACGCTGTTCCAATAAATCCGGATTTAGCGGTAAGTCAAACAGTACGATTTTGCTGGCGAATTGAAAGTTTCTTCCCTCGCTGCCTATTTCCGAACAGATTAGTATTTGCGCATTGTCTTCCATGTTGGCGAAGTAGGCGGCGGCGCGATCGCGGTTGATCAGTGACATGCCCTCGTGAAAAGCGGCAGAGCGAACACCCTCGCGTATTCTTAAGTGGTCTTCCAGGGCGATTGCCGTTTCCGCATTGGCACAAATGAGCAATATTTTTTCATAGCGGTATTGTTGCAGCCATTCAACTAACCAAGTAACCCGAGAGTCGTGGTACAGCCAGTCCTGGCCTGAGACCAATTCAGGTTGTAGCTTTTCGATAATGCTTATTTCGTCTGCTATGGCTTCGTAGAGCTCGGGCTTTGGTAGCGGGTGTGAATGCAGTTCTCGTTTCGGGAAGCCGCTGATGGCGGCGCGAGGATTTCTAAACAGAACTCTACCGGTACCGTGCTGATCTAGCAGCTGCTCAATGATATGCTCAATGCGGCTGGCAGCGTTCTCTGGATTGATTTGCTGTTGAAGCTCGAGAAATTGCTGTGCGCCTAAATATTGCTGTAGTTGCTGGTCAAAGCCTTGGTTGACAATTTTGTCAACGGCCTCTTCTTCTAACAATTGTTTGATGAAGTCACTTAAGGGGCGGTAGTCCCGCTCTTCTTGTTTGAATTTTTCTAAGTCGTAATAGCGGTCGGGATCCAATAGCCTCAGTCGAGCAAAATGCCCTTCAACGCCAAGTTGTTCTGGGGTTGCTGTTAGCAATAGCAGTCCGGCAGTGCGTTTGGCCAAAGCTTCGATTAACTGATACTGCGGGCTGACTTGGGTTTCGCTCCACTCTAAGTGATGGGCCTCATCGACGATCAATAGATCCCATTGAGCGGCCTCTGCCTGCACTACCCGATGCAGATTGTCGCTCAGAAAATCCAGGGAACAGAGGATTAGCTGAGAACTTTCAAAGGGATTGACTTCGAGCATATCCTCGGGCACTTGGTCGTCTTCCAGCAAGTCTAAATCTATGTCCGGGGTTTTATGTTCGATAGCCAGGCAGCGGTTTTCATCTAAGATACTGAACATAAGGTTGAAGCGGCGCAGCATTTCAACGAGCCATTGATGAACCAGCGAGTCAGGTACCACAATTAAGATTCTCTGGGCTCGGTCGGTAATCAGTTGTTGGTGTAAGATTAATCCTGCTTCCACGGTCTTGCCCAGACCCACTTCATCGGCGAGTAATACTCTGGGAGCGTGTCTGTTAGCAACTTGCGAGGCGATATAAAATTGATGAGGCAATAATTGGACCCTGGGTCCCAGTAACCCGCAGACACCAGATTGTTGATGGTTGTGCTGGTGCGCTAATGTTTCGACCCGCAGCCGGAAAGATTTTAGTTTGTCTATCTGCCCAGCGAATAACCTATCTTGGGGTTTGCTAAAGTGGACAAAACTATCCAGCTCAATTTCTGCAATAGCAACAGTTTGGGATGTGTCATTGCCACATTGGTAGATAAAGCATCCTTGCTCTTCTAGCCTGTGTTGAATAATGTATGAATCACCTTGCTGATCAGAAATTTCTTCGCCTACGTTGTAGATCACCCGGCTCAGTGGGGCGTTGTCGGTCGCGTAAGTTCTGCGCTCAGCGACTGCGGGGAAACTTACTTCTATGCGCCGATTTTCGCTGCTGACAATAATGCCAAGCCCCAGCTCAGATTCGGTGTTGCTGATCCAGCGCTGTCCTGGAACAAATTCTTCAATTCTCATTTTCTAACCCGTGTAAGTCTGTTGATGCAAGTGTAAGTAAAAAGTGTCTTGATGGTTGTCTTGTAACTATTGTCGCCTGTTATTATAGTAGCAGCGACTTTGCTTATGCAGTGGATCGATTAGTCTATTCCCTTTGAGTTAGCTGTGGAAGCTAGAAAAATACTCATATCTGCTAGCTGCTCAATCAAATTTTTTGTTTTTAGCTTCAATCCACTGCGCCATGTATTTAGTGCTTTTGTGCTGATGGTGACGCAGCATCTGACCGACGAAATTATTCGATCTATGGGTATCTAAATTTGCTAATAGTGTCTCGATGGCGCTTGCTAAACGTTGGCTTAACTGTTGTTTGTTGTAGCAATTGTGGATAATTATCGCGCCATTATCTGCAGCTTGCTGCCACTGCAGTGGTGATTTGTATAGCTCTACAGCCGCGCTGGCAATTGAATCTGCAGAGTTTTCAATCTGTCCCGGCCAAGGGTAGTTGTCACTCATTGCCTCAGCGCCCAGTGCAGTGGTAATGCTCGGAGTGCCTGCGAGCATAGCATCAGTTAATTTGCCTTTAATGCCCGCGCCAAATCGTAGCGGTGACAGGCAAATTCGGGCGCTGCTCAATACATCGATCGCATTTTCTGCCCAGCCGCGAATATGAAAACCTTGTTTGGGGTTGTTCAGGTCAGTAACCTTCTTCGCCGGGTAGGCGCCATATATGTGTAATTGCGCGTCCGGCATTAATTGGCGAATTTTTGGCCAGATGCTCTGCTTTAGCCACAGAGTTGAGTCCCAGTTGGGGGCGTGCCTGAAGTTGCCAATAGTGACAAAGTGTTGTCTGTTAGCAAAAGATGTTGCCGGTCGTGACAACTGCTCTAACATGAACGGCAAATGCAATAATAACTGCGGCGGAACATTAAAGTACTCTGTCAACAGTTGCATTTCGAATACGGAAATCATTAAGCTTAAATCGCAGCGAAAAATAGCGGCGAGTTCCCGCTGGCAAATATCAAGCTTACTCATCTGCCTATACAAACTCTGGCAGTGGTTGTATTGAAGGTTGGTTTCAAGATCGTTTTTAAGTGCTTGCTTTAGCTGCAGCTGTCGGACTTCACGCAGGCTGTGTAAATCTTCTGTATCGAGAATGCGAATGCAATCGGGACATTGCTGCTCTCCCCGCCAGCCGAACTGCTCTTCCATCATAAATCTATCAAAGAGCACAATCTGCGGTTGCAGTTTTGCTATCCAGTGGTCAAAGCTACTGCAATTTAAATTGATGCTCTGTTCTTCTATATCGCTATCGGCAAGTATTTCCCGATGTTCACTGAGCTGAGCCGGGCTGGCGAAGATTACCCTGTGGCTGCGCTGGTTGAAGTAATGCAATAGTTGCATCATCCGAGAGCCGGCGGCTGAAGAGTTTGGCTCGGGCCAGACATAACCTATAATAACAATGGTGGCTATATCTTTAGTTTCTGAAGACTTTGGAAAGTGGGGCATAATTTAACAGTGCAAGCCTGTGAATAGTCGATTAATTGTGCTTTGCCAGGAAGAATAAAAACGCTGGGAATTTTGCGCTAATCTTTGGGAAATATTATTTAACTGCCAATATTTTACTATAATAAATTCAGTGAATAAAAGACTTATTGTCACTTCAGGCTATTGCCTGAGTGGGGCTAGTCAAGTCACTATAGTTTTCAGCCGTTGTTGAACAGACGTTTAAATAGTTACTAGTCCAGCAGGGCTGAGAATGCGCCTATTTAGCGCTGACAAGGCCAACAGTATAAGTCCCGGACAAGTCAGTTGTGCGCACTGATATGTTCATTAGATTTTTTATGTGTTATTACTGCTGTAACTAGTTGTAGATAAGGCAATAAATAG
>ASZI01000343.1 GCA_000416315.1 Osedax symbiont Rs2 | reverse complement strand
TGTAATTTCTAGCCGGTTCTGGGACTTGGATCTGCTGCCAAGGGTAGCAAAACCTGAAACGGCAGATTTTGGTGTTTTATGTCGTTTACAAAATTGATAACCAAGGCGGGTAAAAGCCTCGGATAGCTCTTGATGGCGCGCGCTGTCGTCCGCTTGCGCCATCGATTCATTAATCATAATCGACCCTTGCATATACTCACCTGTACTCTCAACAAATTACTCGCCAGCTTCTAAAGCGCTAGCAGTATTTCAATACACGAGATTAGTAAAGCAAAATTCAGGCCATCTTTTTTTAAAGGAAAACACTTGCCATCAGCTGAGCAAAAGTTGAGCTATTTTTCACAGTTTTCAACTTTGGGATCACTGGCTGTAGACCAGATAAAATATAGCAACCCGAACATCATAATCGACAACATTAACTGCAGCCAAAGCACCGCTAAAATATAGATTGATATAGAAAAACTGAGCACTATAAAAATGTAGGCACGACGTTTATGCACTCGACTGATACAGCGATGATTCTGCCAATTAGTGATCATCAGCTTAAAATATGGGTGCTGAGATAACCAATAATGCAGCTTGGGCGAGGAGCGGGAGAAACAAGCCAGGGCCAAAAGAATGAAAGGCGTAGTCGGTAACAGCGGCAAAAATATGCCGATCACTCCTAGCAACAGCGCCAGAACACCCACTGATAGATATAATACTTGTTTTATCGAAGAAAACAGAAGCACCTCGTTATTTACATTTGCCCTGTGCAGGCAACTTTAACACTAGCAGCGGATATTATTCTAAATAACAATCAAGCGCTAATGATTACTTAAGCTTAGTCAATAGATCTTGATTTAACACAGGAAAATGTAATGATGTGCTGAAGAGCTTGCCATTACCCAGGGATACACATGACAACCAACCCAAAGCTACACAGTGACAGATTTAGCTTAATCCCCATCCAGGACACTGTTGATTCGAATCGTCATTTAATAGAAATGATGCAAGACTCTAGAGTACAGCGCTACATCACAGGTGCCGCCTTCACCGATGAACAAGTTACTGCCGGACTAGAGAGATTCCATCGCCTCAACAATGTCAATGGACAGGGCTTCTGGTTGATATACGACAGCGAAGATAACTGCGTTGGCATGTGCCTGCTAAAACCTATGCCGACCAAAGAGGAAACCGGCAACATAGAAACAGGCTACTGGCTTAAACCCGCTTACTGGGGCCAGGGAATTGCCGCTGAAGTCGCCGCTCGTTTAATAGAGTATGCCTTTGTCGATTTAGACCTGCCCAGAGTCACGGCCGTCGTCGATGATCAAAATATCGCCTCGGCAAAATCTTTACTCAGAGCAGGCCTGCTAAGAGAGGGAACTATAATCGCCTACGATACCGAATTACCTTTTTACCAGCTGCATCGCGATCAGTATTTTGCTAAAACTAGTGCATAAAATTAACTTGTAATAGCCCTTTGTCGGTAAACAGGCAATAAAAAACCCAGCAGTTGCTGGGTTTTTAGTGGTTGCTAATTGCTATTCGATTGACTGACCACTCAAGTCTGGCACTTGCCAGTCCTTACCGGGAACCGCTGCCAGCAAACTCTTAGTGTACTCGTGCTGCGGGTTGTGAAACACATCGTAAGTCGGTCCGTACTCGACTATCTCACCCAACTTCATTACTGCGATGTTGTCACACACTTGTGCGGCAACCCGCAAATCGTGAGTAACGAACAACATAGCGAGATCCATTTTATTCTTGATCTCATCCAGCAGTTCTAATACTTGCGCTTGCACTGATACATCCAGTGCAGATACCGCTTCATCGGCAATCAATAACCTTGGCGACATAGCGAGAGCACGGGCGATGCCAATACGCTGGCGCTGACCGCCAGAGAACTCATGTGGGTAACGCTTTAACGCGAACTTATCCAGACCTACAATCTCCAGCAACTCTTCAGCTTTCTCCCATGATTGAGCTTTTGGAATACCGTGGATAGTAGGACCTTCAGTGATGATATCGCCAATCTTACGTCTCGGATTTAGTGAGGCGTAGGGGTCCTGAAAGATCATTTGAATATGCTGGCGCACCGGCATCATTTCTGATTCTGATAACTTAAGAATATCTTGCCCTTCAAAATCCACCACACCGCTGTTTGAATCATGCAGACGGATGATGCAGCGACCCACGGTAGATTTACCGGAACCGGACTCTCCGACTAAGCCTAAGGTTTCACCTTTGCGAATTTCTAGGTTTATATCCCTGGATGCGTGTACCACACGCCCTGCTTTGCCCAACCAATTCTTTTCATCTGAACCGTAAGTCTTGAACAAGTTTTTAACTGAAACCACTACATCGGAAGTCACTGGCTCCCTTTTTGGCGCTCCCATGTTGGGAACTGTGGAGATCAGCTTGCGGGTATAAGGATGCTGAGGTCGATTCAGAACATCATCCGCAGACCCCTGTTCAACGATTTTACCTAAGCGCATAACAATGACACGATCGGCGATTTCAGCCACTACACCAAAATCGTGGGTGATAAAGATAACCCCCATGTCTCTGGTTTTTTGCAAATCGGCAACCAGTCTGAGGATTTGCGCCTGAGTAGTTACATCTAAAGCAGTGGTAGGTTCATCGGCGATCAGAATCTTCGGCTGCAACGCCAGTGCCATAGCAATCATGACCCGCTGTCGCTGTCCACCTGACAATTCAAAAGGATAACTTTCACCGATAATTTCAGGATCGGGAAGACCCACATCATCAAGCATTTCAATGATTTTTTCTTTGACTTGTTTTTTCGATAATTTCAGGTGGTGACTTTCGAATACTTCTTGCAGCTGCTTCTTGACCTTCATTACCGGGTTCAGTGCAGTCATTGGCTCCTGAAAGATCATACCGATACGGCTGCCGCGAATTGCCTGCATAGCCGAATCACTGATACCGACTAAGTCCTGGCCTTCGAAGAGTATTTCTCCACTGGAGACATTTACATGTGGCTTAGGCAGCAAACCCATGACCGCATTCGAGGACATAGATTTACCAGAACCTGACTCACCAACGATACAGAGAATCTCACCGGGGAACACATCAAAGCTGACATCTTCAACAGCGAAGGGCCGGTCCGCACGCGGAGGCAGAGATACACTTAAATTTTTAATCGATAGAATTGCATCTTTACTCGATTTAACTTCACTCATGATTGCCCCCTTAAGTCTTAGACGTTTTCATTTTAGGATCAAGCGCGTCACGCAAACCATCACCAATCAAATTAATAGATAATACCGTAAACAAGATCGCCAAACCGGGAATACCCATCATCCATGGATCCGATTGAATATACTGACGCGCATCTGCCAACATAGTACCCCACTCTGGGGTTGGCGCTTGCGCACCCATGCCTAAGAAACCTAATGCCGCAGCATCTAAGATCGCAGAGGAGAAACTCATAGTCGCCTGAACAATCAACGGTGCCATGCAGTTTGGCAGCACATTGATAAACATCAAACGCGCCCTTGAAGCTCCCATTGTCTTACTGGAAGAGACATAGTCTTTACCTAACTCAGACAGCGCTTGGGCACGGGTCAGACGTACAAAGTGCGGGATATAAACGACTGCAATCGCTATCATGGCATTGAGCAGTGACGGACCTAAAATAGCCACTAGCGCCAGGGCCATTAATAAGCTTGGAAAAGCTAGGATAATATCCATTAAACGCATAATACAGTTTTCAATAAAGCCTTTATTGAATGCTGCAACCAGCCCCAACATCACCCCGACAGTCAAGCAGATACAAATAACGATCACGCCGATATAGAACGAGAACCTCGATCCGTAAATCATCCTCGACAACATATCGCGACCTAGCGCATCAGTACCAAAAATATGCGCCCAAGTGCCTCCATCCACCCAAACCGGAGGTAACTTCAAGGCATCACGATACTGCTCAATCGGCGAGTAAGGTGAAATAAAATCGGCCAAAAAAGCACACATCAACAGTATGCCCATAAAGATCAAGCCGTAAAATGCGCCTCTGTTTTGTCTGAATTCAAACCAAAAACTTGCCAGAACTGCCATCAACGCCGATTGTTTTGGTTGATTATTAATTGCTTCAACACTCATGCTTAATGCCCTTTCTTGCTGATACGCGGATCAATGATACCGTACAGAATATCTACAGTTAAATTGACCATGATAACGATAGTAGCGATCAATATTAAACCACCTTGCACTACCGGATAGTCGCGACGAAAGATACTGTCTACCATCCACTTACCAATACCGGGCCAGGAGAAAATAGTTTCAGTCAGGATAGCTCCACCTAAGAGCACACCCACCGACAGGCCGATAACTGTCACTATAGGAATCAACGCATTGCGAAAAGCGTGCACTACCGTCACTTTAAACGGGCTTAAACCTTTGGCACGTGCCGTTTTAATAAAGTCTTCACTGAGTGTCTCTAACATCGCCGAGCGGCTCTGTCTGGCAAAGGTCGCCATTGGAATAGTTCCCAATGCTACTGCAGGCAGTATCAAGTGCATTACCGCAGATTTAAAGGCTCCCTCTTCATCAGATAGCCAGCTATCAATCAACATAAAGCCGGTGGGAGTATCGAAAAAGTACAGTGCGGAAATTCGCCCTGACACTGGCGTCCAGCCTAAGTATCCAGAGAAAAAGACAATCAGTAACAACGCCCACCAAAACAGCGGCATAGAGAAGCCGGTCAATGAGATGGTCATTAAAGTGTGATCATAAAAGGTTCCACGTTTAACGGCGGCGATAATGCCGGCGGGGGTACCTATAAGAAGCGCAAAAAACAGCGCAAAAGCTGCCAGCTCAACAGTGGCTGG
>ASZI01000342.1 GCA_000416315.1 Osedax symbiont Rs2 | reverse complement strand
GTTGGAAGTTGGAAGTTTTTAGTAGCAGAAAAATAACAACAAGAATTTGTCTCGGAGTTAAAAGAACAGCTTGCAGCTTGTTTTGATAACTCCTCACTATGCATCCGGATCCCCGGTGACTTAAAGGCTTTGCCTGTCACTAACAAATCCGGATTAAAAATGGAGTAAGTTATGGATTTTGGTATCACTTTTAAAGGCTTCGTAAAGCCTGATCGCGCTCGTAAACTGGTTAAGCAAGCGGAGGAAGCTGGTTTTTCTCACTGCTGGTTTTACGATTCACACATTTTATGGCGTGAGTGTTACCCGGCAATTGCGATGTGCATGGAGCACACCAGCAAGATGAAATTTGGCCCCTGCGTCACCAACCCTAACTCCAGAGATTGGTCGATCGCTGCCAGTTTATTTGCCAGCTTGGCACTGCAGAGCGAGGGCCGCTTTGTAGTAGGTCTGGGGCGTGGCGACAGCGCCATGCGGGTGATGGGTAAAAAGCCTGCCAATTTGGCGCGAGTGGCTGAATTCACTACTAAAGTAAAAGCCATGGTACGCGGTGAAGAAGTGCAGTACGGCGAGAGTCCAGAGCCGGTTAAACTACCATGGGCAGTCGGCTATGAGCTACCTGTGCACATCGGCGCATACGGTCCTAAAGCACTAAAAACAGCTGGTGAAGTCGGCGATGGAGTTATCTTGCAGATTGCCGATCCGGCACTAGTGCAGTGGTTTGCCCAACAGGCGATCAGTGCCGGTAAAGAGGCGGGCAGAGATATGTCTAACTTCCAGGTTATCGCCTCGGCTCCCGCCTACATGGGTGATATGGATAAATGCCGCGAAGCTACCCGCTGGTTCCCGGCCATGGTCGGTAATCACGTTGCCGATATCGTTGAAAAATACGGTGCCCATTCCGGCTTAGTGCCCGAGAGCCTGACCAACTATATAGAGCAGCGTAAAGGTTACGATTACTCTAAACACGGCCAGAGCGACAATCCCTACCTAGACTTCATCACCGATGAGATCATCGACAGCTTCAGTGTACTCGGCGAAGCTGATCAGCACATAGCCAAAATTAAAGAGCTAGAAGCGGTAGGTACAACCCAGTTCAATATCTATCTGGACAGTGGTGATGAGGAAGAAATTATCGCTCAATACGCGAAAACAATCATTCCAGCTTTCAGATAAGTTGACACTGAACTTGTAAATAGGAATTTATTGAAATGCAAAATATATCAATAAACGGCGAGCGCCTCTGGGATAGTTTAATGCAGATGGGCGAGATCGGTGGCACTGCAAAAGGCGGTGTCTGCCGCCTGGCGCTTACGGATCTGGATAAGCAGGGGCGAGATTTATTTGTCTCTTGGTGCGAAGAGGCTGGCTGTACTGTCAGTGTCGATAAAATGGGTAACATCTTTGCCCGCCGCCCGGGACTAGACAACCAGCTGCCTCCAGTGGTGATGGGCAGTCATTTAGATACTCAGCCAACCGGTGGTAAATTCGACGGTATCTATGGAGTGCTCTCTGGGTTGGAGGTGATACGTTCTCTCAACGATAACAACATCCAGACATTACACCCTATCGAAGCCACTGTATGGACCAACGAAGAGGGCTCGCGCTTTCCACCAGCCATGGTTTCCTCGGGCGTTTTCGCCGGGGTATTCGATTTAGACTACGGTCTGAGTCGCGCCGATTTGGACGGTAAAACCATGGGAGAAGAGCTGCAACGCATTGGTTATGACGGTCCCTTAGAAGTCGGTAATCGTCAGTTCAAGGCTTTTTTTGAAGCGCATATCGAGCAGGGACCTATCCTGGAGAACGAGGAAAAAACAATAGGTGTGGTCACAGATGCTCAGGGCCAGAGATGGTACGAGCTAACGTTGACCGGTCAGGAGTCGCACGCCGGGCCCACGCCGATGGCAACCCGTAAGGATGCGTTGGTCGGGGCCGCCCGCATCATCGACAAGGTTAACCAGATAGGTTTGAGTAATGCACCACTGGCCTGCGCTACCGTCGGCTTATTGCAAGTATTCCCCAACTCTAGAAACGTTATCCCCGGCGAAGTGTTTTTTACCATCGACTTCAGACACCCGGATGATCAAGTGTTATCGAAGATGGATGAGCAACTGCGCGAATACGCCGATCAATTGAGTACTGAGCTTGGGCTGGAACTAGATTTTAAGCAGATCTGGTATTCACCACCAGTACCTTTTAATAAGTCCTGTGTCGACTCAGTGCGCGAGGCGGCGCAAAACTTAGGATATAGTCATCGCGACATCGTCAGCGGCGCCGGTCACGATGCCTGTTACATTTCCAGAGTGGCACCCACCGCTATGGTATTTGTGCCCTGCGAAAAAGGCATCAGCCACAACGAGGAGGAGAATGCCGACCCCAAAGACCTGGAAGCCGGCTGCAACGTACTAATCCAAGCAGTACTACAACAGGCGAGTTAAATACTTAACTGCTAAGGGCGTGTTAAATGTTTACTTGCATCAGGCGTGTTAAAGATTTAACCGCTAAGGACGAGTTAAGTATTTAACTGCTATTGCCGAGTTAAAAGCTTACTTACTGTTGGCTGCCAACTGCCAGATTCTGGCGATGTTGGCGGCCGTTTTAGTTAAGTTGTCACTGGCATCACGCAGCGCGCTCGGTAAGTCTGTGACCCCTGGAACAACGCTGAAGATCGCATCGATGCCGGCACTGCGCACTTTGTCAGCCTCAGCAGTGAGGCTACCGGCAACGGCAATAACCGGCAGGTTAAGTAGTTTAGCCCTGCGCGCTACCCCGACCGGTGTTTTGCCACTGGCGGTCTGACCGTCGATTTGCCCCTCACCCGTAATGACTAAATCGGCACCTTTAAGGTGGGACTCGAACTGCACCGCATCTAGTACTATATCAATACCGGACTTTAACTCTACTTGCTTCATCAATAGCATCGCCGCCCCGATTCCACCTGCAGCACCAGAACCCGCTGCGGTGCTGATATCAATACCCACATCTCTTTTTAGGATGGCGGCAAAATGTGCCAAATTCTGATCTAACTGAGCCACCATCTGTGGGTCGGCACCCTTTTGCGGGCCAAAAATCGCCGAGGCACCACGCTCTCCGGTTAGTGGATTGTCTACATCACAAGCCACTTCAAAGCGCACTTGCGCCAGTCGTGCATCCATACTTGATAGCTCAACACTGGCCAACTCTGCGAGCCCAGCACCACCAACACTAATGTCATTGCCACTGACGTTGAGAAACTTAGCCCCTAAAGCTTGTAGCAATCCACCCCCGCCATCGTTTGTGGCACTGCCACCCAAGCCTAAAATAATATGCTCAACCTTGTGCTCCAGCGCCGCCATAATCAACTCGCCGGTGCCATAGCTAGTCGCCAGCAGAGGATTGCGCTGCTCGGGGGCTACTAAGTCTAAACCTGAAGCACCGGCGGTTTCAATCACCGCACTGTTACTGTTGCCAAGCAGACCCCAGCTAGCCATCAATGGGTTACTCAGCGGCCCGGTAGCCAATTGCTCTACGAAGCGGCCATTAGTCGCTGCCACCAGCGCCTCTGTTGTGCCCTCACCGCCATCTGCCACAGGTAACATAACAAATTCGGCATCTTTTAAAACCGATTGCATACCCGCCTGTATAGCCGCCGCTACCCCCTGCGCCGATAGGCTTTCTTTAAAAGAATCAGGGGCAATAACAATTTTCATTTACTTCTCCAAAACAACCGAATTATACGCTGCGACTTTTTAGGCAGATAATACAGGGTTAGCAGCAGTATATTGACCATAAGTTAAAGTAACAGGCTAATAAGTTCAGTATTGTCGCTACACGGCTACTCAGATGCGACTCGATCGATTGCTTATACAACGTGGTTCAACGCATAAACTATTAATTCAAAGTTGATCGGTTGCGCTCAGCCATCATGATTTGTTGCCGATTAGATCTGAAAATCCCTTTATAAGGTTGACCAGAAAACGAGGAGTTGAAAAGTTGCATAGCAATAGAATCAACGACCAAACTCTATGCGACTTAAGACTAATAGCTAGACTTTAGAGTTATATCTACAATGTTCATAATATATACACATTGATGTACAATCGAAATCTCACTAAACTTGCTGCTTTTTTCTACAGATGTAGTGTTGCGCCTATATCAGAGTAACTTTTAGATGTTAAAAGATACCAAGATTACCCTGAAACTACCTTTAGTGATGATTTCACTCGCCTTGATATCCGCTATAGCGACCGGGATTATCACCTACAGCCACACTGCCAGCAGCATGCACAATGCCGCTAAAAACAATCTGATATCATTGCTGGAGTCACGCAAGTCATCCCTGCAGCAATATTTTGGGAATATCCAGCAGCAGGTGACTTTTCATGCTAAAAGTCCGTTGCTAATCAACTCTCTGCGCGATTTCTCCAACGCCTGGCAACAACTGCCCTCCTCGCCGAAACAATATTTACAAAAAGTATACATAGAAAACAATCCTTACTCGCAAGAGCATAGAGCTGCCTATCTCAGGCCTGCAGATAACAGTAAATACAGCACAGCACACAGTAACTACCATCCTATCTTCAGCAATATGATCGCCAGCTCCTCCTACAGTGATTTTCTGCTGGTCGATACCGGTGGCAACATTATCTATAGCGTGCATAAAGGCTTGGACTTCGCCAGCAATTTGTATAGCGGCCCCTATAAGAACACTGCTATTGCCGAGCTTTTTCGCAGTCTAAACAAGCAGCCTGCAGTAGATGATATACAGCTGGCCGATTTCAGTTTTTACTCCCCTAGAGATAAAAGTTCTTCAAGCTTCATTGCCTCGCCAGTATTTAGTGCGGACAATGAGTACTTAGGAGCAGTGATTTATCAGCTGCCAATCCAGGCGCTGGATAAAATAATGCAAGATACTGCGGGTATGGGGGACAGCGGTGAAACTTATCTAGTCGGTAACGATTTGCTGATGCGCTCCAATTCCCGATTTTATAAAGACCGCAGTATTTTAACCACTCGAGTGGGCACTGCATCTGTCTATCAGGCTCTGAAGGGAAGATCCGGTTTTGACATCATCGATGACTATCGGGATATAAAGGTTTTTTCCGCCTATGCCCCAGTGGACTTTCTTGGCCTGCACTGGGCAATGTTGGCAGAAATTGATCAGTCAGAAGTCTTGCAACCAGTGTATGCTCTCAACCGTTTCCTGCTGCTAAGCACAGTGCTGATAGCCATTGTAATTTCACTATTGGGCTATTTGCTGGCAGCCGATATATCCAGACCCATTGTCGCTATGACCTCGATGATGAAGCGCCTGTCACGCAATGATTTAAAGGTAGATATTAGCGTCGGCGAGCGTCGCGACGAAGTCGGTAAAATGGCCGAGGCAATGGTCGTTTTTAAGCGCAACGCTATCGAGCGACAACAGCTGCAACAAGAGTTAAATCACATGGCCAGCCACGATGCTCTGACAGGTGTATATACCCGTAAACATGCTCTGGAACATCTCGCCTGTCTGTTAAAACTTGCCCGGGCAGAGGACACTAAGCTGGTTTTGATGCATATTAACCTGGATAATTTCAAGGCGATAAATGATCTTCACGGCAATCAGGTTGGTGACAAAGTTCTCAGTGGTTTTGCCCAACGGTTACAGCAAACAGTCCGCGAAGATGATTTGATCGCCCGTATCGGCGGCGATGAATTTATAGTTATTTTACCCAATGTCAGCGACCTGGAAGAGAGCTTGAACATCGCCAGTAGTATTCTCTCACAAGCACATCCGCTACTGCCTATGCTAGAAAACAACCCACTGCTGACTTTAAGCATTGGGCTGTCGGTCTATCCAGATGACGCAAAAGATGTGAATGCGCTGCTGCTACACGCCGACCGTGCGATGTTTAACGTTAAGCGCCAAGGTAAAAACAACCTTGAATTCTGGAAGCAAGAAATGCAAACCGATCAGGATTTCTTTTCTTAAAACGGCAAAATTTCAATACCTATAATTAAGCCTTTTTTCTGGGCAGAATCGACGATTTTAAGCCCCATTTGCATAGCGATTTTATTGCTAAATGACTTCAGTACTAACTGTCTTTGCACTTTAAACTGCCCCCTGTGAATACTGTTGATTGTTTGAATATCAGCCTAAGGTTAATCTACAAAGTAGATTCGCTGCCAGAGTGAGTGTCTTAGCTCAGCTAATGACTAGGTTTTTAAGCTTCAATGATTTTTCTTTTACTCCAGATACTGATTGCCCTGGCAACAAACACCCCACTAAACGCACCGTACAGCAAAGTACAGATAATCATAAAGCCAAGATTCAAAACCATCGCTGGCTGTAGTGCACTAACGACAGCAACAAAGTATTTGCTAAAAAATATTGCCATCATCAGCAACAGTGGCACCCAGCTTCCCCGGATACTGAAAGATTCAGTTTCAGCATTGAACTCAACACCTTGGGGAGGTAAATATTTTGCAAATATACAGGCAATACTCAGCAGCGCTGCCAGCCACAGGCCAATAGAAACCGGCGACAATCCGAAACTGGAAAACACACCAAAATAAGATAACAGTGCCATGCCTATAGGCAGGGGCAATATCAGTAACTTCTTTACAACCCTATCTTTAGATTGTTGCAGCCCCAAAACAAGCAACAAAACCAGTAAGGCGAATACCCATAAGGGAGTATGTTTTATTATTTCTATGATCAATTTTTAGTTCCCCTCTGCAGTGTTTTAGCTATTATGAAAGCCACTGCTGTTATAAGTCGACTTGCAAATCTGGCTAAGCACTTTCTGGTGGCCCCTCTTGGTATTGCTGCACACCCTCAGCAATCAACTCCCAGGAGGCTTTAGAGCCAACGTAGATATGCCGACTCAGTACAACCTCTGGATCCCCATTTACACAACCTAAAGTCACCCCGTGCACCTGATCATTAAAAACACCCGTTAAGGTAGACCCACATTGACTACAAAATTGCAGGCCAAATCCATGTTTGCCGACATAAGATGTCAGTAAACTCTCACCCGCTTGCCAGCTAAACTCTGCGGATTTCACTAGTGCATAAGCTGATGCCTGTGAACTAAATGCTTTGCGACAGCGAGAACAATGACAAGATCTGGCATCATGAAGCTCGCCGTCTAGTCGATACTTAACTTCCCCACAAAAACCCTCGCCTGTAATTCCCACCATGTATCCTCCATACATTGCTGTTAAAAAAATATTGCATTTTTACCCTAAAATCACAACACAACTAAACTCTGACATTGATCAGATAAAACATAACACACTGACTTTATCTTTTAAATCAATCGCTTCAAATATGAACACAAGCTTAGTTTGATACATACCAGTTAAACAATTTGTCTGTTAACGAACAACTAAACCTAGCCATTCATCGACAAATATCCACTACAGACAAGTGTCTTGCTGTAGATCAGTACATTGCTAAATGCGGGTATGCTTTAAGGTCATTATTTCTCTGCCAGCTCGCTTTCAGCTGGCTAACAGGTTATGTTGATATCCGAATTCTTAATAGCAGAGAGTGTGCCCTAGTGACTACAAGTCTGTTTAAAAAGCTATGGTTTTTTAGTCTATTATCTATTTTCTGTTACCCCTCTATAGCTAGCCAAGCGGCTGATACACCCTCTATTAATAAACACAAAATCTATGCATACATGCTAAAAGACAGACTAGGTAAACAAGAGAATCTGCCCTATAACAAACTGCTCAAATATGTAAGCCAAGATCTAGGCGACTTGGTTGAAGTTCTGCCGGCCCCGCTGCCCAGAAGTGCACAGAATTTTTTGCAAGACAATAATTCCTGCATTTTTCCTACTAGCTCAGCCGCGTTACAAAGAGTACATAGTGAAAAATTGGCCGGGCGATTGCTGCTCAACTCAGAGCCTGTGGATTTTGTTTCCATCCGTCTATACACCAGCAAATCCGACCCTGTTATTACTGATAAAGCGCAATTAAAAGGCAAAGTTATCGGCCACCTACTCGGCTCAGTAGGCTCTTTATTATTGAATACTGAAGGGGTAACTATCAAAAATGTTCGCGATGAGTCGCTCCTATTAAAAATGTTAGCTCGCAAAAGAATTGATGTGCTGATGGGGCATCACCCCGACATCCCTATGGCCATTGAAAGGCTGCAAGTTGACGACCTACACTTTGACCCGGATTTAATGGTCTTTAGCACTGCTGTGCATTTGGTCTGCCATCCTTTTGCAGGGTCGCAGGTGATTTTAGCGGCTATCAATAAGCGCATTAAAGAAATACGCGCTAATGGAATGGCCCAACAAATGCTTGGAAAATACGCAAAAATAGTGCCGCTGCCCGCAACTGCGAAATCAGGGTCTGCGGCTAACTCGACGGAATAACTAACCTATGGCAGATTAGTCACTCTCAGGGACATCTCTACTTTTTTAGCTGCATTAAATCATCTGCGAAAATCACATTAGCACTGTAGTTGCTGCGAATTTCTTGCAAACTTGCCTGTTCATCAATAACACCCGTGCTGAAATGGGTATACACAAGATTTTTAACATTTGCCTGGCTGGCTATCAGACTCGATTCGGCCAAATTCAGATGCGCCTTAGTGCGCGATCTCTTTTTGTTTTTCCCTGCACCTGCAACTCGATTGAAGTTTTTCTTGTTGCGTTTATTAGCACGACCGCCTTTCATAATCATGCCGCCGGAATCAATAATCATGAAATCAGCATTTTTAGCCAGCTTTGACAGATCTTTTGAATAGGTAAGATCGCCGGTTACAACAATAGACTGATCCTGATAATCAAACCGGTAGGCGATAGCATAGGCGGTATGTGGCACTTTGACTGTCGATACACGAATAGCATCGACATTAAATGTTTCCCCACCGCGAATGTCTCTGACAGTAAAAGCTGATCTTCGATCGGCCAGAGACCGCTTGGTCTTGCCTAACCTATAGCCAATATCATCCGTATACAGATCCAGGTTTGTCTCAGTGAGCTTAACAGTATTCGGTGGCCCAACGATGCTAAAATTATGCCGCCCCATCAGCGATCGAATTAGAAAAGGTACAAACTCTTCATTGTGATCCAGATGATGGTGAGTAAAAAACAGCCCGGATAATTGACGAATATCGACGCCAGTTTTGGCTAAATTAGCCTGAGCACCATTACCCATATCCAGCAAAATCCGCGTCTCTCCCAGCGAAATTAAAACACTGGCGCTGGCTCTATTCTGGTTGTGAATCGGCGACCCGGAGCCAATAATAGTAGCCGTCAACTGCTGTGCCGCACTCACAGTATTTAGCAGTGTTGTAGACAGCAGTATAAAAGTAATAATCAAGTTCTTCATAAAACAGATCTCACAATAAAATAGTTATAGAGGGAATGAGCCAAACATCTCGACGCTACATAAAATAACAGACATCTGCCAGCATAGAGCTTTAACAACATCGCCATAATCCAAACTGGCCTATATCAATATACGCTAAAGCTTAATCTAGAATGTGCAGAGAATGTGAAACTATTTGTAAGGAATTTACATATAGGGAAATCGTAATTAAATTGTTTTGATACCCATTCAGGTAGTTATGCAACGCGAATTTATACTTAAGGCTGTATAAAAAAGATCCAGAAAATTCCAGAAGTGACTTTGTTAAGACAAAGAAAGAATAGGGAAAGCGTAAACGCACTGCG
>ASZI01000341.1 GCA_000416315.1 Osedax symbiont Rs2 | reverse complement strand
AGTAGCTTATTTCAAGCCAGTTACTTTTTTGGCGTAGTGAATGCCTATAAATACGGAAATTTGTCTCTTTCATATCCGCTACTGAGATCAATCCCCATTATTATGGTTTTGCTTTATGTATGTGCATTTGGGGATATTAACACTGTCTCTAATTTTGCCATTATTAGCAGTTTGCTGATTGTCTTGGGCTGTATTTTGTTACCTATGCGACATTTGAAGGATTTCAAGCTGGAAAATTATGCCAATAAGATGTTTGTATTTGTACTGGTTGCGGCATTGGGAACAGCGGGATACTCTATTGTTGACAGTCTGGGGGTTAAATTATTAGCCGAAAATTCACCTGGCGCCAATATAATAATGGTGTCATTTAACTATATTTACCTGCAAGTACTATTCACCAGCACATTTTTAGCTGCAATATCCATGTCTAAAAGGGCATATAGGGCAGAGTTCATCGCTGTGGTTGTACATCAGAAGCTAAGGTGTATAAGCATAAGTGCCATGATGATGATGTCCTACGCGCCGATTCTGGTGGCAATGACTTTGGTCACTAACGTTTCTTATGTAGTAGCCTTTCGCCAGGCGAGTATTCCAATAGCGTTTTTATTAGGGATCTTCATCTTAAAAGAGGTGAATTACACTATCAGGTGGGTTGCAGTATCATTCGTCGTGATAGGTCTTGTGATAAATGCAGTCTATTAAAATGTGAGTATTGCATCAGCATGCCCGGACAATTTTATTTTTATTTTCTGTCCAGATGGATATGCTTTAAGGGGGCGTGTCCTCCAGCCTTAGAATACTTACTTATATTTGAATAGCCCGATGGTCTCTGATAACTGCACAGACAATTGCGATAATGAGTCGCTGTTGCTGGCAATCTTTTCAGAGCCTTGTGCGGTTAGTTCTACTTTATTGCGAATGTCTAAAACATTTTGGTTTATATTTGCTACAACATGGCTCTGTTGCTCACTGGCAGTGGCGATTTGAGTATTCATAAAGGTAATAGCATCAATGGATTCTCTGATGTGATCCAGTGAAGCAACAGCCTCACTGGTATTTTCAACGCAATTGCCAACTTTTTGTTGGCTTTTGTTCATGAAATCTACAGCTGTGACCGCATTAGATTGCAGATCGCTGATCATGTTTTGAATTTCCTGGGTGGCTGATTGGGTGCGTTGGGCTAACATCCGTACTTCGTCTGCAACCACCGAAAACCCACGGCCTTGTTCCCCTGCACGCGCGGCTTCTATCGCGGCGTTAAGGGCCAGTAAGTTTGTTTGATCTGCTATGCCTCTAATGACCTCCAATACAGTCGCTATTGTATTACTGCTATCACCGACAGTTTGAATCGCGCTCGATGCTAAATCGAGTTCATCGGACAACTGTTTGATACTAAAGATTGCCTGGTTGCCTATCTCTTGCCCTTTAATTGCCAGGGAATCAGAGTTCTGTGCTGCTTTGGCGGCTTGATTGGCATTTTGCGAAATATCATGCACTGTCGCGACCATTTCTTCAGTCGCCGTTGATACTTGTACAATCGCAGAATGCTGATTGCCAATCGATTGGTCTGTTTCATCTGCAGTACTGCTTAATTGACTAGAGGATGCTGAAATAGAATCCACAGATGAGCCAACTTCTGAGACTAAACTTTGGATATTACTAACAAATTTGTTAAATGCTTTGGCCAAATCAGCGAGTTCATTTTTACCATTAACCGCAATACGACTATTCAGGTTGGCATCACCTTCGCTGATAGCCTGCATAGAATCGGATATAAGCTTTAACGGGTTAAATATTCCATAAATAGACAGAAGAATAATTGAAGCGACTAATACCCCCACTAACAGTTGCAAAATGAGTGTGACACCCATCCAAAAGCTGACAAGTTTGGTAATAGCGGAAAGATTTGTCGCTGTGCGCTCATTCAGTTGATTAAAAAACGAGTCCACAGGTGTCATAATTTTATTTACTTCAGCATGATAGGTTTGATCGAAGAGAATTCTCAAAGCAAAGGCATTTGCCGATTCTCCCTTGGCGGGTATAAATGGCCCTTCAACTATCACAGCATCTCGAATGGTTTCCATTGCCTGGGTTTCTGTGGCAATAAGGTCATTAGATAACTGGCTTGCTTGCTGTAACAGACTAAACTCATTTTCTGAAAAATTTAGCTCTAACATTATGTCTCTTTGCTTCTTTTTCTCCCCAGGGTAGAGGTCTTTATTTAGAGTGTCCGGGCGTTGCGCCTTACCACTTCGCCAATTAACGATATGCCAATATGCATCCCAATACTGTTGTTCTCCAGTAGCGACATAAGTTCGAGACAGTTTAGTTAAATCTGCTGAAGTTTTACTAAACTCTTTGGCAATGACATAAGATAAGTAACGGTTTTTACTGCTTTCTATTTGCTCAGCATTTAATGCATTTGAATAATTCCCTGTCAAAGTTGCGAGAACGGTCATCAAAATAGCGACAAAAAATATTGAAATTAATTTTGACCTTATCGTCATAATATTAATGCTCCAAATTGCATTACTAAATATCGGAATGAGTAGATTAAGTGAATATAAATATAATCACTGTTCAAGCATAGCCCAGTTTTTCGGTAATGCTCGAATTTCAATAAGGTCAGTTATAAATTAGCATTCCTATACAAATAGTTCCTAAAATAATATTATTAACAGGAAATAGTTAGGAATAACTCAGCAGGTAATGCTGGTTTTTATAAGCACTGGCCGGGTGCTTGATCCGTCGTCTACCCTAGATGTGTTTTAATTGGAGTCATAGTCTCCCGTAGTGTTGAAGAATGTTTGTGAATTTACCGAATACTGAAAAGCATATCTTTTTTGCGATAAATGTTGATGTTGATACATTATATTTATTGGAGAAATTGCTTATTATGATTAATATAAATCAGTTTGGAATGTTGAAAGTTCCTAAATCTTCTATTATATATCCGGGACAATAGATCTATATTTAATGTTATAAGTTGAGTGGTTTTATATTCCAGAAAGAGGCGAATTATTATGTTTGAATCTGAGGAAAGACAAAGACTTGATATACAGGTCGACTTGGAAAAACTTGTAATGTTAACGGAAAAAGCCCGTACATCTAATAGAGAAAATTCAGTAGAATTACATGAAGAAATTGTCGATTTATTGTGTAAAACCAGGCCATTTCGAAAAATGTCGAAGGTCTCGGATATTAGGTCAGAAGCAGTTAAACTACTTTTGTTCAAAAAGAAGTGGGATGCTGATTTTGTGAAACTGGTTTTAGTTATTTCAAACCCTTAAGAGAAATAACAGCTTGAGGTAGCAGTGCAGACAGGATATGAGAAAATCACTGTCAACTAGCTACAATGGCACCGCATCCAATAGATGCCCGCTCATTTCATTAATATCGGGCTGACTGATAAGTTAAAAATAATAAAACCGGTTAGCCGTGTATTGCAAGACAAACTAAAGACCTAAGATAGAGGCCTTTAGTCGAGGTAAGTTACTGCGATATGTTGGACAGCAAACTGGGATGAGTCACTAAGTTTCTAACGCCATGCGCGTGATCTTCTTTAAAAACGTTTCCATCCAGCCACTTTCCAAGGGTCGCGATATAAATTTTTTCAACATTTGGCCTTACGCTCCAGGTAACTTGAAAGGGAGAGCCTTTTTCATTGTAGCCAGGGCCTGTTGTTGAACCGGCATATTGTATCGGGACACCCGTATAATTTGGGATATTAACTGCCTGATAAAATCCATTAATAGTTTTAACTTTAGTTAAAGATACAAAGTCTTTAGCTTTTTTATCATTAACCGCAACGTAAACCTGAGTCTCCACGCGTAACTGAGGGTTGCCGATAGATTTGCTTAAACAAGCACCTAAGGTTGCCCCGGGCTTTACCTGAGCAGTCGAGTAAACATAATGCACTTCAAGGGTATCACCCGGAAGAATTGCGCCGTGTTTGCCAGCGCCAACTTCTTTAGTATAAGTTGCTAATTCAGCATCACTTAAATGGCCAGAATACTTATAGCCTGATTGGTAACCATGGCCATCACCATTTCCCGCATAAGTGCTGAACTCACCGCCTTTATGTTCTGCGTTTTTATGCAAATGGATGTTACATAAGTTCATTTGTGTGGATGCAGGGGATAGTGAAAAGGCTCTATTATTCTCACCGGTCTTTAAATCAATATCTCTGGGGGATTGAGGGCCAAATCCTTGGTTTTTTGTCTGCACTAACAAAAAATGGCTTTGATCTTCTATTACTTGATTTGAAACTTGCTCGCCATGGGAGGTATCTGAGACAGATGCACTACTCGCGTTTACCAGAGCAGGGGCTAGGGCAGTCACAGCAACTAAGAAATAGATATTTTTCATGATATTCCTTTATCGATTGAAGTTGTTATTGGGGAGATAAAAGTATAGAAGGCATCAGAAGCTTTGCAATGCACAACATCTGGAAAAATATTGCTGCATAGTTATTCTAAAAATAGTTACTCTAATAGCAGGAGCTAGACAATAGCAAAGCCCACTCATAGTAGAAGGTTGTTGCAGGTGCTTTGCTTAATCCTTACACACCAGCCGTGGCTCTTTTAAAGATATGGCTTAAGTAACTTGGGCTTATTTGAGTCTTATTTAGCAGCTCATTGGGTTTTAAAATTCTGTTTGCTTGTCTGTGACTGATATCTGGACTGATACCTTGGCTGATAGTCGAGTCATGGCGCGGCTTAAAAAGTCGCTGTAACGAATTAAACATTCCAGGTTTTGAAGGAGCTGACCTTTAACCGCTTTATTTTCTTTAGCGGCTATTCTGTTCTTTTTCAGTGGCATGAGATAAGATGCGATTGATAATTATTATCATATACAAAAATTCCACAACAGCTCCTATATGCACCGCATTGCACAGCAGCGATGTAGAGAATTTTTTTATCACTTGGAAGCACAGCAGATGAATTTAAAGACTATAGAAAAGAAAATCGATTGGCAGCATTGGATGGAGCGCTGGGATGCCCAACAATCCTATCATTTACCAGTACGTGAAGAGCGCTTTCAAATAATGTTATCCACCATTGAGACGCTTTGTCCCGCTGATAGTGTGGTGCTTGATTTGGCCTGTGGTCCGGGTTCTATCAGTCAACGTTTGTTGTCTAAATTACCGCAATCACAAGCAATTGCCGCCGACTACGATCCAGTACTATTGAAGCTAGGTAAAGAGGCTTTAGGAGATGCGCAGGGGAGATTACACTGGCTCAAAGTTGATTTGAATGATCCTCAATGGACAGTGAAGATTCAAGAGGTTTTAAAAAGTATTGGACGAAACTCATTAGATGCCGTTTTAAGCAGCACGGCTTTACACTGGCTAACTACGCCTCGATTAATTGATGTCTATCGTCAGATCTCACAACTACTTCGCCCCGGTGGTCTACTGCTTAATGCTGACCATATGGCTTTTAATCCGACACTGCCAACTTTTCTCAGTTTAGCTCAGCAAGATAAAGATCAGCGAAAAAAATTGTTGAGCAGACAACAGCAAAGTGAAGACTTTGGGCAATGGTGGCAAGCGATTGAAAGTAATTGGCTGTCTATAGATAGCTCACTGCAAGCTTTGTTTGATGAGCACAATAACAACTATGAGGTGCGAGATCGTCGTTATGGAAAAGCACTGGCTTCACTGCACATATCAGCTTTAGCAGATGCGGGATTTATTGAGGTAGAAACGATTTGGCAGCGTTTTGATAATCGGATTATGTTAGCTGTGAATGGATAAGAGAATAGATAAGTGAATGGATAAGTGAATAGATAAGTGAATAGATAGTTGAGTGCAGAGATCAATGCACAGACGAATAAGTAGGGATTGCGCATCAATGAAGATATTCATCCGCTAAGCTTATCCTCTCCTGCAAGGCTGCGTTTTGCCCGGTGCTTATTCTGAATTCGACTCGACTCGACTGGACTTAGCTGGTGCAGAAAATCAAACTTTCAGGCTGGCTGAAATTTTTAGCTGGCCTGTTAACTTATTAAATATCAATAGTATAAGTAGATTGTTAAAAGTAATGGCAAGCTGGTGATTGCAACAGATACACGCTAATCTTTAGCCGGGTAAATGATTGAGTTCGAGGATGCGCAGCCCTTATTATTTAATTAACTAAACCAGCAGTTATATACCGTGGTTTAGATGCTCTTCAATGCTTGAGCGATCTCAAGGCTTTTTTTGCCATAGCATCACCTTGTGCAGCTGCCAGGGTGTACCACTTAGCCGCTTGTTTATTATTCTGGGGTATAGCTTCACCGGTGTCGTACATCAGCCCAAGGTTGAATTGCGCATCTGCATCTCCTTGTTCAGCTGCCAGGGTGTACCACTTAACCGCCTGTTTGTAATCTTTAGTAACACCATCACCATTAAAGTACATCAGTCCAAGGGTATACTGGGCATCTGCATCCCCTTGTTCAGCAGCAAGGCTGTGCCACTCAAATGCTCGCTTGTAATCCTGAGTAACACCTTCACCCTCGTAGTACAGCATGGCAAGGTTAAATTGTGCTGATGTATCTTCCTGTTCAGCGGCGAGCTTATACCACTTAAGTGTTTGTTTGTAGTCTTGAGTAACACCTTTGCCGTCAAAGTACATCAATCCAAGGTTATATTGCGCTGATGCCAGCCCTTGTTCTGCTGCAAGGGAATACCATTGATGGGCTTGCTTGTAATCTTGAGCAACACCTTGACCATCGTAGTGCATTAACCCAAGGCCATGTTGCGCTCGTGCAAGCCCCTGTTCGGCTCCCATGGTCCACCACTTAAGTGCTTGCTTAAAATCCTGAGTAACGTTTACAGCGTAATAGTAAATATACCCGAGATTAAATTGCGCTTTTGTAATCCCTTGTTCGCCCGCCAGAGTCCACAGCTTAATTACCTGCTGGTAATCCTGACTAACACCTTGAGCGTTATAATAAAGTTTCCCGAGATCATATTGTGCTATTGCATGTCCCTGTTCGGCTGCCAGAGTCCACAGCTTAATTACCTGCTGATAATCCTGACTAACACCTTGAGCGTTATAATGAAGTTTCCCGAGATTATATTGCGCTAATGCATTCCCCTGTTCTGCCAAAGGGCTCCATTGCTGAAATGCTGTTTGGTAGTCTTTAGCATCATAAGCTGCCTGACCAAGCTTACTGTCTGTTGCGTTTACAGAAGAAAACATTAGCAATGAAACAACAATCAAGGCTGTTTTTGATAGCATTTTCACTGCTTTAATTAAAGAGGTGTTTTGCAAAGACATTTTTGCATCCATATAAGTAATTATAATCAGTGGATAATCGCCATCACTGAATGAAACATTAATGCACGGCTTTGCTGAATCTAATATTAATGCTTTGGTTTTGAGCTTTAATGTTTAAAGCTTGCGTTGCTGATACATGTATTTCTACAAGTCTGTCCTGAGTTAACATTCAGGCCGTCTCGTTGCACCGTTCTACGGCTATTTTACCGAAGGTGGCTCCATGACAGGAGATGGTGTTTCTTCAGGTGATCTAGTAATTGTTAGCTACTTGTTGAAGTGAGGTATTGGGATATTATTGTCGCCAAGCTAAACGGTGACTTTGTTTGCAAGTAAATAGATATCAAACATCAAACATCAAAGGTCCATGTCATCAGTAAAGGATTCTGTACTACCAATTAAGACAAGCTGAAGGTTTCCTGGTTAAGGGCGCAGTTATTAGCTCAGTTAGAATGCATAAGGAATTTACAAAAGGCTATCAGCGAAGTCTTTTTTGATAGTGGCTCTAAGTTGGGTTATGACAAAAAGGAGACATTCTAGAGCTCTGGTGAAATGTGTTTTCAGTACTATATAAGCGTCTGGGAAACGGGGGCTTACCATTGCGTTACTTAGGTTAAATTAGATTTATTTCTATGTATCATCTTGAATGCCACAACTATAATTGCTGTAGTGTTTAGGGAGCATGTGATTAAGTCCTAAACGCTCCGTAGCTTGGGTAACTAAAGGGCTAGCTCCTTTGGATTAAGGTTGAATAGGAGCATTCAAGCCGCCCTGTGTCAGAAAGCATATATGTGACTCGCCATTGATTGTGCTTTTTTTATCCGCGATTTGACCCTTTAATTATCCGCAGAGATCATTTGGGGACTTAATCGCATGTTCCTTAGCACAACAATTACACGGCAAACAAAGTCAAAGGCACTACTTGGCGTATGAAAAATATATTGGGAATTATTTAAGTTGTGGCGGTTTTTAAAT
>ASZI01000340.1 GCA_000416315.1 Osedax symbiont Rs2 | reverse complement strand
GCTCCCTCGGGAGCCTTTTTGTTTTCTGCTTCAACCTAACTATATGATTGTCATCAGCTTGTTGAGAGCCTATATTTTGCAGGTGTCACACCTAAGTGTTGCTCTTAAGTCATACAGAAGTTTAGCATTAAAAGTCCTGTGATTTAAAAGAGCTCGGTTTCAAATATTAGTACAGACCTAGCCGCGCAATAGGTGACGACTGATAATTTAAGTCCCTGCATTAACTTCCCACGACCGCCCATGACACACAAGGGACGTTTTTAAATTGGTGGATTGTCACTATGTAATGGTTGGATTAACCTTTACTACTCTATGTGGAACGGCCTGTGCTGATCCATATTGAGAGTTTTGATGGGTCAGGAGGTCAGAGGGCTCTCACTACCCGATTAGGAGTACTTTGCACATGTCTCCATTTGATTTATAAAGTCTTGTGCATTTACTTTATTCCTATCGATTGCCATACCTGCAACTTCATAGCCAGCTAATATGCTAATTGCATTTATAAACCACATTAACTCCCTAACTTCCTCAGGGTTATAATTTGGCTTAATTGATTCACCAGTATTCCTACGAGATGTTTGATGCGCTCCGGTATGAGTTAGGCTATTAAAAAATTTCCAGCTACTTTTCTTTACAGTACTTAAAACCCCGCCTGAATATGCTTCTAGTTTTTCTATGTCATCAATATATTCCTGAAAAGTAAGCTTTAGCTTATCTTTCAAGTACAATTTAGTTTGCTTTTCAGTTGCACAATTGCTCAACCAAGTACCGCGAACATAAGCTTCAAAGGAGCATCTTGCTAACGAAAAAGCAGAACCAAACTGTTTGTTGTTGACCAATATGAAAACTGCAATTTGATGTTCCATTGCCATACCCAAACAAGCCGCAGCTGCGCGTGATGTGTCGTCAGAAGGAATAGTTAGTCCATCTAATTTCAGATTTAGCCACTTTGCTAAGTCTTCTGAATATTGCACCAATTCCATTGGAACTCCTATTTCTAGTGGCAAGTGACTTTTTGTCGCTGGTTAGTGCTGCTTTTCAATATCATACATACAATGTTGACAATACGTACCACCAAGATCCGTCACTTACGTAAATCCTGGAACTGGCCAATGCCACCGATTGAGGTTTACATATGCTAGCTCAACAGCCTTAGCAACTGCAGGAGTGGATACAAAGCGGACTTATTTAAATAGGGATTAACACTAAGTTCAAATGTGTAAAAAACTAACGGTTTTTTGCAGTTACTCGCGCAAACAATGACAGTTTTAGGAGTAAGATTGCAGCTTATTGTTTAGCATTCCTCAAGCTGTTAATCCAGTTAATTAATACGCCTCTTGCTATGTATTCAAACATATGTAGGAGCATAGGGGTATCACCTGCTAACCATACTCCCCCAAGAGCTGAAGAAGCGAGACCACTTGGTTTTTCTACCATACAATTTTCAATCACCATCTCACCGGTACACATTGGAGCAGGGAAAGGAATTCCGCCATGCAAGGCATTCGAACGATACCCGTATATTTTTCCTAATGCGGCTTTCATAAAGGATCGAGACCAACTTATTTGCGCCCACTCTGGAGGTCGATTTTCAGGTGGTTCTGGTAGGAATTCAAGGGTAAATTTAATGAACTTGGTAGTTGCACCAAAAGTATGGGCCATTTCATTAGCGACATTTTCAGTAAGCCCATCAATACCCGTGTTTTCCAATATACTATATAGATCTGGCTTAGATGACTTCAATCTGGAAACAGGTGTATCGTCCCCCATATCCCACATATTAGCCCCCGCCTCTATGGCTGAAACAAGCATTAGCCACGATAGAGCAGGCTCAGATTCACAAATCCATATTGCATCTTGATACAACCTAGCAGCTCTAATAACAACAATTGCTTCATCTCCAGCAAGTTGTGGAAGTAACTTTAATGGTGTTAATTTCTCAAGTGAATGTGCACCAACTAAATTGGGTAAGTTTAATCGACTATCGCCGATATTCATTGTTGGTTCTCTTCTGAACCTAGACACTTGAGGGCGACCTAATGGGTCACCACCACCGTCAAAACAGCGTGATGCATCCGCTGCTTTGACCCTAACTCCCAAGCAAAGCGATACTAGAGCTGCAATTTCATCCGGGTACCAACCGCCATGATAGTTAGACGTATCAGTCTCTTTCATTTGTGGTAGATCGTTTTCCAAGTATAATTCTACTCGAAGAATAATGCTTGGTTTAAGCAACCCCGGCCGATCTTCAGACGGAACGGTATTTAAGAATTTGTATGGCCCATAGCCATCAGTTATCTCGCTAATAATTCTAGCGTCAGTATATAAAGGGTATTCGATTATAGATCTGAGAATTGCTCCGTTTTCAAATGCCTTCCAATTGGCGCAAGAAACTGGCCCTGGAAGATCAATTTTTTTAACTTCTTCATTCATTTTTTTAATTAATCTCTCTACTCGACATTACTGTCTAACGTCAACCTAAGGAGCGGTGTGCTGATTCAGCTTTTGCATCTGTTTTGCAAAAAATTCCACAGTGTTAGCCATTGTATTCACTGCTATATGACGCTTTTACAAAGTTCAAATATGATACTTGATTTTCCTTTAGCTTGGCCTGCATTTCGTCATAAGTAATATTTGATAAATGGCCTAAAGACTCAATAACCTTAGGGTGTTCCCAATTCATATTGTTTGAATTTAGAATTGAACATACAACCTGCAACCGGTCATATTGCCAAGTGATCATATTACAAGCGTTAATACTGTCTTCGAAATTTTCAATATTGAATATCTGACCTTTTATAACAAGTGATCTAATTTTATGAACTGATGAGGCGCATGGCTTTAAATATTCAAGCATTTGGCTGGCTGATTCTTTACCGTCTTTTTGAATAAATCTGACAGTTTGGGGAAATTCTAAATCTTTATTTAAATCCATGTCGTATTTGCAACTTTCAATTCCGATATGAACATATTGAAGATGCTGAGCTGGCAAATTTATTGATTGAACAAAATCATGGACAGCATCGGTTAGTTCATCGAGCAATGAAGTTATTCTTTGAGATCTATGCTGCTTTTTCCATGAAGTCAAAGCCAGCCATGCTATATACAAAGTGGCAACTCCTGCCGCACTTTGTATTATGCCTAGCCAATTCCATTCTAAAATATCGCAAAAAATTTTAATGAGACTCTCCATTCTTGATTTATGCCTAACACTCTAATACTGCGCATGCACGTTCACACAGGGAGATAATTTCTCCCTTGAATTACAGTACCCTATCAACAGCGCCATTATATTCAAGAGTTCCAAAACAATGCAGTTTTTCGGGGGTGTAAAGTTTGTGTACAGTTAAATGTGTAATACATATGCTGATAAGATGGGATAGAGAAAACGATTAATTCGGGCAATAAGAATATCTCATTATGGCCGGTTCCAGTCATTTATGCGTCGGAATTGATCTAGTTAAAAATCGCCTCCTGTCCGTGCAAGTATGAGCTAATTTAGCTGATGTTATCTGCTCTACCAACATCGATTTTTACGTTCTGGCAGCCCCGTTAATTCGAGTAACCGGGTTGTTACTATATTCTGTATAAACCAAAGCCCCATAACCAATGTCCATTTGTTTATTCCACCAAACATCACTCCCATTACAAGCCTCCCAGACTCCGTAGCCAACAAAGTTACCCCCCTCTTTGACGGCTTCACAGCTAGCCATAGCTTATGAGCAATATCGAGCCTGGCATAAGCATTAGGTTTGTCTGTTTCGCTCCTGAGCATGTGCTTTAGAGCGTTCAGGTCTTGTGTGTGATGCCGCATGGTGATGTTGTGTGTTTGCAGTGACTTCCTCTTTGAGGCACCGCTAGCCAAGAACAAATTGGGTTTCTGAATTAGTGATATATTCTCTGTATGTAACCCATTTTTGAATGTACCGTTTACCTTTTTGCCATAGTAATTGGTAGGAACCACAAACGGGTATGAGCATGGATTGTCACTCCTGACCAACATCCGAATATAATCAGAATCATTTCCATATACATCCAGTCCCGTTGAGTCGCAGGGCGTTATGACCTTCACAACCGGGTGGTGTAAAGACTCAATCCGTTTGTTATTTTTTGAGTCTTGAATAATTATTTTAATGCGAGATTTTAGCTCTAAGTAGTGTGCTTGTGTTAGCTGAGCGCCCCCCCTACTCATCCCGAAAGCCATATCGCCTGTATGATGCTGCATCTCAGCTTTTTGCTTTGAAGTGTACGCATGCCAGCCTTTGTCGAACCATAGATCCCGCTGGTCTACTTGGTTGTCAAAATATACTTGCTTGCCACCAGCTTTCTTGAGGGCGGCTTCTAACTCTATATCGGACAGATGTTCAGGGATAAGCATGACACCGTGTACATGGTAATGATAAAAAGGTGCTTCGTTTGGTTCATTGTCTGCTTTGGCCTCAAGGTTGAACCAGTAAATTTGGTCACTGTTTTGAACACCGGCGACTTTTAGTCCCCTTTGGATCTGTTTTTGGGCATAGGAGCTGACACCCTTTTTATTAATAGCGCGCTTAGTTAAGCTCAATTGAATGCCGTCACTGAATACGATAGTAAAGGCAACTTCTCTGTATTTGTGAAATTGCATGACTTGCGTGGCTGCTGCTTGCCTTACTTTAATGCCTAAGCTTGCCCATCTAGGTAGCGCGGATATACGTAGTCCATAGTTCATCCTTAAATGAAGCCTTACTGAGCGGGTGTCTATTCCATCTAGTGGGTGTTCGGCCCTAATGTCAATGACACATTGGGCTGTAGCGTTTTTATCCTTAGTCTCGAATTGAAAAAGTCGGCCGTTTTTTACAATGCTGCTTGCCTTGTTTTTTCCCCTGTTTATGAGAGTTGCACGACAGGGATTATTAGCAAAGTATCTAATTTTTTCCTTAGCCGAAAGATTGTCACACTTATTTAGCATACAGTTGTATAGACCTTGTCCGAAGAGAGCTGGCCTTCACATGCCCAAAAGTTGAGTTTTGAAAATTGCCTCTTGGCAGTGAAAGGATGGGGGTCAATGTCTTGAATCCATTTCTAAGAGATTGACAGACAATAGTTGTGAGCCAGTCATCAGCAGGTCGTCTTTGGTTCTACGACAGTATCCGCTTCCCTTAATGCAATATCTCCGTTTATCTGAACCTCCCTCATCGTTGAAACTTCTTCATCACTCATTGTCTTTATCTCCAACACCGTAGGCTTGTGGTCACTCTTATTAGCTGCATCTGCACCTGTGGCAATTCGGCCAATCTTTTGAGCCGTTGCAAGTGCACTAGTGGCAGAGTTAAGGGCTCTTAGTGAGTTAGTAACCTGATCCGGGTCGTCGAGGGCAAGGTTATTTACAGCCTCAATGATCTTGTTACGGATAATACGGGTCGAAGCTAAATCATCGGCTAAGTGCATTACAGCTGCATCTAAATATTTATCATCGTTGCTGAGGGCTTCCACTAGCCGCTCTTTTACCTGCAGCACTAGTGCATAACGCGCCTTGCCTTTGCTGGTGGAGAAGCGCTTACAGAGCCGTGAGACGGTGCTGATTGAGATCCCTACCTCTTCGGCTATGACGGCTTTGGTCGCTCCCATTTCTCTAAGAGCCACTACTTGCTTAACTTGGGTGAGTGTCGCGTGTTTGCCGGACATAATACCTCTCAGTGCATTGTGACTGCAGGGATTGTTGGGACAACAAAGGCCAGCCATATATCAAGGTCATAACGAGTATAATAATATTTTCCTCCCACAAAGGTTGCAGCCAACTGTCCAAGCCTATTAACATTACCGCGTTTTGTTTGTTTGCTATTCTCATGTAATACGGATTGTAATATGTTGTCGCGATCGGACTGAATGCGGCGGTTTTCTAACAGTACGTTATACCAATCAACGTCTGATCGCTTAGATTGCATAGCGCAGTACACCGCCGCTTGGAAGGTTTGGTACCAGAACAATGTATCCGGCTTGTGTGACCGCTTCAGAGTGTTGAGACTAGCTGCTTTAGCTGGTGGTACAGTTGAAACTAGCATTTATTCACCTTCTCTCTTAATTGATCGTTAGTAGCCATTATTTTCTTATACTCCTCAAGCACCGGTTTAAGCTCTTCCTGTATTTGATCGGGGTTGTCCATCATGGCTTTAATCTGCTTGCGCTGCCCTTCATACTCTTTGTCGCGGCGTTCGCGCTCTTCCGCTGGTAGCGCATCTTCAGCGTCAATCTCATCTCGCATTTCACCTAAAAATTTTAATGAGGCGCGGTATTCCTCGAGGGTAATGTTTAACGCTCTTGCATGTTGATTCATGCCTTCATGAAACAGAGCCCGAATTGCATGAGCTTTAGGGAAGTCAAAAGCTTTGCAGAACAGCTCTATGTCTTCGAATGTCTGAACATCGATGGAGATAGATCTTGCACTTGCTTTGTTCCCGTCAGCCTTAAGCTTGGCTCTGTATCGCCTTTTAATTTCAGTTTGAGACAACTTTTCTTCGCCAATAGTAGGGCGACCAACTCTTTTTGAAACCATTTTAATGCCCTCCAATTTACTGAAGCTAAATAGTAACACAAAATGCAATTAAATGGGCGTCTTGTCCATTAATTGACATCTTGTCCATATAAACATGGAATAAATCAAGGCATAAATGTAGTGTTTCACGCACAACGAGCGTTGTTATTTGGAACATTGGTGATGATTAGGGGATTGGACAGATGAAATATGTCATATATACCAGAGTAAGTACTAAGGGGCAGGGCGAAAGCGGTTTAGGGCTTGAGGCTCAGCAACGCGACATAGATTTATATTTCACTCATTACGCAGAAGGTGGCTATGAAGTGATTGGGAAGTTTTCCGATGTCCTTAGTGGTAAAGCTAGTGTTAGCCGCCCTGAGTTTGAAAAGGCAATTGAGCTCGCAAAAAAACAAAAGGCACGCTTGCTTGTCGCTAAGCTTGATAGGGTTGGTCGCGATGTTGAAGTGATTGCAGGCCTTATCAAGAGGGTGGAATTAAAAGTAGCCTGTATGCCTAGTGCTGACAAATTCCAGTTACATTTGTACGCAGCACTAGCAGAGCAAGAAAGAGAGTTTATCAGTCAGCGTACCAAAGCGGCTTTAGCAGCAGCTAAAGAGCGCGGGGTTAGTCTGGGAGGGCTAAGGGATAAAACGGGTGCTAGGAATATAGCCGCTGCTGAGAAGGCTCAAAACCTAGCAGAGAAGCTTAGAGGAGTAGTAGCGCCTTTACACTTTGCAGGGAAAACAATAAGAGAGATAGCAACTGCGCTGAATGACACCGGTTTAAAGACAGTAAGGGGACATGAGTATGGGCCCAGTCAAGTTAGCCGCTTAATCAAAAGGCTAAGTTTATAATACTGAGGCTTAGTACTGACACAGCTAATATATAGTGTATTAGCTCAGATTCGAACATACAGGGTCATATTTCAAAGCCTAAGGTCATTGTTTGATTGGCGGGGTTGACGGCTTTATCTTTTCCGCGCATAAAATAACCAGAACGAATAGCAACCGCTCTAAATTAACTTATTCAGTCAAACTTAGAAGTTTAAAAGAAGTGAGTTAAGGAGGATGAATATAGGTGATTATAATCAAACAGTTGTTGTCAACTCAAGAGACGGCTATGGGTTACCTGTTTTATTCATACTGATAAAATTAATAATAGGTTCGGTTTTCTGTCTGTTTTTTCTGTTTATATTAATATGATTAATAATAAATTAAGATTAATCTGTAATTGGTTTTCTCTGCTTATCTTAACTGTATATAACCTTGAGGAATGTTATTTGGAACACAAAGCTTTAACGTTTTTTATTGAATGGTTTAATTGTATATTGTAGTAATAAATGAAGTATACACTCTACTTTTTATGGTATTTTCTGAAATAGAACTTATTTATTTCAGGATTAACAGTTATGTTGTTGCGATCAGCCATTAAACGATTATCAAGCCTTAGAATTATTCTACTATTATCAGTACCCGCTTATGCGGCTGATTTTACAATCGTTGATGGTCAAACGGAAACTACCGGACAAAGCCTTTCAGGCAATGAAACAGGGATTGTTGAAGCAGGAGGTAAGTTAGCGCCTGCTGCTGGGGTCGCTATCACTGCTTCAGGTTCCAATATCACTATCAGCAATAGCGGCACAATTATATCAGCTGATGATGACGGTATTAGTTCAAGTGGCACTAATGCTAGCATCACTAACAAAGGCACGATTACAGCAGATGATGATGGTATTTTTTCAGCTGGAGATAGTGCCTTTATAAGCAATAGTGGCACGATCACAGCAAATACAGTAGGTTCTGACGGCATTCATTCAGATGGAAACAATGCCACTATCAGCAATAGCGGCGGGGTCACAA
>ASZI01000339.1 GCA_000416315.1 Osedax symbiont Rs2 | reverse complement strand
CTATACTGACACCGAGCAGATCGGAGTTCACCAACAGCTGATTACAGCTGGACTGGCCCTTGCACCAATCGAGCCTGGCATTAAAAGATCCGGTGCCGGAGAGCTGTTGCGGGAGATCGCTCTGCAACCAATTTTGCAGTTCGCCAATATCGATGGCGGCGCTCAAAGCAACACTGGTCTTGAGTGTTTTGCCTTCGGTTTTAGAGACTATAGACACTTTACCTGGGTGACCAAATACAGACAGATTGATAGCATTACTCTTCAAGCCGGTGACAGAGTCATAGGCCAACTTACCGTTAATCTTAGTCAAGTTAAGGTTGTATTGGCTGTCGCTAAGCTTGGCGTTTTTAAGAGTGCTAGTCAGCTGAAAAGACAGCTCTTGAGGCGCTACTTTGGAGTCATCGAGCGCAGCTTTATTAAGTTTAAGTGGCACCACTAAATCTAATGCAGTGACATGCTCCCCCTCGAGTTTCAATGACTTAAATACATCTGGCAACAGTGCACTGGCTGGCTTGTGCTGGATTTTTTGCTGCAGTTTATCGATATTTCCTAAGACGACTGCCGACACATTGAGGTAATCTTCGGTTAATCCCTTAGTAACGGATAAACCGCTGACGCGATTACTGGCGAATCGACCTTGTTCAGAGAGCACTTGTAAGTTGCCATCGCGCACTGCTATATGCAAATCCGCTGCATCATAATTGGGCCAACTGTTAGCAAAATTAACTTTTGCATCGGCTAATTTAAAATACATTTGTACGCTGGGAGCCTGAACACGCGGCAGACCTTTTTTAATGCCGGAGCGCAGCACAAAACCGGCCTCTTTTAAATGCCCCCCAAGTGCGGCACTTTCTATCCAAGTTGTTAGCGACTCACCGACTAAGCTTGGGGGGATATAGCTCAGTGCATCTTTAACGTTGCTGTCTTTCATGCCTATCATCAAGGTCAGTTCAGCCTGCTGCTGTTTGTCAAATGGCACTACAACACTAAAGCGGCCATTGGCCTGCATTTGATCTCGACTCAGAGACAACAACTCAGAATTAACCACCAGCTCAACAGGCTTACCCCGGGTATGCACAATCTGCCAAGCTACTCGTCCTCTCGCCTGGGGGTAGTGCCAGCCATGAGGATATATAACCGGAAACTGTAAATTCAGATCGTTACTGTTTAAATCAATCTGGCCGCCCTCTGCAGTCATTTGCACAGCGCCACTGACACCGCTTATGGCGGGCACCCCCTTATAGGCCTGAACAGAAACTCTGTCGAGATCGGCCGATATCACAAAGTCAGTCAGTTGCGGGTTACTCCAGTCAATATTAAGATTTTTCACTCGACCGCGTAAATTTAATCGCTCGACAAATTCTCGTAGCTTATCCGCAAGCAGCGGCTGGGCCAGGGCAATGTTGCGAATTTGGGCCAGATCTATCTCTGACACAGCCACTTGCGATAAATAATTCTCACTGCTCTGATTGTAAGTGACACTGGCCCGAGGAAACTGTATTTGACTGCCGGCAGCGGATATACTGATATTTTTCAGCTGTAATTGATGCACTCCAGCATTAGAGCGCAGAGAGAATTGCAGTTTGCTGTTATCCAGTTTGGGAAGGGATGGGTCGCTGAAAGCCAATTTTTCGATAGCCATGTTGCCGTTGACATCCGAGACGACACCATTTTGTAACTTGGCCCATACTTGCGAATCGACAGAGAGCTGCTGTATATCAAGGCCGATATTAATCAGATTTAGTTCCAGTAGCTGTTGTGACAAATTCTGAAATTTTGCATAAACTAAAAATGGCGTTTCAACAATATTATCTGCTAGCTGTTCAGCTTGCAGGGCAAATTCAACCTTAGATTTTGCCCCGTAGTGTATTAACTTTGCCTGCCCGCTGATTTGATGCATGCTATCGGTATTTTGCATCAGAAATTGAATCGGACCGACAAGCCTGGTCGGGCGATTTTGTGGTGTCAGCACTAAACTGGCATCGGTGAATTTAACCAGTGATTGGTTGGAAAAAATCGCCAGCAGCCTGTTCAAAGCTATCTGCTGTGTCGTTTTTAAGTCCCCATCCACGACTGCTGAATCAATACCGACAGCTTGTTGCTGCGAGAACACGCTCAACCAGCGCCCCTGCACTTGCTCTGCAGTGACGGATAGCTGATTGACTGACAGCTGTTTAAAAATGGGGGCAAAATATTTGAAGCTCAACCTAAAATCAAGCTCGCCCTGTATCTGAGAAACAGTCAGGGATCGATGCGAAAAACGGCTGTCAGAGATGCGCAAGTCGGTTAATTTAAACTGCGGATTGGCATTCACCCATAGCGCTTCAATACTGCCAATAGTGACTTGGGCCTGTAGCTTGTCTGATAAATACTCTGCCAACTGCTGCTTGTACAAGTTTGCATTGGGCAGTGCCATGCGCACCGCAATGACACTACTGGCAAGGATCACCAACAGTGCTATAACAATTATTAAAATCCAGTGACTCGTTTTTTTAATCATTTGTTAACCAAACACAATCCATAAGGCAGTTCGACTCCTGAGTTTATCTAAGGACTACATCAAAATGCTCGGGGCCATAGTGGCTGTCCGCAGTAAATTGGATCACTTTTTTGATGAAAGTTTCCAACTCCGCCAAATGATTTGACGCTTCATCGGTCACGTATTCAACCACAGTTGCAGAGGCCAGCACTAAATAGGACTCTGTATCGTAAGCGCGATGCTGTCTTAATATTTCTCTAAAAATCTCATAGCAAACTGTTTCAGGGGTTTTAACGAACCCCCTGCTGGCACATTGCTCGCAGGCTTCACACAAGATGTGCTCAAGGCTCTCGCGGGTCCTTTTACGGGTCATTTCCACTAATCCTAACTGGGAGACCCCCATCACCTTACATTTAGCGTGATCTTTTTCTAACACTCTCTCCAGAGCTCGTAAAACTTGGCGCTGATGATCCTGCAGTTCCATGTCGATAAAATCGATAATAATGATGCCGCCTAAGTTTCTCAGCCTCAACTGTCGGCCAATTGAGGTTGCCGCCTCTAAATTGGTTTTAAAGATGGTTTCTTCCAGGTTACGATGACCGACGAAGCCGCCAGTATTGACGTCTACGGTTGTCATGGCCTCTGTTTGATCAATAATCAGATATCCACCGGATTTGAGGTCAATTTTTCGCCCTAATGCGCGCTGCATTTCCTCTTCGACATTGTAGAGATCAAAAATCGGCCGCTCCCCCGGATAGTACTCCACACGTCCCAGAAGTTCGGGCACCAGGGCCCGGGTAAAATCTTCAGCTTTGTTATAAGTTTCTCTGGAATCAATGCGGATTCGTTCAATTCCGCCGTGTGCCATATCTCTTAGTGCACGCATATTTAACGGCAAATCTTCGTAGACGACTGCCGGGGCGACCGCTTTTTTGATCTGCTTATCGATGCTGTTCCAGAGACGCTTGAGAAAACGGATATCAGATTTTAATTCTACTTCACTGGCGCCTTCAGCCACTGTGCGCAAAATATAGCCACCCATTTCGGCATCATCTTCTTCCAAAGTACTGATCAAAGTACTGCGTAAACGCTCGCGCTCAACCGGATCTTCAATGCGCTGAGAGACTCCGACGTGGCTGTTATTGTGCATGTAGACTAGATATCGGGAGGGAATTGAGATATGCGTGGTGAGTCTGGCGCCTTTAGTCCCCAGAGGATCTTTAGTTACTTGAACCAGTAACGACTGCCCTTCTTTCAAGATGTGAGCAATCGAACTACGGTTTTTTTCCTCGACAGATAAATCCTTACATATAACTTCATCCACATGAATGAAGGCAGCCTTCGCCAACCCAATCTCTACAAATGCCGCCTGCATCCCTGGCAGCACCCTTACCACTTTGCCTTTGTAGATATTGCCAACGATGCCGCGCTTGCTGGTACGCTCTACATAAATTTCTTGAGGCATACCATTTTCAATGATGGCGACCCGGGTCTCCATCGGAGTAAAGTTGATCAGTATTTCTTCGCCAATAGTGCTCGCCACAGTTACTTCCCTTTTCTATGCAGTGCAGCATTACTAAACTTTGGTACTGCACCTATCACTTAAAATTTCCAGATTGGTATTTCAAACTCCGCTAACAGCTCTGCTGTTTCAGCCACTGGTAAGCCGACTATCGCTGAGTAACTTCCTCGTATTTGCCTGACAAAACGCGCGCCTATCCCCTGGATAGCATAACTTCCCGCTTTATCTGCAGGCTCACCGGTCAACCAGTAACGACGGCACGTTTGTTCATCTAACTGACAGAACTCCACTTGGGAGCAAACCACAATCTGCCGCAGTTTCTCTCGATTAAGTATTGCTACCGCTGTCATCACCTTATGCCAATTTCCCGACAATGACATTAGCATATCCACAGCTTGTTGTTCCGATTCAGGTTTACCTAATATCTGGCGGCCAATAACAACACTAGTATCAGAGCCCAG
>ASZI01000338.1 GCA_000416315.1 Osedax symbiont Rs2 | reverse complement strand
ATCAAGATCATAAATGGAAAGATAGTTTCCAAAACAGTGCTAAAAGGGAATAAACACTAGTGAATAGCTGGAAAACTGAAGTCAGTAGACAAGAGTTTGCTCAAGTGCAAGAGATTGCCGCTGATGCACTTAACGCAGTTGAATGCCTTCTCAAAGATCTGCACATAAATAGAGATGTTGAACCAATGACTAAGGACAAGTGGTACAGCAGTAGAGCGGGTGTTCGTAAAGAGCTTACAAAGGCGACTGATGTTGAATTGGAAAGGATAGAAGTCTCTATCATCCATTTGAGAAGACACCGCCAGCTAGCTTTGGAACAGGGAAGAGGATGAAAAAGGGTGAAAAGCAAATTTTCAAAGGTGTTAGGTTGCTTTGCAAAGCTGAGTATAAACAGCAGTTTCCTAAGCTCATGGACTTTGTCTGTGAAGTGTTACTTAAAAAGGTAGCCTAATGAAACGGAATCTAAAAGGCAGCATCGTTAAAATCAATGAGTATTGTTTTCAGTTCACAATAGCTATCAAAGACGGTAAAACCTTACATAGCGGCGTAGCGACAAGTAGAGATAACGCTGTAAGAATGGCAAAAAATCTAGCCGAACAGCATAGGCAGAAAGAGAATGTTTAACCTAACGATTTGCTTAAATTGTCTGAGCAGAAGTTTTAGTTTTATTGGACAACCAATCAATGCTAGCAAAAAAATTGAGATAGCTGAGTAATGCTGAAACGGTTTTTTAAAGCTACAGCCATTGCTGTTTTAGTGGCTATCGTATCGGCTATCGCAGGTGTATCACTGTCCATGTTGGTTCAACCAGAGCAGCCCAAGACCCACTCTAGGTCTTAAGCTGCTGTAATGATAAAGTTTAACGAGTTGTGCCTAATTTACTTAAACACGACCGTCTTGTTACCATCCAGAAATACTCGGTGTTCAATGTGCAATTTAACTGCCCGCGCCAGGGCGAAAGTTTCAGTATCGCGACCTACAGCGACAAGTGATTCCGGGCTATAAGTATGATCAACATGCTGCACTGACTGCTCGATGATTGGTCCTTCGTCTAAATCGGAAGTAACGTAATGGGCGGTGGCTCCAATAAGTTTAACCCCGCGCACGTGCGCCTGGTGATAAGGCTTAGCACCTTTGAAACCCGGCAAGAAAGAGTGGTGGATATTGATCGCACGGCCCTTTAACTGGGTACATAAGTTGTCGGTAAGTACCTGCATGTAGCGGGCTAGCACAACCAATTGTGTGCCTGTCTCTTCAACAATATCCATCAGTGCCAGCTCTTGCTCGCGTTTGTTCTCTTTATTGACAGGCAGGTAGATGAACCTTATACCTTCTCTTTCAGCCATAGGGCGTAAGTCCAAATGGTTAGAGACAATCGCTGTCACTTCCATGTTCAGTTCACCCTTGCGCAGGCGATAGAGAAGATCGTCCAGACAATGATCGAACTTGCTAACCATGATCAGCACTTTGGTAGCGCTGTTGGCATCAAACAAGCTCCAGGTCAGATCGAATTTCTCAGCTACATCCTCAAATTGCAGCTGCAGATCTTCTAAAGTGCTTTCGCCTGACTCAATGTAACCAACTGCGCGTAAAAAGAACTGACCGCTCTCCTCATCGTCATATTGCGAAAGCTCGCTAATGTAACATCCGCGCTCGGCTAAAAAGCTGGTGACCCCAGAGATGATTCCGCTACTGGCATTGCAGCTAACTTTTAGGATGAATGGGTGCTCTTTCATATTATCAGTGCTCATGTTATTACCTATAATTCCTACGCTGGGGTGTTAGAAACGAGTTAATTTTTGTTACTCGATTGCGGGAACATGGACAGATGTGTTTCTGGGGTGTTCTCATGTTTCCTTATGAATAGCGACATTCTAATTAAAGATCAATTAGACCCTTGTCTGATAGCACACTCAAATTGACCAAAGCTCACCTATTTTATCCGTATGCGCATAAATTCCTTTCGGGCTAGTCTAGTTAATTCGATAACAGAATAATACACAGGGATTTGCGCTGTGACTCATAGCCTATTCCTGCAAGGTTCGAATAGTCGTTTCAGTGTGTCTGATTTTGTATGTTACCCTCTGCAGGATTACAGTATATTTCAGTAACGACAAGGCGCTCACTTATGTCAATACCTCTCTATCATGTCAACGCTTTTAGCAGTGATGCCTTTGGTGGCAATCCGGCGGCGGTGTGCATTTTAACCCAAGCTAGAACCGATGACTGGATGCTGTCAGTGGCAGCGCAAATGAACTTGTCAGAAACTGCCTTTGTTTTTGATGATGGCCAGAGCCTATCTCTGCGCTGGTTTACCCCAGAGCGTGAAGTGGAACTTTGTGGTCATGCAACTTTGGCCAGTGCTCATGCGCTCTGGCACTATGGCTATGTGGCACAAGGGCAAAAAATTGTATTTCAAAGTAGAGCGGGAGTATTAACCGCAGAGCAACAGCTAGGTCTGATTCAATTGGACTTTCCTGCAACGGCGCCTAAGCCAGTGAATGCACCGGCAAAGTTAGTTGAGATGTTGGCAATATCGCCAATCTATACGGGAAAGTTTGGCGCTAAGTACTTGTTTGAAGTAGAGACAGAACAACAGCTGTTAGCTATTAAACCAAACATGACTGAACTGTTAACACTGCCGGAGCGGGGCGTATCCGTCACTTGTGCCGACAGCAGTGGCCAATATGATTTTATCTCTCGCTATTTTGCCCCTTGGGTAGGCATTGATGAAGACCCGGTCAATGGCTCCTCGCACTGTGCGTTAACACCTTATTGGTCACAGCGCTTAGCCAAGACAAATTTAACCGCCAGGCAGGCATCGGTACGCGGTGGCGATTTAAGCTTGCAACTGGTAGGGGGCAGAGTGAAAATCAGCGGCGCAGCCGTTACTGTGTTAGCAGGCCAGTTGCTGGTGTAAATTATCGAATGATTTACGCCTACTTGCCAGATTTGCAGTGGATGGGCTGGGCATTGCGCTCTTGCCCGTCAGTGAAGTACATACGCAGTTGCAAAGCGGTGAGTTACAGCAAGTGTCAGTCCAATGGCAGGGCCTCGTGCGACAGTTGTTTGCGCTCTGCTCTCGTGTTCATTTGCTCAACGCCAAAGCGAAATGCTTAAAAGAGTAAATGCAGCAATATATCGAGCAGAACCTGGCAGAGTTTGAACTAAGTTAGCAGCATACAGGCCATTGATTGAAGGTTTTCGTTGGGGTTATAGATTTAGTCCGGCCCAGAAAAATTTAAACCTCAAGAGCCGCGCCCTTGAGGTTAGATATCAATAACCGGCTACTAAGGCAGGTAAATGACCGTTTAAAGATATCAGCAAAGATCGAATATGTATCTACGATAAATACCCGAATTAATCATCAGCCGACAAATCAGAGATATTCCTAACCGGTATCTCTCGCCACTGTTCTTGCGGCATAAAAAAGCTCCCTAAGGGAGCTTTAAAAGGTTGCAAAAACTTAGGGGTCTATTGGGAAAAAGGCCCCTGTAAACCGTTTTTTTGCATCGTTGTAGAATAAGTGTTTGATTGCAATACTAAATTTGAACCGTATTGCTGCAACATCTGCTGGCGACGTGCCGGGTCTTTAGTGGCGCTGATCGCACCCCAAAAAGCAGCCATTTGCTGAGCAGATTCGCGTAATTGCTGCATCTGCTGCTCGTCTAAGCTGGCGAGTTGCAAAGGGTTAACTTTGCCAACACCGTTAACAGTTTTAGCACCCGCGCTAGTGTAATTTTCCGGGAGGTCACCTTTTAGATTAGTAACCTTGCGATATTGAATGACATCAAATATCTGATCTACCGCTTGCTTAGCCCCCTCTACCCGGGACATGTGCTCAGTATCGGCAGCGGCGTGTGGTAGCAGCTCCATTTTGCCCTGGTGTTTGGCATAGATGTTGCGATAAGGGACCATAGGGCCACTGAGCTCTGCACTGACAGGGTCTTTAAACAAATCAGCATCGATTGCCGCGTAGCGAATCTGACCACTGGCCAATGCCGCATCCAGCGCTTCGATGTCTACCACTTCACCGCGGTCGTAATTGACCAGTACCGCGCCTTGATTCATCGCTGCGAAGACTGCCTGATCGATCAGACCGGCGTTGCTGAACAGACCAGTGTCAGCATTAAGTGCTCCAAGGCCTGTGTGCGGGCTGATGACATCTGCATCGCGGGCTGCATCTATAATGCTGGCGGCGTATTCAAATCCTTCCGACTCTATCCAGCTTTGATGTGCGGGCCTTGCGTAAACGCTAACTTGCATGCCAAAAGCAGCACCGATTTTCGCCACCTCACGGCCTATATTTCCATATCCTATTACCGCTAAACGTTTACCTTCTAGCTTAGTGGTTGGGTATTGGGCCAGATTCTTACCAGTATCAAAATCGCCTTCAACGACCAACTCGTGCATGCGCTGCACTTGTAGATCAGGTAGCACTTTAAGCAGCGCTTTAAAAGCTGCCTGAGCAGTTGCTCTGGAATTAAAGCTTGGAGTGTTCATCAATGGCGCAATGCCACCCTCGCCGTTGCCACCGCCCCAGCTGCTTGATCCCATGTTGCCAGTGCCTGCGCCGATACGTACACCGCCCAAACTAAACTTGGCAGCTGCGGGGAAGAAAGTTGCCGCCGCTATGGTGGCGTCGTACTGAGCATCACTGGTTTGCTCTAGCAATTCTTGTTCGCGACTCAGATCCGGTTGATAGAAAAAGTGAATTTTGCCGGCTTCTAGTTCAGCACCTTCAACGATAGCGCCCGTGTGGAAAACACCACCTTTGGCGGTAATGTACTGCTGCACTTCGCTGTAATCAGCCTGACCCTGGGCGTCAAATTTCATGCCAATCAGGTCCGCTACTAACACTTTGTAGGCTCTTTTAGGGTCATCCTGACGGACATTTTCAGTGCTCTGTTGGCTACTAGGGGCGGCATCGAAACTGCCACCTAGGTCAGTGAGAAGCTCTTCCAAAACCGCAATTTTAGCGCGCAAGTAAGCGAATTTAATATTTTCTAACAGCGCACTGATATCTGCCTGTGGTCTGATGCCACCGATCCAGGCGCGATAGTCTCCCGGAGATCCGGGGAAAGCATTGACGTAACGTGCGACATCCAGGCCTTTTTCGTGGCTGCCATCTAAATGAGTGATACCCTCATAACCTAGCATTTGCTTGGATTTGGCGACAATACGCTGGTGTACTGCATCATCATCAATATCCGCATCTGTCACTTTAAGCAGCGTCACTGCAGTACCGCGAGCTTCTGGGTTGGCAACGCCAAGTTCAAACAGTGGGTTGGCATCGATCCAGTTATTGACCAGCTGGCGGTTATCCATCGCGCGCTGGTTAAGGCTGTGTACGTCACCAATGTTCTTCTCATTACGCAAGATGCCAAAGGTGGTCTCAGCGAACGCCAAAGTACTGTAAGTATTGATAATGCCACCGAGCATTTTATCTGTCTGCGGATCGTAAATAGGACCCATAGCCGTAGAAATTTCACCGCTTAGAGGTGCGCTGGCATCCGTTGGCACTGCTATTTTCAGCTGTCTTGGAATCGCCCAGGATGGCTGGCGTTGATTATTATTGATCAGGTTAATTGCCGCAGGGGTCAAAGAGATAACGTAGTAACCGGAGACGCCGCCAATGGCTTTTTGGAACGGCATAAACATGTTGCACTTTTCTAGCATCTGCTGCACTAGATCCGGGGACCAGGGCATAGCGCCTAACATTGAGGTCGCGTCTATGACTGCGTGGTGTTGCTGTGGGTCTAAATCGATCCACTCTAGCAAGTTAACAATTTCTGCTTCTGTATAAGTAGTTGCGCCAGTGGTCTCGTGACCGACACCAAAGAATAATTTAATTCCCTGCTGCTGTAAAAAACTAGCACTTGGAATATTGCCTTCGCCTTGTGCAAAGTGTAGTCGGCTCTCGTCGCCATTGCTTGCATAGCGCTGTAGTTCGGTGAGCTGAATACCCCATGACTGGCGAAAGAATCCACCGGCTTTGGCCGCCTCGGATTCAGGTTTAGGCGTGTCGACAAAGACTAACTGCGAAGGATCATTAGCACTCATCATGTGCAGTGCTGTCGCAGTGAAACCACTGTGACCACCGCCCAGGCCAATGGCCATTTTATTTTGTTTTGGAAAACCAAAGTAGCGATGCATTTCGCGCATCATGTCGTTGAGCACTTTATCTGCAGGGTAACCGCGATGCATGCCTCGACCAATTTCAGCGGTGGTGAAGCTACCGATCTGATTGCCGCGATCGTCTAGCTTTGGATAGTTTGCTTCGATCCAGGCATCAAATTCGAAACGTAACAAGCGTGCATCTAGCTCGTTTTGGGTCATGTCTGTGATAGGACCTACACCAAAAAATTGGTTGCTGGTGGCATCTGGCGCGCCATCGCTACTAGAGTTTATCGCCGCGTTGCGCGCAGCTTGAAGTTGATCAATTGAAGCCATCATAAATTACCTGCTTAAAGCCGAAATATAAAAAGACTGTATATATAGCAAATATTTCCCCAATATGAAACTTTGTTTCCTATAGTAAACTAAATAGGCAATTCCATGTCTCGATCAGACAGTACCGATAGTTTCTAATGAACGTTGCTTTACAGGTTTGTCTAACAGCTGGCTTTGTCGTGCTTATATTTTTGTTATCTGTGTGTTTTGTATCACCTTAGTAGTGCATGGGGGCAGTGGTCAGCCAGGAGGGGCAATAAAAATGCTTACATTGATGAATGTTATTTGCTGCGTTTTCGCAGTTTGCGTTGCAAATTAAGAAAAATACGCTAGCGCAGACTGTTAATATGTTTAAGTTGGGTCAATTTCACTAAGAGGTAATGCCAATGCAATATGCAGATATTCACTTTGATGTACTCAATGGATTAATCAGCGAGTGCCGCATTACCGAGGCCGATGGCTTTTATAAAATTTCTGTCCGCTATAGTGAGGATGGGCAGTGGCAAAACCTTACCTTACAGAGAAGGGGGTTGCGCTTATATAAAAGTTATCACTCTGCCCTTAAAGTTTCCGAGCAACTTGGTTTTAATGAAGTCACAGTGTTGCGTAACTAAGACCCTGCTGACATTTTTTACTGTTGTCGCCGCTAAGTTTATTTTCTGTATAAGGTTTTGCCTGTTTGCCAGCAATTTGTAATAATGGCTCCTGGCCTTAATCTGGTTGTCTATCCCCTGTCAGATCTGCTCCCCCGATGGCAAAAGCTATCTGTATTTAATACAGTAGCGCAATCTGTCTGTGGGTTTTTTGCTGGTTGTCAGGGAAGCGCTTGAGTTAATGAGCTGTTACGGTCCTTTAAAAATTTGTTAGCTTTGTCTGCCGGTAAAAAGAGAGTTTTATGAAAATAGATAATACGATAAAAGTAGGTATTTTAGGCGCATCTGGTTATACCGGGGCAGATTTAGTACGTTTAGCTGCTGCGCATCCGCATATGGAGCTATCAGTGTTGACCGCCAATAGTCATGCCGGAAAGCGCTATGGCGATGTTTACCCGCATTTAGGGGCTATGCAACTGCCGGATTTGATCACAATAGAGCAGGCAAATTGGGCTGATTTGGATGTGATTTTTTGCGGTCTGCCACATGGAACCACTCAAAAAATTGTCGCTTCATTACCGCGATCAGTAAAAGTTATAGATTTATCGGCAGATTTTAGATTACGTGATACTAGCACTTATAAAGAGTGGTACGGCCATGAGCATTTTGCACCGCAGTTACAAAAAGAAGCTGTCTACGGATTGCCAGAGCATTACCGAGCGGAAATTAAAGCGTCTAATCTGGTCGCTTGCCCGGGTTGCTACCCAACCGCGGCACTGTTGATGTTGATCCCTTTGTTGAAAGCAAAATTGTTAGATCATCAATCTATTATTATCGATGCCAAGTCCGGGCTCACCGGCGCCGGACGCGGTTTGAAACAAAATACATTATTTGCTGAAGCCGGTGAGGGAATGAGTGTCTATGGTGTTGCCGGACACCGTCACGCCCCGGAAATTGAACAGGAGCTTTCAGTGGCTCTGGGTGATGATGTAATGGTTAGTTTTACCCCGCATTTAATTCCAATGAACAGAGGAGAGTTTGTCTCTACTTATGCCAACCTGGCTGAGGGGGCTAGCGTTGAAGACATTCGCCAAGTATTGAATCAGGCCTATCAGGATGAGCCTTTTGTACGCTTGCTCGAGCAGGGGGCGGGCATAGGTACACAGTATGTCAGGGGTTCTAATCAGTGCCTGTTATCGGTAGCAGAAGACCGGGTACCCGGGCGGGTATTGCTGTTCTCAACCTTAGATAATTTAGTTAAAGGTTCCAGCGGTCAGGCGATTCAGAACATGAATATCATGTTTGGCTATGATGAGACTCTGGGCCTGCAACAGCAGCCGATGTTTCCTTAATGATAAGTCGTAAGTCGTAAGTAATAAATAGTGGGCCGGGTATCTCCGGCTCGCTAAGCTGAACCTTCCCCATACTAGCAGCTAAGCACTGGCTGCAATCACAATCCCTTCCAGTCCAGCCGCCGTTAAAGCGTTGTCTTTAATCATCACTTGTCTATGTTTCTGCCTGAGCAGTGTTAACCCTTGTTGTTTAAAGCTGGTTAAATTACTCCGTTAATGTGCTGTGTCGCTTTCCAATAAATTGTTGTCGCAACACTGTTAGACGCGAAAGCTGTCAAATCTTACTCTAAAACCCAATTAGTTTAGCGCCGCCAGCGCAACGAATAACCTTGGGGTTTTACCTATGTCTGAAGACAATTACGATGATGACGATCTTGACCTTTCTACGCTAGCAGACGATGAGCTGGTGGAACAAATGCACGATGATTTATATGACGGTATGGGCGAGGAGATTATCGAGGGCACAAACTTATTGTTAGCGCGCGGCTGGTCTCCGTCCAAAGTACTTAATGAAGCGTTAGTTGGCGGTATGACCATAGTGGGGGTCGATTTCCGCGATGGTATTTTATTTGTCCCAGAAGTGCTAAGTGCAGCCGGTGCGATGAAAGGTGGCATGGCCATTCTCAGACCGCTGCTGGCTGAAACCGGTGCAGAATCTGTTGGTAAGATGGTCATAGGCACGGTCAAAGGCGATATCCACGACATTGGTAAAAATCTAGTGGCGATGATGATGGAAGGTGCCGGCTTTGAAGTCATAGATATTGGAATCAATATCCCGGTAGAGAAGTACCTGGCCGCACTGGAAGAACATCAACCGGATATCTTGGGCATGTCTGCACTGTTAACAACTACTATGCCTTATATGAAAGTGGTCATAGACACAATGATCGAACAGGGAGTGCGTGACGATTATATTGTCTTAGTCGGCGGTGCCCCACTGAACCAAGAGTTTGGCGATGCGGTGGGGGCTGATGGCTATTGTCGCGATGCCGCTATCGCTGTAGAAATGGCTAAAGAAATGGTTGCTCAGCGCCGAGCAGCTTGATCTAGAGGATAAGCAGATGGCCGCTTCAGAACCTACTGCAATCGCCCCGGCGCTACTGATCTGTTGTTCGGCGCTGTTGCGCGAAATCTTAGATTTTTGCAAGCTCAATCAGTGGTCACACTATGAAATACAGACCATTACCGCTGAGTTGCATAACAGACCTGAGAAAATTCCGGCGGCGGTAAAGCAGTTAATCGATGTCGGTAAACAGCGCGGTCAACAGATCTTTGTCGGCTATGCGGATTGTGGTACGGGAGGTCTGTTAGATGCACTGTTAGAGAGAGAAAATGTCGAGCGTCTCCCGGGAGCGCACTGCTACGAGTTTTACGCGGGATCTCGGCAATTCGCTGATTTCCAGGAGCAGCAATTAGGCACCTTTTATCTGACGGATTTTCTAGTGCGACACTTTGATCGGCTGGTGATTCGTGGCTTAGGGCTGGACAGAAAACCAGAGCTGCTACCGGTGTATTTTGGAAATTATCGCAAGTTGTTGTATCTCGCCCAAAGTGATGATCCAAAATTGCAACAACAAGCACAACAGGCCGCGGTGAAATTAGGTCTGGAGTATCAATACCAATACAGCGGCAGCGGCGGTTTAGGTCACGCGCTGAGCGCTTTTAATCAGAAAATACCGATGCAGTTAGTGCAGTAGTTTTCTACGAAGGTGTACCTGCAGTGTTAACAGGAGTAGTCAATGTATAGTGTTCGTCGCTGGGCTGTGCGTCATGCCGGTGGTTTAGATAGATTTTATCAGGGTTTTGAAACGCTGATTGTTAAATTGCATCCACTGTGGGAGAAAATTGGCTACCAACGCCTGGAGCGTCCGGTCGCAAAAATTGAGAAGCTGTGCAAAGGTTTGCTGTTTGACTGCAAAATGTGTGGTCAGTGCGCGCTTAGTGAAACGGGCATGTCTTGCTCTATGAATTGCCCGAAAAACCTACGTAATGGTCCCTGTGGCGGAGTGCGACAAAATGGTCACTGCGAAGTTAAAGAAGATATGCGTTGTGTCTGGATGGAAGCCTGGGACGGCAACCGTAAAATGCAAACGGGTGAGCGTATTTTAGCCGTCCAGCTACCCGTGGATTTCAGTAAAAAAGATAGCTCTTCCTGGCTTAGTCGGGTTAGAGAAGTTCAACAGCAGGCAGTGACAGAGCGCACCGCTGAGCATAGCAGTGGGAAGCAATAATAATGGTTATTCACGATGAACCTACACCGGGAGAAATGCTACCGATTCTCCCTGGTCACAGCTCCGCCGGACGTCTAGAGCGAGTATTGCGCGCCGGTCACTTCGCGGTGACAGCCGAGCTGGCACCACCGGACTCCGCTAACCCGCAAGATGTCTATGCTAGAGCCGAGCTTTTTGACGGTTATGTGGATGCTGCGAACGCCACTGATGGCTCGGGGGCAAACTGCCACATGTCCAGTGTCGGAATCTGTGCACTGCTGACCAGAATTGGCTATGCACCAATCATGCAAGTCTCCTGTCGCGATAAAAACCGTATCGCCATTCAAGGAGATGTACTGGGGGCCGCTGCTATGGGGGTTTCAAATATCCTCTGTCTGACAGGGGACGGTGTGCAGGCGGGGGATCACCCACAGGCCAAGCCGGTATTTGATCTCGATTGTATGTCGCTGTTGGAGACCGTTCGCGGTATGCGAGACAAAGCGGAATTCCTCAGTGGCCGCAAGATCAGCGATCCACCAAAAGTGTTTTTAGGTGGGGCCTCTAACCCCTTTGCTCCACCACTGGATTTTAGACCCCATCGACTGGCGAAAAAAATCGCTGCAGGGGCTCAGTTTATTCAAACCAATTACTGTTTCGATGTGCCGCGCTTTAAAGAGTTTATGGCCCGCAGTCGAGATTTAGGCTTATTGGAAAAAGTATTTATTTTACCGGGTGTCGGCCCTATGGCATCTGCGCGCACCGCCAACTGGATTCGCAACAATGTACCTGGGATCTATATACCGGATGCGGTTATTGAACGCCTGGCTGGCGCTAAAGACCAAAAGAAAGAAGGACAACAGCTGTGTGTTGAGCTAATTCAGGAACTCAGTGAAATAGAGGGAGTGAGTGGCATCCACGTGATGGCTTATCGTCAGGAGGAATCAGTGCCTGAAATAATCAAGAGCTCAGGGGTATTACAAGGGCGTGTTCCCTGGTACCCGGGGCGGGATCAAAAAATGTTACAGGAGAGAGCAAGATCATGACAGATACTATTGTTAGTTCGCCGACAAGAGAAACAGTGTTGGGCTTCGAGCGTCCTTTTGTGTTAATCGGTGAGCGAATTAATCCGACCGGGCGCAAAATGCTAGCAGCGGAGATGAAAGCCGGAGATTATAGCCGGGTAAAGGCAGACGCCTTGGCACAAATTGCCGCTGGTGCACATATATTGGATGTTAATGCCGGTATACCTTTAGCTGATGAGCCAAAAATTCTCGCTGAAGTTATCCAGCTGATTCAATCGTTCACTGATATCCCTCTGTGTATTGACTCCTCGATTGTGGCAGCACTTGAGGCGGGGGTTTCAGTCTACAAAGGCAAAGCGCTGGGTAACTCTGTTACAGGGGAAGAGGAGCAACTGCAGCAAGTATTACCACTAGTGAAAAAGTATGGCGCTGCAGTGGTGGCCATTTCTAATGATGAAACAGGTATCTCTCAAGACCCTGATGTTCGATTCGAAGTGGCTAAAAAGATTGTTCAGCGCGCCGCAGATTACGGTATACCCGCTTGCGACGTAGTAGTAGACCCACTGGTAATGCCCGTTGGAGCTATTAATAACTCTGGTTTACAAGTGATGAAACTGGTACATCGTCTACGTACTGAGTTAAAGGTAAATACCACGTGTGGCGCCTCTAATATCAGTTTTGGTCTGCCTAGCCGAGATGGCATCAATGCGGCTTTTTTGAGCATGGCGATCCAAGCAGGCATGACTTCAGCGATTACTAATCCACTGCATCCGTCTGTGTTGGCTGCTACTTTAGGTGCTGACGTAATGATGGGCAGAGATCCGGATTGCGCTAATTGGATCAAGCACTTCAGGCAGCCTGCGGAGGATGTTGAGGGAGCAGAGGGAGCTCGCGGTCGTCGCGGGAGTCGTCGTCGCCGTGCATGACATTAATGAACCGGCAGAAGTTGTCGGTGGAAAAAAAGCCGCTGTGGTTTTTACTCCCAGCGGTTTGCGTGGCGAATTTACCTTGGGCACTAGTGTCTTGCAAGCCGCTCAGTTGTTGGGTGTCGATTTAGAGTCGAGTTGCGGCGGTCGTGGCATCTGCAGCCGCTGTCAGGTTGTGCCCAGTATTGGTGATTTTCCCAAGCACGGTATTCACTCCGTTTCAGAACATCTGTCGACCCTCAGCGAATTAGAGCAGCAACATCGCAAACTGGATTTAAGCTCCGGCCGACGCCTTAGCTGCAGCACTTTAATTCTCGGTGACCTGGTCATTGATGTGCCTGCCGACAGCCAGCTGCACCGCCAGCATATTGTCAAAGAGGCCGGGGAGTTAACAACCAGTATCAAGCCTAGTGTGCAGTTGTATTCGCTACAAGTCCCAGAACCGAGCATGCAACAGCCTGCTTCCGATATGCGTTTGTTGCAACAACAATTGCAACAAATACATGAGGTTAGTGTTCAGGGTAGTGATTTATCCGCTATCCAGCAGTTGCAGCGGGCACTGGCGAAAGGCGGCCGGGAAGTGACAGTGGCTGTCTATGTAGATACGGACCCAAGCGCTGATATCATCGCCGTTTGGCCGGGGGTGCAAACACGTGCTTATGGAGTGGCGATAGATCTGGGTTCGACCACTATTGCCGCGCATTTGTGTGATTTAGAAACGGGTGAGGTCTTGTCCAGCGCTGCGAGCATGAACCCGCAGATTCGCTTTGGTGAAGACTTAATGAGCCGGGTTTCGTACGTGATGATGAACCCAGGTGGCGAGCTTGAAATGTGTACTGCAGTGCGCCAGACACTGGCAGAGCTCTGCGCGCAAGTGGCTAAAAAAGCTAAAATAGAGCGCCAGCAAATTCTTGATCTGAGCATCGTCTGCAATCCCATTATGCATCATTTACTGTTGGGAATTGATCCCACGCCTTTGGGAACCGCCCCTTTTGCGCTAGCCACAGAGATGCCACTGCGGCTCAAAGCTAGCGAGTTAGACTTACAATTACACTCGGGCACTCGAGTGTTCATTCTGCCATGTATTGCCGGACATATAGGTGCAGATACAGCGGGGATGATCTTGGCAGAGCGCCCAGATCTTGCCGATGAAATCACGTTGTTGGTGGATATCGGTACTAATGCTGAGATAGTACTGGGTGATAAGTACCGGGTACTGGCAGCTTCCAGCCCAACCGGACCCGCCTTTGAAGGAGCGCAAATCAGCTGCGGGCAGCGCGCTGCCGCCGGTGCCATTGAACGGGTGCGCATTGATCCGCAGACGCTAGAACCTAGATTTAAAGTTATTGGCTGCGATCTGTGGTCAGACCATGCCGATTTCGCGGCGGGCACCCGTAAACTGAAGATAAGCGGCATTTGTGGTTCTGGGGTTATTGAACTGATCGCAGAGCTGTACCTCGCCGGTGTGATATCGACTGATGGTGTCATAGATCCGCAAATGGCTAAAAAAAGTAGCAGGGTGGTTCCTAATGATCGTACCTACAGCTATGTGTTGCACACTGGAGAAAAGATCTTATCGCTAACCCAAAACGATGTGCGGGCGATCCAGTTAGCGAAGGCAGCACTGTACGCCGGTATTCGTTTGCTAATGGATCATATGGGTGTCAGTAGTGTTGCCCGCATCGGCTTAGCGGGGGCCTTTGGCAGCCATATAGATGTGAAATATGCGATGTTGTTGGGGCTAATTCCGGATTGTAATTTGCAACGTGTAACAGCGGTGGGTAATGCAGCCGGTAGCGGTGCGCGAATCGCTTTACTGAACAGGGAAAAACGTCAGCTGATAGCTACAGTGCTGGACAAAGTTGAGAAGATTGAAACAGCCATAGAGGCTAAGTTTCAGGATCATTTTGTTGCCGCAATGGCGCTGCCACACAAGAGTGATCCCTTTGTACAATTGTCCAAGGTAGTAAAGTTGCCAGAGAAAAAAGTGGCTACCGTTGAGCAAGGTAGCGCCCGTGGCAGGCGCAGATCACGCTCTAGATAAGTGCTATCCTGAGATTTAGCCCAGTTATTATAGCTGACGCTAGTCTCGGGCGTTTTCCAGGCGCCGCTGGCGCTCATTTCTGGGAGGGATTCCGTAATAGTCACGGTAGCATTTACTAAAATGCGGTGGTGAGACAAAGCCACAGGCGAGTGATACGTCGATGACTGATTTAGCCGTTTGCAGCAATAGTCTGCGAGCACAATTTAGCCTTAAATCCATGTAGTAGCGAGTCGGCACACAGCTCAAATATTTCTGGAACAGCCGCTCTAGCTGCCTGCGCGATACGCCGACTAGCTTGGCCAGTTCATCGATACTCATTGGCTCTTCAATGTTAGCTTCCATCAGTGTGATAGCTTCAATCAATTTCGGCTGACTTGATCCTAAATGCTGTTGCAAAGGGGTTCGCTGGCGGTCGTGACGACCGCGTATTCTATCGCAGATAAACTGCTCGGAAATATTCGCCGACAGCTTACCACCGTTAGTTTCAGTGATTAAAGTAAGCATCATATCCAGCGGAGCGCTGCCGCCTGCACAGGTAAAGCGATCGCGATCAATCTCATAGAGCTCATCCGACAACAGCACCGAGGGAAAATCCTCGCGCATACTGGCCATGTTTTCCCAGTGGATAGTGCTGCGATAACCATCCAACAACCCGGCACGGGCCAGCAGGTAACTGCCAGTGCAGAGTCCGCCAAGTTTGATTTTTTGCCGCTGTATTTTACACAGCAATGACTGCAGCGCTTTGCTATAGGTATCAGATACATCTACTCCGGCGCAGACAAAAACAATGTCTAATTGCTCAATCGCATCAATAGAAAAATCCGGAGCGACCATTAAACCATTACTCGCAGGCACAGGATTGCCATCTATAGTAAGTACCGGCCATTGGTATAGGGTCTGTTTTGCCAGGCGGTTGGCCATGCGTAGCGGTTCAATTGCTGAGCTAAAGGCAATCATAGAGTATTGAGGTACAAGTAAAAAACCGAAACGAAGTGTCGGTTTGGGCTCTGAGGGCATCGCTATTCTCTTTTATACAACGGGTTATTATAATAATAGTCAAATTAACACAGTTTTTCTCCGGCAGAATACTTTTTAATTATTGCAGTCGCGAGTAGTGATAGGTCAGTCGTTAGTAGTAAGTGCTGAACTGGGATGAGAAGTCATCAGTAGGAAGTGTTAAGTTTTCAGTAATGTTCAGTAAATAGAGGGGCTTGCAAGAGTGCAGAGGTGTTGGATGCAATACAGCTTGCTACTAACGGTAGCAAGCTGTAGTGCATTGTTATTAAGAAATGTTGGAGTCAGGGAATTCTGCTTTGCGTTTTTGCATATAATCGAGCAGTGCTTGATCGATAGCCGGG
>ASZI01000337.1 GCA_000416315.1 Osedax symbiont Rs2 | reverse complement strand
TATCAGAGTCCAGCACTACGGCTGTGTAACTGATAAAAGAAAGCGTTTGAAGAGAGCAATGCATGCAGTAATTGGCACCTATACAATTACCAGAGCTGAAGAAACTAATAGCGCAGTCCAAAGCTGCAGCTGTGTAACTGGCAGAAGAGAACAATACATGGAGCAATTGGCACCCATCCAATTAGTTTTGATCGGATTAGTTTTTGTCTGGAGCGGCTTTGTGCGCTCTGGTTTAGGTTTTGGCGGCGCAGTACTGGCACTGCCTTTTTTACTATTAATTCACAATGATCCACTGCTTTTTCTGCCTTTGATCGCAGTACATTTGCTGATTTTTTCCTCGTGGATGGCGATTACCAATCACCGAAAAGTAAATAGAGGTCGGGCTAAGAGTGAAAACTTGGCCACTATCGATTGGAAATACCTGAAATACGCCTTGTTGGTGATGATAATTCCTAAGTTAATCGGAGTCTTTGGCCTGTTAACTATGCCTGCTAAGTGGATGACCAGTATCATTTTTGTGGTGGTGTTTGTGTATGCCATTGGCTATGTATTGAATCGTCCTTTTAAAAGTAATTCAAAGATACTTGACGCCATATTTTTAATGCTCGGAGGTTATATCAGCGGCGCTTCTCTGATAGGCGCGCCATTAATAGTGGCGGTATTTGCCTCTCATGTAGCCAAAGAAAAGCTCCGTGATACTTTGTTTGTACTCTGGTTCATCCTGGTTCTGATCAAAGTGAGTGCTTTTGCACTGGCGGGGGGTGATTTTTAATGGCTGCAGCATTTATGGCTGTTACCGCTAGTCACCATAGGTCATGTATTAGGGCAGCAATTTCATTTGAAACTGCTCAATGCCAGTACGCCGGTTTTCTACCGTTTTATCGGCTCAGTACTACTGCTGATAAGTATTATCGGTTTATATAAGGCCTGGTTGCTATAGAGTGATTAGATGCTAGTTTTTAAAGCAGATTGCACAGAGCAGCACATTTACAAGCGCCAGTACTTCAATAGTTGTGAGCGTTTTATCGGCTCAGTACTACTGCTGATCAGTATTATCGGTTTATATAAAACCTGTTTGCTATAGAATTACCTATAACTTTTGGGATAAATAAATTAGGAAATCATTGTGCACCACAACAAGAACAAGTCAGCAAGACATTTTATATTTGGCTACGGTAGTTTAATTAACAGTATCTCACGGACTGTTACTGGTGAAACAGGTGTCGCGGTTGCAGTCAAAGTCAAAGGTTTTGATCGGCATTGGTCTCGTATCTCCACAGCCTATGGTATGAGCTCTGTCGTCGTAGTTGCCAATCCACTGGGGGCGTGCAACGGTGTGTTAGTAGAAATAGATGAAGCTGAATTAAGCAGCTTCGATATTCGCGAAGGCGGCTACCAACGTGTCTTGGTGGATAGCACTCAAGTAGAGTTTTATCAGCAGTCGCTGGATTTATCCCCAGCGCAGAGCGAGATTAAAATTTGGCTATACCAAACTGATAAAGTGATAGACCCCTGTCCGAGTTATCCCATCGCCTTTAGTTATTTGGATGTAATATTATCCGGTTGTCTGGAGTATTCACAAGAGTTCTGTAATGATTTTGTACAGCTGACTCAGGGCTGGCAGCACGAGACACTTAACGACAGGCCGGCCCCCAGATATCCACGTGTGCAGAGCGATCTAAATACCCAACTATTAGATGATTACATTAAACCTAACGGCAAGTTACAACAACAGCATATTGGTGTGGGTTATGATCGAAAGCACTAACATCGCCTTAGTTTGAACATGTTCTTGTAGGGAAGAAACCTTGATTTATATTAAAAATGCCGATTTATATACCCCTGAAGCTGTAGGTCTGAGAAATATACTGATTGGCGGTGGCAAAATTGTTGCCATAGATAAAGAAGAATTTAACATCACTGGGAACATTCAGGTTGAAACTGTTGATTTGCAGGGGGCGCGAGTAACCCCAGGTTTTATCGATGCCCATGCACATGTTACCGGCGGAGGTGGCGAAGTGGGGTTTGCCACTCAAGTACCGCCAGTACCGATCAGTGACTTTACTGGGGCAGGGGTCACGACTGTGGTCGGCTTGCTCGGTACTGATGACACTACCAGAAACATTGAAAGTTTAGTTGCACGCACTTACGCATTGCGCGAAGAGGGGATGAGCGCCTACTGCTGGACCGGAGGTTATCACTATCCACTGACGACACTGCTAGGCAGTGCTAAACGCGACATTGTCTTCTTAGATCCGGTCATCGGCATCGGTGAGTTTGCTATTAGCGATCACCGCTCTAGTCAGCCGACTTTTGATGAAGTGGTACGCCTGGCCAGTGAAGCCCATGTGGCGGGCCTGCTGACTAAGAAAGCTGGAGTGATTCATTTTCACTTAGGCGATGGTGATCGCAAACTGGAATTGATCGAAAGGGCGCTTAAAGAAACCGAGATTCCGCCGCGTACTTTTAATCCCACCCATGTGAATCGCAACAAAGCGCTGTTTGCCAGTGCCTGTGAGCTGTTAAAACAAGGTTGCTACATAGATATCACCGCTTTCCCGCAAGGCATGTCTGAGAATGGCTGGGAAGCCGCACAAGCGGTAGCCATCGCCATAGATCAAGGCTTGCCAGTTGAGCGCATCACACTAAGTTCCGATGGCGGCGGTTGTCTGCCCGATTTTGATCGCAGTGGAAATCTCTTAAGTATGGACTTTGGTCGTGCCCAAACCTTGATAGAAACAGTGATAGCGGCGCACAAGCTATCGGTTTCTCTGGGTCAAATACTGCCGATGTTAACCAGCAATGTCGCCCAGTTGTTACGCTTACCTTCCAAAGGCAAGATAGCTCCAGGCTTTGATGCAGATCTGCTGGTGCTGGATCGACAATTGCAAATTAGTGATGTAATGGCGCTGGGAGTCTGGCACAAACGTCAGGGTGAAATTATTGTCAGAGGGGCCTTTGAATAAGCTAAGTCCCGCCAATCCAGATCGGCGATAGCCGCTATATTGCTCAGTTGGCATCTCTGATTAGCCGATTTAGCCTGCAGCTCGCTGAACTCATGTTTATACCGCTGCTGCTCTAGCTGGCCTTGCTCATTAAAGCGAGCAGCAAAGATTAAAATGTTTATCTGTTAACCTTGAAAATATAAGCTGATCTGACTATTGACTACGTACCTGGGTACGTAGTTTATACTGAAAGTCGCTTATCAGAGCTTGCCGCCCATCGGTGGGCTATTTGTTAATGTTTAAATGGGTGTACCGATAATGAGTGATCTACTGAGTTTTTTCAGCCGTCTGGGAGACAAAACCGGTTCTCTGGGAACTGTGGTTTCCGCCATGGGTTGCGGCTTTTGTTTTCCCGCCATAGCCAGTTTAGGTTCTGTCTTAGGACTGGGGTTTCTGGCACAGTGGGAAAGTTTGTTTGTCTCTACTTTATTTCCACTATTTGCCGGCATCGTATTGCTAACCAATGCACTGGGCTGGTTTAAGCATCGCCAGTGGCGGCGCAGTGCTTTGGGGATGTTAGGTCCCGGCATTGTCTTGATTACCTTCTATGGCTTTTTTATGTACGAACACCGCAACGCCATTATTTATGCTGCACTGGCCTTAATGATGATGGTATCGCTGTGGGATATATTTGCCCCGGCTAACAAAAAGTGCAGTACTCAAGAGGCTAAAGTGACCCAGCTTTGAGTCTGATAAAAAGCCAAACAACAAGCCAGATAGGTAATATCCAGCTGCGTATAGAAGGTGTCAGATGAACAGTTATTCGATTCAAGGTATGAGCTGCACAGGCTGTGCCAGGGCAATAGAAGTCGCGTTAAATGCACTGCCTGAAGTCATTAGTGTCAAAGTCAGTTTTGCCGATTCAACGGCGCAAGTTTCAACAGCTGAACAGTTTTCCAGTGCTCAGGTCATCACTGCCATTGAGGCCTTAAATTATACAGTCCAGTTGCAGGACAAAGCGGCTGATAAAGCGCTACTGGACAAGGCCGCTGACAAGTTAAAAATCGTTATTATTGGCAGTGGTTCCGCTGCTTTTGCATGCGCTATCAAAGCGGCAAAAAATGCCGCTCAGGTCACTATTGTTGAAGCCAGTGATACTATTGGTGGTTGCTGTGTGAACGTTGGCTGTGTCCCCTCCAAGATATTAATTCGCGCGGCACAGCTAGCACAGCAACAGCGCAATAATCCCTTTTCGGGATTGGGTAACCGTGAGCCGCTTTTAGATCGGGCGCTGTTAGCTCGCCAACAACAGTTGCGTGTCGATGAGTTACGTGCAGCTAAGTACCAGCACATTCTGGAGACTAATCCGGCTCTGAGTTTAGTGCACGGACGGGCACATCTGGCGCCAGAGGGTGGGGTAATTGTTACTGATAGCAAAGGTAGTGAGCGGCATTTAGCGGCCGACAAGATTCTTATTGCCACCGGTTCTACACCTACTATACCCGCTATCAGCGGCCTGCACCAGACACCTTACTGGACCTCCACTGAAGCTTTGTTTGCCACAAAACTGCCCGATCACCTGCTGGTGTTGGGCTCCTCGGTAGTGGCGCTGGAGATTGCTCAAGCCTATCGGCGTCTGGGCAGCAAAGTGACCATAGTGGCGCGGCATACTCTGCTCTACAGTCAGGAGCCAGAATTAGGCATGCAGCTGGCTAAGTGTTTTGTCAGCGAGGGCATTGATATTTTGCACAATACGCAGGCGCTCAGCATCAGCCACGATGGTCAACAATTTGCTATGCAGACCAATAAGCAGCTATTGCACGCCGATAAATTATTAGTTAGTACCGGTCGCCATGCCAATACCGAACAGCTGAATTTAGCTGCACTGGGGGTGGTCACCGACAGTAGTGGTGCGATAAAGGTCAATCAACAGATGCAGACTTCGAATAACAATATATATGCAGCAGGTGACTGTGCGACAATGGCGCAGTACGTTTATGTAGCGGCAGCAGCAGGTAGCAAAGCTGCACTGAACATGACCGGAACAGAGGCACAACTGGATCTTAGCAGTATGCCAGCGGTTATTTTTACCGACCCTCAAGTTGCCACTGTAGGTCTGACTGAGCAGCGGGCAAAAGAGCTGCAGATTAAGACTGACAGCCGCTGCTTAAGTTTAGAACATGTCCCCAGGGCACTGGCAAATTTTCAGACAGAGGGCTTTGTAAAACTGGTCTGTGATGCGCAAAGCGGGCGTTTACTGGGGGCGCAAATCCTCGCTGAAAATGCCTCGGAGATGATTCAAACCGCTGTCTTGGCAATAGCTAATAAGATGACAGTGACTGATCTGGCGAATCAGTTGTTCCCCTACTTAACCATGGTGGAGGGGATCAAGCTCTGCGCGCAAACCTTTACTACAGAGGTGACCGAGCTCTCGTGCTGTGCAGGTTGAGTAGATTGTTAGACGTAAGTCGTAAGTGGTAAG
>ASZI01000336.1 GCA_000416315.1 Osedax symbiont Rs2 | reverse complement strand
CCCGCTGAAGGCCAGCGCTGGGTGATGGTTTTACGTTTAGTGTAAAAACGTACCGCATCTGGTCCGTAAGCATGTAAATCACCAAACAGCGAACGCTTCCAGCCACCGAAACTGTGATAGGCGACAGGCACGGGCAACGGTACGTTGATGCCGACCATGCCCACTTGAATATTATCAGAGAAGTAGCGCGCCGCTTCACCGTCGCGGGTGAAGATGCAAGTACCGTTGCCGTATTCGTGATCATTGATGATTTGCATCGCCTGATCCATGCTCTCAACTCTGACAACCTGTAATACCGGACCAAAAATTTCTTCCTGATAACTGCGCATCTCAGTGGTTACACCATCGATGAGTGTGGCACCGACAAAGAAACCTTCAGCATAGCCCGCTACTTGCGGGTTGCGTCCATCAACTACCACGCTGGCACCATCGTTCTCGGCACTGTCGATGTAACCGACAACTTTTTGCTGGTGGGCGCTGGTGATAACAGGACCAAAGTCGTTGCTGCTATCTGAGTAGGCACCGACTTTTAAGCTTTGCATCGCCGCACTCATTTTTGCCACTAAGCTATCAGCCGCTTCGTCGCCGACTGCGACGGCCACAGACAGTGCCATACAGCGCTCGCCAGATGAGCCAAAAGCAGCCCCTAGCAATTGATTAACGGCGTTGTCCATGTCTGCATCAGGCATCACAATAGCGTGGTTCTTAGCACCACCTAAGGCCTGGCAGCGCTTACCGTTAGCGTTGGCAGTGGTGTAGATGTATTCGGCAATTGGCGTGGAGCCGACAAAGCTCACCGCTTTAACGCGTTGATCACTAAGCAATACATCGACGGCGACTTTATCGCCGTTGACCACATTCATTACTCCCGGTGGCAGTCCCGCTTCCTCCAGTAGTTGGGCGATGTACAAAGTAGAGCTCGGGTCGCGCTCGGACGGCTTTAAGACAAAAGTATTACCGCAGGCAATTGCCATCGGGTACATCCACAGTGGCACCATCGCCGGGAAGTTAAAAGGCGTGATTCCTGTCACTACTCCCAGTGGCTGAAACTCACTCCAGGAATCGATCATCGGGCCGACATTCTTACTGTGCTCGCCTTTTAAGTGTTCAGCGACTCCACAGGCATATTCCACACACTCGATACCGCGCTGTAGCTCGCCGGCTGCATCATGGCTAATCTTGCCGTGCTCTTCACCTATCATCTGGCAGATCTTGTCAGCGTTTTGCTCTAACAGCTGCTTAAAGCGGAACATTACCGCGGCGCGCTTGCCGGTAGGGGTGTTGCGCCATGCCGGGAAAGCTTGTTCGGCAGCGGAAATTGCCTGCTCGACCGTTTCTTTGCTGGCCAGGGCTACTTGTTTAATCGCTGCGCCTGTAGATGGGTTGTATACATTTTGGCTGCGCTGTACATCGTTGCGAATTTCGCCATTGATCAAGTGACCTACTGTGTTCATTTTAAACTCTCCTAAAAATTAAATAATCTACCAAAGCTGCTTATATATTTCGATTAATTGCTCGCTGCTCGGCACTCTCGGGTTGTTGCCTGGAGATCCTGAGGCCAGTGCCTGCTCAGCCATTAGTGGCAATAAATCCATGAACTTCTGACGCTCTACGCCAAATTGCTCCAGTGTCGGTACTTGCAGCTCGTCATTAATAGCGCGAAGCTCCTGTAACAATTTCTGATTTGCCTGCTGATCGCTGTCCTGCTCAGTGGCCACACCCATAGCTCTGGCGCAGTCGGCGTAGCGCTGTTCTGCCCCAGGGATGGAATATTCGGTGACCGCCGGTAACAGCATGGCATTGGACAGTCCGTGCGGTACGTGAAAAGCTGCACCTATAGGTCTGCTCATGCCGTGCACTAAAGCAACAGAGGCGGCGGAAAAAGCCACTCCCGCTAAAGTAGACCCGAGCATCATCGCCTCGCGGGCGTCTTTGTTAGCGCCATCGTGATAGGCGGTTCGCAAGTTGGGGCCGATTAAGCGCATCGCCGCCAACGCTTGGGAGTCGCTGTACAAATTGGCTTTTTTGCTGACATAAGCTTCCATAGCGTGGGTCAGCGCGTCGATACCGGTATCTGCGGTAGTTCTCGCTGGCAGTGATAATGTCAGAGAGTAGTCTACTAATGCGGCGACTGGCATAAAACCTACACCGACACACAACATTTTTTCGTCTGTCAGCTCATTGGTAATAATAGTAAAGCGAGTCACTTCAGAACCGGTGCCGGCAGTGGTAGGCACGGCGATAATAGGAAGGCCGGACTCGTTGACAATACGCGGGAACTTATAGTCCTGCATCTGCCCGCCGAATTTTCCTAAAATGCCGATAGCTTTGGCGCTGTCGATCGGGCTGCCACCACCTAAGGCGATGATGCTGTCATAATTACCATTGCGGATTTTATCGACACCTGCCTGGATAGAGCTAACGGTAGGCTCAGGTACCGTATCGTCAAAGATATCGGCGCTCATGCCCTTGACTGACAAGTACTGTTGAATTTTTTCTGCGTAACCTAATTGCACCATCATTTTATCGGTAATAATCAGTGGCTTTTGGCAGTTCAGGCTTTCTAAGACATCGGGAATGGCTGTGCTGGCCCCTTCACCTACTTGCAAAATACGCGGCAAGATAATTTGTGATGACATATAAACTCCGTAGTTTTTATTTTGAGAGCATAAGCAGAGGCAGCTCAGGAAATTTCACTATCATGCTATAGTGATACGATTTCTATTGTTATAGATCATAATGTATAAATAAAGAAAAATAAACCACCCCTTAGGTGCTGTTATGTTTATGGCCGAAGGAATTAATAAAATTGCTTGGCCTAAGATGTCATTAAATAGTAGTCTGCTATAAATAAAACAATGTCAAAGGACGATTTTATATTGCTGGTTGTTGTGCCTGGCACTGCCTAATATCCGAACTACAAAAAAACAGTTCGACAGCGCTTTTAGCGTTGACTCAAGGTAAAGGCAGAGTATGGAAAATAACAACAAATTGCCGTTGACGGGTGTCAGGGTGGTAGATTTTGGTCAGCAGATCGCGGGGCCAGCAGTGGCTATGACCTTGGCAGATTTTGGCGCTACAGTGGTACATATAGATCCACCCGGTGGAGCGCAGTGGGATCATCCTGCCAATGCGATATTGCAGCGTAACAAAAGCTGTATTCGTCTGGACCTAAAGACCGCGCGGGGGTTGGCTCAGGCATTAGAGTTGATAGCTCAAGCTGATGTGGTTTTAGAGAGCTTTCGCCCCGGTGTGATGCAGCGATTGGGTGTCGACTTCGCGCAGCTGCGTGCGCTCAGACCTGAGCTTATTACATTATCTGTACCGGGCTTTGCCAGTAATGATAGTTTGCGCAGTCAGTGGAAAGCCACAGAGGCGATAGTGGCAGCTACTTCCGGTGCTTTTACCGACATGGGCTACAATCGAGTGTTGATGGGCCTGAATCCGAGTTTTTCACCGCTGCCGCTGGGCTCTTCTTACGCGACCTCTCTGGCTACCAGTTCAGTAGTGTTTGCACTGTTACAGCGCGAAAAAAGTGGCTGTGGCGACCACATTGAAGTACCTATTGCCGCGGCTCTAATGGAGGGGCTCTGCTATAACTCTTGTTTAATCGAAGATTTGCCCGAGCGCTATATCACGATGCGCGAATCTGAGATCAACTTGCGCAACAAGCAGCAGCGAAACATGGATGTCAGCTATGAGGAATTACAAGAGTATCTGGACCCTTTCTATCGCACTTACCCGTGCGGCGATGGCCGAATGTTCTATTGTGTCTGCCCCTCGCATCGCAATCACGCCAAGCGCGCCTTAAAAGTACTGGGCATCTATGACCAGCTGATTGCTATGGGTCTACCTGAAGTTAAAACCCTGCCCCAGCCTATAGCTAACTGGGAGAGTGAAACTTCTATAGGTGTCTACCCACTCTCTAAAAAGTGGGCCGCTATTATAAGCGAGAAAATGAAGCGAGCTTTTCTGACTAAAACCTCCAGTGAGTGGGACGTTATTTTTGGTGAAGGGCAAATCCCAGGTGCTTCGCACCGCACTATCCAGGAGTGGATCCACAGCGAACACAGCAGGTCTAGTGGACTAACGGTCGAAGTAGATGATCCAGAGTACGGGCCTATGTTGCAGCCGGGGCCGATTGCCTGGTTGGAAGAGTTTTCAGAGCAAATGCTTGCGCCCAGAGCACGCAAAGATGTCAGTTATGCTCAGGCGCTGCAATTACTCAGCGATGTCGCCAGTGCCGAAGTTGTTACCCGCCCGGTAGCGGCAGCGATAGTGACTAATGATAACTGTCTGTGGTTGCAGGGAGTACGGGTTTTAGACCTCACCAACGTGATAGCCGGTCCTCATTCCTGTGCTTATATGGCCAGATTTGGTGCTCAAGTGATTAAGCTGGACCCAGTGACGCCGCTGTACGATCCGCTGGTGGGCATTATCTACTCTTTTCAAACAGATATGGGCAAGAAAAAGATACTTGCCGATATTAACACCGCAGAGGGCCGTGAAATTTTCCAGCGATTAATACGCTCGGTCGATATGGTTGTGATCAATGCGCCACAGCGACAGCTACAGCCACTGGGCTTAGATCACGACTCGCTGCAGGCGATCAATCCGGGGGTGTTGTTCTGCCGATTAGATTGTTTTGGCGGGCCAAGGCCTGGGCCTAAGTCGGACTACATAGGTTACGACGATATCATTCAGTCGGGCAGTGGCATTATGAGCCGTTTTGGCGGTGAGCAGACCCCTGAAGAGCACGCTCATATAGGCACTTTAGATGTGAACTGCGGTTTTGCCGCGGGCATCGCCATGGGTATCTCGCTCTACCACAAATTGCGCACGGGTGAGGTGACCAGAGCCAGAACTTCACTGGCAGCAGTGACCAATCTGGCGCAGATCCCCTTTGCCTTTGACTACCAAGGTCGCCCTGATTTTAATGAACCATCGGGGCGCGAGGCTCTAGGCAACCATGTGCTGTCGCACTTCTATCAGTGTGCAGATGATTGGATATTTCTCGATGCAAGTCACGCAGAGTTAGTGATACTGTCCGAAGTTGAGGGTCTGGCGGGGATAGATAAGAGCGCCGACTTGAGGAGTTTTTTGCAGAACGCATTTGCAACTGACACTGCAGCAATTTGGGCAAGCAAATTACAAAGTGCCGGTATAGCGGCAGCCCAGCCAAAATCTATTGCGACACTGCGTGATCAATACAGTCGTCTCGCTGATGGAAAAGTCGATTTGTTCAGCGGCAGTTATGCGTTTTCACGCTACCCCAACCATCCCAGCGGGCACTGTGTGACGCAGATAGACCACTACGCGATCAGACCGAGTGAAGCTATGGTTGTGGCGGTTGCTCCGACTGAAAAGTTTGGCCACTCCAGCAGAGAAATCCTAGCTGAGTTGGGTTACTGCGAGTCGAGAATCGCCTCTATGCTGGAGCGCAAGGTAGCCGCTATCGGCTGGAGGAGTGAGTACTTACCTAGTTAGCAGTAGTTGATGACACTGACTTCGATGAAAGATGTAAGTGCTGATCTAGTTAAAAGTTGCAGGGTTTGTTAAAGGTGGATTAAAGTAGAGTGCAAATGCCTTATTAAATACTGCTTACTGGCCTCTCAGTGAGGCCAGTTTTTCAGCTATCTCTGCATTATGTAATTATGCAGCAGTGCCGGACAGAATACGCAGTTGTTCTACCAGGTCAGAGTTTACAGACCTTATGTTGCCACTGTTACGCAACTTGTGGCGGCGCTGGCCGGGGATGCGAATACCCTCCATTGCCTCGAGTTTTGCGAAGAGCTTTTCTGAGTGCTCGGCCCAGTCACTACCCCCCATGATTTCAGGTGAGATCGCTAAGATAAACTCACCGCCTTGTGGTGGTCCGCCATCAGCATTGTCGTTTTCTTTGGTCTCAAAGCTTAAGGTTTCGCCGATCATAGGACCGGCCATCAGCTCAACCATCATCGAAATGGCTGACCCTTTGTAACCACCAAAAGGTAGCAGCACCCCTTTGAGAATTTCCTGCGGATCATCGGTCAGCTCGCCGTCGGGTCCCAGGCCAGTGCCTAGCGGGACTTTGTGGCCATCGCGGGCGGCAATTTTGACCTCACCCACCGCCATTGAGGCTGTAGCCATGTCAAAGACTAAAGGTACTTTCCCCGGGCGCGGCCAGGCGAAAGAGATAGGGTTCGTGCCAAAGAGTGGCTCTTTACCGCCGGCAGGTGCTACCGCTGGCATGTAGGAGACACAGGCGAATCCCACTAATCCCCGCTCCGCCAGAGCTTCAGTCTCCGGCCACAGCGCGGCGAAGTGGTGAGAATGGGTCAAATTAAGTGCGGCAATGCCACAAGTTTTAGCCGATTGCACCAGCATCTCGATACTGCGTGCCAGTGCCAGTGGCGCGTGACCATTTTGCCCATTGCAACGTACTAGTGCAGGGGTGACTTGTTCAGGTTGTGGGTCGGCGTTGGGGTTTACTTTACCGCTGGTTAAAGTGGCGACGTAGCCGGGAATGCGGAACAGGCCGTGGGATATTGAGCCATCCTGCTCGGCGCGCATCACCGTATTAGCCACGGCATCGGCATTTTCCTGGTTTGCACCGGCCCCGCTAAGACAGTCAAAGGCGAGTTGATATATTTGATCAAGTGTCAGTTTGGTGGTGTTCATTAATACCTCGTATTCCAAATAGATTAAAGTCCCTTGCCTGTGCAGCGGTATTGGCAAGCGGTTCAGCTGCGCCATTTACAGAGGCAATAATTGCATAGCAATCAGTAAAAATTTTGATTAATTGAGTATATCTAAGTGGTATTGGGCTGCAAGGATCGACCCCGGGATACTGTATTAAATTACTGTTTAGTACATATATAAAATATGAAATTCATATATAAACTAAAATGAAGAATTAGTAGCTATAAGTGTTGATGAGAATTGATATGTAAATTAGTTGATAGTATTTTGTCGAGCATTAGCTTGCTTGTTCTCTGCAAGAAAAATCGAAACCTGAGATGAAATTATGACTGCCCAGAGTGTTGCT
>ASZI01000335.1 GCA_000416315.1 Osedax symbiont Rs2 | reverse complement strand
CCCGCCTCTAAAAACAACTCGCGTCTGTCGGCGTGAGTTGCCAGTAGAGTACCGTTACCGGGCAGTGCTAATCCCAGAGCTTCGGCCAGGCAGTTCATTGAATTGGCGGTGAACATACCAGAGCAGGAGCCGCAGGTAGGGCATGCGGAGCGCTCATAGGCCGCTACTTTCTCATCAGAGGCCGTGTCGTCTACGGCGATTACCATAGCGTCGACAAGGTCCAGTTTGTGCTCTGAGAGTTTGGTTTTCCCCGCTTCCATAGGTCCGCCGGAAACAAAGATCACCGGGATGTTCAGGCGCATAGCGGCCATTAACATGCCGGGGGTTATCTTGTCACAGTTCGAGATGCAGACGATAGCATCCGCACAGTGCGCATTGACCATGTACTCAACAGAGTCGGCAATAAGGTCTCTGGATGGCAGTGAGTAGAGCATGCCGTCGTGGCCCATGGCGATACCGTCGTCGACGGCGATGGTGTTAAATTCTTTAGCCACGCCACCGGCTTTTTCAATCTCTCTGGCAACCAGTTGGCCCATATCTTTAAGGTGCACATGCCCTGGAACAAACTGGGTGAAGGAGTTGGCAATAGCAATGATAGGCTTGCTGAAGTCGTCGTCTTTCATGCCTGTTGCTCGCCACAGGGCGCGTGCCCCAGCCATGTTTCGACCGCCGGTGGAGGTCTTGGATCTATATACAGGCATGTGCAGTTCCTTTATTCATTTGAAAAGTTTGCCAAAATCGAAGCGCTAATTAGCCCGGCGATGACAATATTTGATTTAGCGAAGTCTAGCGCAAATTTTGCTTTGCGTATATTGACATATAAATCTCATTACATTGCAAAATTTGCAATGCTGGGTGTCTGTCAGGGTTTGTATTACTATGCTTAGGATCAGCGCTATGCAGTTGCGGCGCGAATCTATTTAGAAGATCCAGAGTTGACTGAGAGACAGCTATCAACAGTTGAGGGTAGTCTGAATATCTAGCCCGCTCGGTTGAATAATTCGTTTGAATTAGGCAAGAATTTTGGCAGATAATCTGCTTTTATCTGCTAAGGTTAAGTTTCAGCCCTGTATATTATGTCGGTTATCGCTGCGTGGAATAAATAGATGTGAATTCAGTAATATATGTTCTGATTCAGCCGCTAATTATTATATTGAGTGCTAACTAAAAAATAATATATTTATGTGAAGTAGTTTGGCGCTGTTGTTTGATCGCTAATCAATAAATGTCTCCCTCTTAGCAGCTGCTTCAGCTAGTGGCTAGCGCCCGGATTCTGGACGATGACTAATAAATTGTTATAGACTGCCTAGCTGCAGATAACAACAGCGACAGCGACTTTGCTTTGAATTTACAAATATGGCAATTTTAACTCTTTTGAGTTATGAACTAATATACGTTGCAATGGGATTGTCTCCCCTTGTATAAAACACTATAAAAAGATTAAGTTGGCCTGCTCGGTTGTGCTAATTGCAGCGCTCGCCCCTAAAGTGGATGGGTTGCCAGCAAGTACAAAATCGCTAGGTTAACTAACACAAATTCTTAGGTACAGGAGTAATGAGATGAAGCTATTGGTCGTAGAAGACGATGCTGATCTACGTCGTCAATTGGTCAGCGGCCTCGAGTCAAGAGGCTACACCATTGAAGAGACGGGAGATGGTAGAGAAGCCCTGTACATGGGTTGTGAGTTTAACTATGACTTGACCATTGTCGATTTGGGTTTGCCTTCTCTCTCAGGCGTCGATCTTATCAAGCAGTGGCGGGCAGCAGAGCGTAACTTCCCTATCTTGATTCTGACCGCAAGGGGCGAGTGGCAAGATAAAGTCGAAGGGCTAGAGGCCGGTGCCGATGATTTCTTGGTAAAGCCGTTCCATATAGAGGAGCTAGTTGCCCGTCTGAATGCGCTGTTACGCAGAGCGGCGGGACACGCAAAGCCGGGACTTGAATTCGGACCTTTGACTTTAGATACAGTCGGTCGGGTGGTAGCCTTTGAAACTCGGCCTATTAATTTGACCAGTTATGAATACCGCACTTTAGAATACTTGATGATGCACGCGGGCAAAACAGTGTCTAAAGCTGAGTTAACTGAACATCTTTACCACCAAGATTTTGATCGGGACTCTAATGTGTTAGAAGTGTTCATTCGTCGCTTGCGACAAAAGCTCGATCCGGACCAGACCATGGCACCCATCACTACTGTGCGCGGCCTGGGCTATCGATTTGATCTGGTACGTACCTCGCAATGATTGAATGGTTAGCAGGCAAATATAAGTCGATAAAATTTCGCTTACTATTTGCCTTCTCGCTAACCTTGATCGCGATCTCCTCCCTGATTAGCTGGCAGTTAGATCTCTCTTATCGCACTTCACAACAACAAGTTCTCGAGCAGCAGTTAAAGATGCAGAGTCGCTTGTTCTCATTCTGTCTCAGTGATCACACTGGGCTGCTAAGTAGCCAAATTGATCACTGCGCTAAGATGCAAAGCTTAATTGCTGCCAATAATAATGTGTATTTGTACAATTCGCAGCGATCGCTAATTTGGCAGATGAAATCTGCTTCATCACCTACTGCTCCCCCCTCCAGTTTACAGAAGCTAATAAACAGCCCGGTCGAAGATAGATCACTGCAATTGCTTCAGGGGCGATATTTTCTGAGTCTGTCAGTCAGAGGTGATCAGCGTTTAATTATCAGTAATTCGGGGGCTGCGCTGGCGCTGAAGGTCTCCCAGTACCGAACCTCACTCGTCGTCTACCTACTGCTGTCACTGATGCTGCTGCTCGGTTGTTTTGTCGTTATTTTGTACAGGGGGTTGAGCCCCTTAACTAAGATGGTAGCTGCGATTGAAAATATCGCCAGCGGCAAATCTGATCAACTGCAAGATGAAAATGTTTTAGAATTTCACTCTATGTGTAATAGCCTGAATAATGTTTTAAAGGCGGAGAGAGTACAGCGAGAGCGCTACCGAAATACATTGGCTGATCTGGCACACAGTTTAAAAACTCCACTAGCAGTGATGCAGGGAGCTACCAGTGAAAATCTGGACTATAGGGATTATCTGATTGTTGCCAGTGAGCAGATTCGCCGTATGGATCAAATCATCCAGTATCAGTTGACCAGAGCGGTTAACACTATGGGTGACGGGGCTAAGCGCGGTGCGGTAAAAGTGACACCTATAGTCGAGCGGATATTAACAGCGCTGGGAAAGGTATACCGTGAAAAAGAAGTGCGGGTGATCTTGAACTTGGATAGCAGTGTTGAGCTGAATGCCGATGAGCGCGATTTAATGGAGATGCTCGGGAATATGTTGGAGAACGCCTTCAAGTATTGCCGCTCAGAAGTGGCAGTGTCAATTTTCAGTGATCAGCAGAATGTCTTTATTGTTTTGGAAGATGACGGGGCGGGGGTCTCTGAGGATATGCGTCAGGGGATTTTGCAGCGTGGTGAGCGGGCAGATACCTCGGCCGCACCAGGGCAGGGAATAGGGCTGAGTGTCTCTGTCGATATTCTCAGCGCCTACAATTGCCATTTGGAAGTAGAAGACTCTTTCTCACTGGGAGGAGCGAAGTTCAGTATTACCTTTCCCAGAGGTTGAAACCCAGTTGCAGCTATTGCTGATCAGCGAGTTTCTGCTGCACACTGCTGATTTTGTCGGCAATGCTCTGAGGTCGATCGATACGGGTACCCAATTTCATATGGCTGGTGATGCGCACTGCCCCCATGGCATGTAATTCATCATGACAGCGCTTTACCGCCGCCATTACCTGGTCCCATTCCCCTTCTACATTGGTACCGAAACTGTGAAGTTGATGGTTCAGCTGTGCCTGCTGGAATATTTTCTGACAGTGTGCGACATAGGGAGAAATAGATAGCCCTACACCCGACGGTGATACCATGATATCCATTATGACATGCATACAAGCTCCTTTTTCAGAGGTTTATTGGCTGGTTTGCTGTGAATATAATGCTTGTATGCGCCTCTGGCAACAAAAATGGCTGCTGGTACTAAGCAATCAAGCCAACAGGACCTGCGTAAAAGCGCACTCCGCCAGTGGCGCTGTCATAAACTTAGCTGGCATGTGCACAACCTGGCACCCACCAGACACTTGCCGGTCGTTAAATTAAGAGCTTGTCAGTTGTTTGCTAAATACTTTTGAGTTTCTCTGCAGGTTGTAAATACGCTGTTTTTGCCTGGGAAGCTGTTCCACAGTAATGGCTGCAAAGCCCTGTTCCAGGAACCAGTGTGCGGTTCTGGTGGTTAAAACGAACAGTGAATTGAGGCCTCTGGCCAGCGCTCGCTGCTCAATCGCCTTAAGCAGTATGTCGCCGCGGTTGCCACCTAGGTAATCCTGGTCCACTGCAATACAGGCGAGCTCGCCAATTTTTTCCTCGCTGAAGCAGTAAAGTGCGGCACAGGCGATGATAGCGTTGTCTCTTTCTATAACGATGAACTGCTCTATTTCTGCTTCCAGTCGTTCTCTTGATCGGCGTACCAGAATGCCGCTCTCCTCTAAAGGATTTATTAGCTCGATAATTCCACCAATGTCCTCAACGCTGGCGTCGCGCACTTGCTCGTATGACTCCTCAGTGACCATAGTGCCGCTGCCATCGCGAGTATAGAGCTCGGCCAGCATTGCGCCATCCACCTTATAAGACAGTAAGTGGCAGCGCGAGACACCGCCATCAACCGCTGTGATGGCTGTAGCTAACAGCTGGGAAACTTCACTGGGTGTTTGGTTCGGATCGCTCAGCTGATTGCGGTACTGGTTGAGTAATCGCTGTGCTGTGCCGCTCAAAAGCTCACTGCGGGTATCGCCATTGCTGTCAGTGATTCCCTGTTCTGCGCCGAGCAATATCAGCTTGTCCGCTCGTAAACTAATAGCTGCTTGCGCTGCTACCTCCTCAACAGGCAGGTTAAACAGCTCTCCGGTGGGCGAGTAGCCGATAGTCGATAACAGCACGATGGAATCAAGATCCAGGGCTTGTTTGATCGCCCGCTGGTCAATACGTCTGACCTCACCGGTGTGACACAAATCTACCCCATCGAAAACCCCGACCGGGCGGGCAGTGACAAAGTTTCCAGATAACAGACGAATTCTGGCACCGTGCATCGGAGTGTTGATTAAACCCATGGACAGTTTAGCTTCGATGCTGGTGCGAATTGCGCCGCTGGCGGTTACTGCACAACTTAATGTGGCTGCGTCAGTGATGCGTCGGCGGTGGTGAAAGCTGCAGGCTATGCCCTGTGCGTTCAGGCACTCATCTATTTGTGCCCGGACTCCATATACTAGTACTAAGCGCATTCCGAGACTGTTTAACAGTGCTATATCGTGAATAACATTGTCAAAATTCGGATCTTTGATGGTATCCCCGCTCAACATTACTACAACAGTGTTGTCGCGTAGCGCGTTGATATAAGGGGATGATTGGCGAAACCAGTTTACGTATTGGTTAACGTCGGGCACAGCGAGCTCCAAAGCTATTATCTAGTATTGGCCTGTATTGTGCAGGGTTTATATACGCAGGTCGAGAGGAGTATTGGTTAATTTGAAGTGTGCATTAAAACAGGCCTGCAATTGCTCTGCCAGGCCCGTTCTGCAGTGGCGTTGTCTAGCTAAAAATAGCTTTGAACATGAAGAAGAACAAAATAGATAAGCCGGCACCTGCGGGTAGAGTCACTACCCATGAGACAAAAATAGTGCCTATAACTTTAAGATTTAAAGCGGCCAGTCCTCGGGCCAGGCCTACTCCTAATACTGCCCCAACTAAAGTGTGAGTAGTTGAGATAGGTAAGCCGGTGCCAGAAGCAACTACTACAGTAGTGGCAGCTGCCAAGGTTGCGGCAAAGCCGCGGCTCGGAGTAAGTTCAGTGATGTTGTTACCGACAGTGGCAATAACTTTGTGTCCATACATGACCAGGCCGGTGACTATGCCGGCACCACCGAGCAGTAGTATCCACGGCGGCATGGCTGTTTTTTGCAGTACTTCGCCACCGGCACTGACTATGCCTACGATAGCGGCGATCGGGCCAACCGCATTTGCGACATCGTTTGAGCCGTGGGCAAAGGCCATCGCGCAAGCGGTAAACATCATCAATACGCCAAAGACTTTTTCAACACTGGAGAAGTGATAGTCTCTGTCGGCATCCTTGTCTTCTTTGATCTTACTGAGCATTAATTTGCCGATGATCATAGTGACAAAAGCAAAACCGACTGAAATAAGCGCGCTGTTTCCAAAGCTCAGATCTAATCCTATGTGCTTTAGTCCTTTAGTGAAAGTCACCATAGAGATGATGAAGCCGACCAGAAAGATATAACCAGGCACATACTTTTGTGCATTGGCAAAGGGATTGACGGTATCGAGTACCAGTTTTTGTACTGTTCTGAATAAGAAAAAGGCAATAAAGCCGGCGGTCACTGGTGAGACTACCCAACTGGCCACAATTTTAGCAACTTTACCCCAATTGACAGCGTCCGGAGATATGCCAATGGCGGCAAAACCGACAATAGCACCGACAATAGTATGAGTAGTAGACACTGGCCAGCCGTAGAAAGTGGCGACTAGCAGCCAGATGGCGGCGGCTAGTAGTGCCGACATCATGCCAAAAATTAGCAACTCGGGGGTGCTTGCCAGCAGCGCTGGGTCGATAATGCCTTTGCGGATAGTGGCAGTAACTGCGCCACCGGCCAGATAGGCCCCGGCAAATTCGAAGACGATGGCAATCATAATTGCCTGTTTCAGGGTCAGTGCTTTAGAGCCAACTGAAGTACCCATAGCGTTAGCTACGTCGTTGGCGCCTACACCCCAGGCCATAAAAAAGCCAAACAGACAGGCTAAGATGATAATAGTATCACCGTACTGAGCGATTATATTCATATTTTGTAACTCTTAGAATTTGCTACTAACGAGCGAGTAGTAATTGAAGTCTTCCGCCCACATCTTGTGCGCGGTCAGCGAGTTCTCCAATCCATGAGATGACTTTGTAGAGAAACATTGCATCGATAGGATCGAGGTCTTTTTCTACTTTGAAGAGTGAGTGGCGAATATGACGTTCCAGGTCATCAGTTTTGTGTTCAAGATCGTCAAGTTTGTGAATCATCGCTTCTACAACTTCGACTTCGCG